>NZ_JAKGTN010000001.1:0-464331 GCF_021568915.1 Vibrio sp. McD22-P3
GCGAAGTAAAAACTTCAAATGGCTACGTAGCTCAGCTGGTTAGAGCACATCACTCATAATGATGGGGTCACAGGTTCGAATCCCGTCGTAGCCACCATTAATTACAACGTTAAGATCGAGTTTTACCAATTACTCTCTTAACTACAAGTTTTGTCGCGGAAGTGGCGGAATTGGTAGACGCACCAGATTTAGGTTCTGGCGCCGCAAGGTGTGAGAGTTCAAGTCTCTCCTTCCGCACCATTATTAAGAAAGCTCGTCATTTGACGGGCTTTTTTTCTATCTATTCCTCTCTGACAATTACGTTAGTTGAATCTTTGAAAGTTTCTTCAATATTGTTAATTTCTTCTATTGGCTCACAGAAAAGTATTTTGCTACTGTTCATTCTAGGATAGACAGGCAACCTTAGGTCAATACACTGATCTTCAAGGATATTTATGACTTTCCAAGATTACTCCGTTGCTATTGGACAGTATTCAAAAGGCGATGATTTAGGTTTCAAGACGGCGCATTTCAACACTCCCCATGACCTTATAATATCTTCAGCGATAACAAATGCTTTCAACCCTTCTTATCTTCTGTATACAGAGCAAGGACATTATCTCGTTTCCGAATGTTCTCAACAGGAAGGAGCGGCCCTTATATTCGTGCCTACAAACAGTGAAGATCATCAAGTAAGATTGCTTGATGGTGATTACCCATGCCACCTTGCAATATCTCCGAATAAAGAACTATTAGGCGTCGCGCATTATGGGACAGGTAACTTCGAGATATTTGCCCTAAGGGCACATGGCATTATTGGAGAACGTATAGCTTTACTGGCTAATGAAGGCTCTAGCGTTCATCCTACTCGCCAGCAAGCCCCCCATGGGCACCAGTTACAGTTTATCCCTAATAGCCAACAGTTCGTCACGGTAGACTTAGGCATCGACACATTGAGCTTTTACGAATATAACAAAACTGATGCGGTTCTATCTCAGTCTTTGGTAATGCCGCTGGGAAGTGGTCCTCGACATGTAGACTTCTCTCAAGATGGTGAATTTGGGTATGTGTTGTGTGAACTCGATGAATCACTGCATGTTATCAAGCGTAACGAACATGGGAGATGGCGACTGATTTACTCTACTTCAGCGTTTCCTGAACATATAAACCATGAAGCGGCGGCGGCCGTTAAGCTTTCACCGAACAATCGCTTTGTCTATTTGACAGGTCGCGGAGAGTCTATCGTCTCTTGGTTTAAATTAAGTGACCCTGCTGTACCTGATTATCAAGGCTTTGTCAGTTCAGGGGGAGAATTCCCACGAGATTTGTGTATTTCTCCAGATGGAAAGTATCTTATGACAGCAAACCAACATTCTGACAATTTAGCTCTGTTTACCGTCGATGAAGCAACTGGGGCACCAACGCTAGAATCAGTATCAGATTCTATCACTGCCCCAGTATGTCTAGTCATTTATTAAGTTATTTAAGGCCAATCGCGTATTTTAAGACTTGCTCTTTAATCGGCCCAGAATGCTCTGCCACTTTCAGTAGAGCATTTCGAGCAAATGCTAGCGGGGGTAAGGTACTACTAAACCCTTTATAGAATACATCCATGCCCGTTTGCATTAACAGGTTGTCTGGACGACGCTCTATCTCATAACGACGTAATGCTTCATTAGAGACCCCTTTCTCTTCAAACGCTTTCAACAAGGCTTCTACATCTTTAAAACCAAGATTAACGCCCTGACCCGCCAACGGATTTATCGTGTGAGCTGAATCCCCTACTAATACACAACCGTGTTTGTAATATCGCTGTGCATGTCGACGTGTAAGTGGGAATGAGCCGCGCTGTAGCACGCTAACCTTACCCAGTTCAGCTGGAAAGTACTCAACAATCTCCTGCTCTAACTGGGCATGACTCATATTCTTTAACTGCTTAATCCGTTTAGGGGAGTCGTACCAAACTAATGAGCCTTGGTTTCCACATAGTGGTAAAAATGAACGAGGCCCTGACGTGGTAAACCACTGCCACGTGATGTCTTGTTGAGGGAGTTCCGTCTCAACATTAATCAGCATGCACTCTTGACGATAATCCCATGCTGTCACCCCAATGCCACTGGCTTGTCGTACTCTTGAATTCGCACCATCCGCACCAACGACCAGAGTCGCAGCAATTTCACGCCCGGATTCTAAGATGATAGTTGAGCCTTCATCGTCAAGCGTTAAGCTTTCAACACCATCACCTTCAATCACTTTCAAGTTGTCGAAACGATGAAACTGCTGCCATAACCCTAGTTGGATCACTCGGTTTTCGACAATGTAGCCCAATTGCTCTAGATGCAGAGATTCGGCATTGAAACGAATTCGACAGTTTTCCGCTTCCCATGTTTCAAGACGTGCATAAGGGCACACACGCATCGCCTCTATGGCGCTCCAAGCATCGAGATATGTCAGTAAATCAACAGAACGATGAGAAATAGCAGAAACACGCAGGTCCATTGGCTGCGAATTTTCGAAAGCTTGAGGGGTAAATTTTTCGATAACAGCGACTGAGCGCCCTTGTTTAGCAAGACCCAGCGCCATCGCTGCTCCCACCATGCCACCACCAACAACTGCAATTTCAAACTGTTCCATCGTCTTCTTACTACCCTAAATTCAATGTGTGTTCATTGTACGTAGCCCGCTCTAAAATCGCGAGCGAATTCCTTCGAAAAACCCTGCTTTTGTGAGGCCTAATAACCGCTTACAGCAATTGAAATATAAGCTCTCAAAGAGATTTTACACTCCCCCTAGTCAGGCGCTTTTTAAAGCAGTACAATACGCCGCTTACCGCCAAGATGGTGGTCATAATTTAAGCAGCCGCTTCGTTGTTTTCGCAATACAGCGCCTGTGCAAGAAAAAGATTTAAATAACTGACGAGCGATAGTGATGAGTAAGAAACTGCTAATTAAAACCTGGGGCTGCCAGATGAACGAATACGATTCATCAAAAATGGCCGATCTGCTTAATGCGGCAAATGGCTATGAGCTAACAGAAGATCCAGAGGAAGCAGACGTACTACTTTTGAACACTTGCTCTATCCGTGAAAAAGCGCAAGAGAAAGTGTTCCACCAACTTGGTCGTTGGAAAACCCTAAAAGACAAAAAAGATGGCGTTGTTATTGGTGTGGGTGGCTGTGTAGCGACTCAAGAAGGTGACCATATTCGTGAACGTGCGCCATTTGTTGACGTTATCTTCGGCCCACAAACTCTTCACCGTTTGCCTGAAATGATCAAGCAGTCACAAAGCGATGAAGCGCCAGTAATGGATATCTCTTTCCCAGAGATCGAGAAGTTTGACCGTCTGCCGGAACCACGTGCGGAAGGCGCAACAGCGTTTGTTTCAATTATGGAAGGCTGCAGTAAGTACTGTACTTACTGTGTTGTTCCATATACTCGTGGTGAAGAAGTAAGCCGTCCAATGGATGACGTATTGTTTGAAATTGCTCAGCTTGCCGATCAAGGCGTTCGTGAAGTAAACCTACTTGGCCAAAACGTGAATGCTTATCGTGGTCCAATGCACGATGGTGATATCTGTTCTTTTGCCGAGCTATTACGCCTGGTTGCTTCTATTGATGGTATTGATCGTATCCGCTTTACGACAAGTCACCCGCTAGAGTTCACTGATGACATCATTGCTGTTTACGAAGACACACCTGAGCTTGTTAGCTTCCTGCACTTGCCAGTACAAAGTGGTTCAGACCGTGTATTGACTATGATGAAGCGTCCACACACAGCGATTGAATACAAGTCTATCATTCGTAAACTTCGCAAAGCGCGTCCTGATATTCAAATCAGTTCAGACTTCATTGTTGGTTTCCCAGGTGAAACTGACAAAGATTTCCAAGACACGATGAAACTGATCAAGGACGTAGATTTTGATATGAGCTTTAGCTTTATCTTCTCTCCTCGTCCAGGTACGCCAGCAGCAGATTACCCATGTGATCTTCCTGAGCAAACTAAGAAAGACCGCTTATACGAGCTACAACAAACTGTAAACTCGCAGGCAATGCGTTATTCACGTCAGATGCTAGACACTGAGCAACGTGTTTTAGTTGAAGGTCCATCTAAGAAGAACCTGATGGAGCTTCGTGCGCGCACCGAAAACAACCGTGTGGTTAACTTCGAAGGTGGTGCAGAGCTAATCGGCCAGTTTGTTGACGTAAAAATCACAGACGTGTTCGCAAACTCCCTACGTGGTGAGCTAGTAAGAACAGAAAAAGATATGGATCTTCGCAGTGTTATTTCTCCAACACAAATGATGGCAAAAACCAAACGCGAAGATGAGCTAGGTGTAGCGACCTTTACGCCTTAGCGCCTATACCCAAACAGCTTCAATGTGCTATTTTGGAGTTAGTTGGGTAAAAATATGCGAAGCCCGGTCACAGTCGGGCTTCATACATCGCCCTTAAGGGCAAAATGTGAGGCAACATTGAGTAATCAAATCGTAACTCTAGAAATTCATCTAGAACCTTCAGACAACCGCCGTCTATCAAGCTTGTGCGGTCCTTTCGATGACAATATCAAACATTTAGAACGCCGCTTAGGTGTCGAGATCAACCACAGAAGCAACTTCTTTACGATCGTGGGCAAGCCGCACACTAGCGCCGCAGCTCTAGATATCATCAAAACGCTTTATGTCGACACAGCACCTGTGCGTGGCCAGATCCCTGATATTGAGCCAGAGCAAATTCACTTAGCCGTTAAAGAATCTGGTGTACTTGAGCAAAATACCGAATCAGAAATCGCTCACGGAAAAGAAGTCTTCGTAAAGACCAAGAAAGGCATCATCAAACCGCGTACACCTAATCAAGCTCAGTACCTAGTGAATATGGTCACTCATGATATTAGCTTCGGTATTGGGCCAGCTGGTACAGGTAAAACTTACCTAGCAGTAGCTGCTGCAGTAGACGCACTGGAGCGCCAAGAGATTCGCCGTATCCTACTGACTCGTCCAGCAGTAGAAGCGGGTGAAAAACTAGGCTTCCTGCCAGGTGATTTAAGTCAGAAGGTCGATCCGTACCTTCGACCTCTATACGATGCGTTATTTGAAATGCTTGGTTTTGAGCGCGTAGAGAAACTCATTGAACGCAATGTTATTGAGGTTGCCCCCCTCGCCTACATGCGCGGCCGCACACTTAACGATGCCTTCATTATTCTCGATGAGAGCCAGAACACCACCGTTGAACAAATGAAGATGTTCCTGACGCGTATCGGCTTTAACTCGCGCGCAGTTATCACTGGTGACGTCACACAAATCGACTTGCCGCGTGGCGCAAAATCTGGCCTTCGTCATGCGATTGAAGTGCTGAGTGAAGTTGACGAAATCAGCTTTAACTTCTTCCAGTCAGATGATGTCGTTCGTCACCCTGTCGTTGCGCGCATCGTAAATGCTTACGAGAAATGGGAAGCGAAAGATGCCAAAGAACGTAAAGAAATTGAGCGTAAGCGACGTGAAGAACGTGAAGCGGCGCAAAAGCTGCTTGATGCAGCATCTGCTAGCGCAACGGTGGATGGAAAGTAATGGCGATTGAACTCGATCTTCAAATTGCAGTCGAATCAGAACAAGGGTTACCAAGTGCTGACGAATTTCAAGGCTGGTTGGACAAAACCATTACTCCGTTTCAACAAGATGCTGAGTTGACGATTCGTATAGTCGATGAAGAAGAGAGCCAACAGCTTAACCGCGACTACCGTGGTAAAGATAAACCAACCAATGTGCTCTCCTTTCCTTTTGAAGCTCCTCCAGGTGTAGAAATGGATCTGCTTGGTGACATGATCATTTGTCGTCAAGTTGTCGAAAAAGAGGCCATTGAGCAATCCAAGCCTTTGATTGCACACTGGGCACATATGGTTGTACATGGGAGTCTTCATCTGCTAGGTTATGATCATATTGAGGATGACGAAGCAGAAGAAATGGAAGCTTTGGAAACCGAAATCATGCTTGATATGGGCTTTGATGACCCATATTTAGTAGAAAAGGAGTAAGCACATTTCGCTGGCGTTTGCGCTAAAAAGAATCTGTTTACGCATGTGCGCTATCACACATCTGATAGCATTCTGAATTGAGAAGTCATGAACGAAGAGTCTTCTCCCTCTCAACCAGAGGGAAACAGTAAAAAGTCGGAAGGTCCGAGTAGAAAGTCCTTCTTTGAGCGCCTAGGTCAAATTTTTCAAGGCGAACCAAAAGACCGCCAAGAGCTTGTAGATGTTATCCGCGACTCTGAAGAAAACGACCTAATTGACCACGATACCCGCGATATGCTCGAAGGTGTCATGGAAATTTCTGAAATGCGAGTGCGCGACATTATGCTGCCACGCTCGCAAATGGTTACTATCGAGCGTTCCGATAACCTCGATAAGCTAATCGAACTGATGACAGATGCACAGCATTCTCGCTACCCTGTTATCAGTGAAGATAAAGACCATGTAGAAGGCATCCTCTTAGCTAAGGACCTCCTCCGTTATTTGGGCTCAGAAAGCGCCCCGTTTGATATTGAAGAAGTGATTCGCCCAGCGGTTGTAGTTCCTGAAAGTAAGCGCGTTGATCGCCTACTGAAGGAGTTCCGTGAAGAGCGTTATCACATGGCCATTGTCGTCGATGAATTTGGTGGAGTATCAGGTCTAGTGACCATCGAAGATATTCTCGAAGAAATCGTTGGCGAAATCGAAGATGAATTCGATGACGATGATGAGCTTGATATCAGAAAACTGAGTAAGCACACATTTGCGGTGAAAGCGCTCACTACTATTGAAGAGTTCAATGAAACATTCGGCTCTAACTTTAGTGATGAGGAAGTCGACACTGTAGGTGGCCTAGTCATGACTGCATTCGGTCACTTACCTTCACGTGGTGAAGTGGTTGAAATAGAAAATTACAACTTTAAGGTGACAGCGGCGGATAATCGTCGTGTGGTTCAGGTCCAAGTCACAATACCTGACCAAGAAACGGCTTCAAGTGTCGAGGAGTAACCTCACCACTTGCTGCTCACCAAAAAAGTGAGATGATATTTAAATGAAGAAAAATCTTCGCATATTGCGGCCCATCGGGGCCGCTTTTGTTGGTGCTAGCACCACTCTCGCATTTGCTCCCTATCAGCTATGGCCCTTGGCTATTCTGAGCCCATTTCTCCTTCTCCTCCTTATCAGAGGTCGCAGCACAAAAAGTGCACTTTGGACAGGTTATGCATGGGGCATAGGTCAATTTGCCACTGGCATCAGTTGGGTTCACGTCAGTATCGATACCTTTGGTGGTATGCCGAAGATTGCCAGCGTGTTCTTAATGGCACTCTTAGTCGGCTACCTATCCATTTACTCAGCTCTGTTTGCTTGGTCTCTAAACCGATTCTTCCCGTCAGACAATAAAACTCGTTATTTTGTCGCAGCGCCAGCACTCTGGTTAATCTTTGATTGGGCTCGCGGTTGGGTGATGACGGGTTTCCCTTGGCTGTGGTTAGGGTACAGTCAAATTGATTCACCGTTAGCGAGCTTTGCACCTATTGGTGGCGTTGAACTCATTACCTTGCTACTGATCGTAATGGCTGCCAGCCTAACTTACTTAACCGTAACTAAGCAGTGGCAACTCGCTATCATCCCTCTAGTCATATTCGCCACTGGATTCGGCCTACGTAACTACGACTGGGTCACGCCCGCTCCAAGTCGCACCAAATCGGTCGCATTGATTCAAGGTAATATCGATCAAGCCATGAAGTGGATGCCCAATCACCGATGGCCAACAATAATGAAATATACCGATCTAAGTCGTGAAAACTGGGATGCGGACATTATCATTTGGCCAGAAGCTGCAATTCCCGCAATGGAATTCGAATTACCTTCATTTCTGCGTAACTTGGACTCTGCGGCTAAAATGAATGATTCTGCGATCATCACTGGAGTCATCAACAAAACCGAGTCCGGTGAGTATTACAACAGCATATTGGTTGTAGGGCAGACACCTTACGGTGATTACGAAATGGATCTCGATGAACGTTATCACAAACACCATTTGCTACCATTCGGTGAATTCGTGCCATTTGGAGATCTATTAAGACCTATCGCCCCGTTTTTTAACTTGCCTATGTCTTCATTCAGCCGTGGTGCCTACGTACAGCCTAATATTGTGGCTAACGGTATGCATCTAGCGCCAGCATTATGTTATGAGATTATTTTTGGGGAACAAGTTAGGCAGAACGTTACTGACGACACAGATTACCTGTTAACGCTGTCCAATGATGCTTGGTTTGGGCGCTCTATTGGCCCATTGCAGCATATGGAAATAGCACGAATGCGCGCATTAGAGCTTGGCTTACCACTTATTCGTTCGACCAATAATGGTGTGACTGCCGTTACCAATCACAAAGGTAAGATTACTGCTCAAATCCCTCAGTTTGAAACCGCTGTGCTTAGAACTGACGTCACTCCAACCGACGGAACAACTTGGTATCGTGAAGTAGGAACTTGGCCTTTATATGCGTGGGTATTACTTTGCCTAGGCTTTGGCATCATTAGACGCAACAAGTAATCACCTCTTATACACCGGCCATTGAACTCCTTTAGTATCAATGGCCGAGCTGGTCTTCTTACCGAGAAAATCCCATCGAAAAGCGCGCTTCATAAACTTTCTTCCATAATATATAACTATTTGGTTCTTTTCCCTTGCCAAACAAAATCATATTCTTATCTGGTAATCAATAACCACCACGGTTGAATGAAGGAACATTATAATGAGCAAGATTTACGAAGATAATTCACTGACAATTGGTAACACCCCTCTAGTACGCCTAAACAAAGTAAGTAATGGTAATGTGCTTGCTAAAGTTGAAGCACGCAACCCAAGCTTCAGCGTTAAGTGCCGTATCGGTGCAAACATGATCTGGGAAGCGGAAAAAGACGGTCGTCTAAAAGCAGGCGTAGAGCTAGTTGAGCCAACCAGTGGTAACACAGGTATTGCTCTTGCTTTCGTTGCAGCTGCACGTGGCTACAAACTCACACTTACTATGCCTGAATCTATGAGTCTCGAGCGTCGTAAGCTTCTCAAGGCACTAGGTGCTAACCTTGAACTCACAGAAGCAGCGAAAGGCATGAAAGGGGCTATCGCTAAAGCAGAAGAGATTGTCGCTTCAAATCCAGAAAAGTATCTGCTACTTCAACAGTTCAACAACCCAGCAAACCCAGCCATTCATGAAAAGACAACGGGTCCAGAGATCTGGGAAGCAACGGATGGTGAGATCGATGTATTTGTCGCTGGTGTAGGTACAGGTGGTACTATCACAGGTACTAGCCGCTATATTAAGGGCGAAAAAGGTAAAGCAATTGTTTCAGTTGCCGTTGAGCCAGCAGAATCACCTGTCATTTCTCAAGTGCTAGCAGGTCAAGAGATCCAACCAGCTCCTCACAAAATCCAAGGCATCGGTGCAGGATTTATCCCAGAGAACTTAGATCTTGAGCTTGTTGACCGTGTCGAACTGGTTACTTCTGAAGAAGCCATCGAAATGGCGCGTCGCCTAATGGAAGAAGAAGGTATCCTAGCTGGTATCTCATCAGGCGCAGCTGTTGTAGCGGCTAACAAGCTTGCTGAACTCCCTGAATTCAAAGGTAAAACCATTGTCACCGTACTCCCAAGTTCAGGTGAACGCTACCTAAGCTCTGCATTGTTTGCCGGTATATTTACTGACAAAGAGATTCAGCAGTAATATGTTGCCAAATCAATTTTTGCACGAAAAAAGCCCCTTTAAGGGGCTTTTTTGTTGAAACTCTGTCAGCCTTTGGTAATATCAGGTCAGTTTTATTTTAAGCCAAAAAATAAATAGGCTAATTACAGAATTTCGTAAGACAGGTACACAGCGAAGACTGCAATCATGTCCTACAATTCTAGACCGACACAATTCTTAACAGTTATGACTTTCGTACTATAGCGAGGCGTAACATTTAACGATAAGCTTTGTTTGGTTTAGAAACTAAACATAAAATAAATCAATTGGGGTATAAAAAATGTACGAGAAGCAAGTAGAAATCACAGCAGAAAACGGCCTTCACACTCGTCCGGCTGCTCAGTTCGTTAAAGAAGCAAAAGCATTTGACGCTGACATCACTGTGGCTACTAACGGCAAAAGCGCTAGCGCAAAAAGCCTATTCAAACTACAAACTCTAGGTCTAGTTAAAGGCACTACTATCACAATCTCTGCTGAAGGCCCACAAGCTCAACAAGCAGTTGACCACCTAGTAGCTCTAATCCCTGAGCTTCACTAAGAACCCAGTTCTCCTTAAAGCCATTTTGTGAAAACAGAATGGCTTTATTGGAAATAGCTCTAGCTATCAGCTACACATAATAAGTAGCTAATAACTATCCAATCTTTAATACATTAGACCAAATAAAGGTAAAGCTATGATTTCAGGCATCCTAGCATCTCCTGGTATTGCTATTGGTAAAGCACTACTACTTCAAGAAGACGAGATTGTTCTAAACACGTCGACTATTTCAGATGACCAAGTTGAAGCAGAAGTTGCGCGTTTCTTTGACGCTCGCAACAAGTCAGCTCAACAACTAGAAGTCGTTAAGCAAAAAGCGCTTGAGACTTTTGGTGAAGAGAAAGAGGCTATCTTCGAAGGCCATATCATGCTTCTTGAAGATGAAGAGCTAGAAGAAGAAATCCTAGCACTCATCAAGAAAGACAAACTATCTGCAGACAACGCGATTCACACAGTAATCGAAGAGCAAGCGACTGCACTAGAATCTCTAGATGACGAATACCTTAAAGAACGTGCAACTGATATCCGTGATATCGGTACTCGTTTCGTTAAGAACGCACTAGGCATCAACATCGTTTCACTAGGTGATATCGATGAAGAAGTTATCCTAGTAGCTTACGACCTAACTCCATCTGAAACTGCGCAAATCAACCTTGATTACGTACTAGGTTTCGCATGTGACATCGGCGGTCGTACTTCGCACACTTCTATCATGGCACGTTCACTAGAGCTTCCTGCGATTGTTGGTACTAACGACATCACTAAGAAAGTGAACAACGGCGACATGTTGGTTCTTGACGCGATGAACAACAAGATCATCGTAAACCCAACTCAAGCTGAGATTGACGAAGCTAAAGCGGTACGTGAAGCGTTCCTTGCAGAAAAAGAGGAACTAGCAAAACTTAAAGACCTACCAGCAGAAACTCTAGACGGCCACCGTGTAGAAGTTTGCGGTAACATCGGTACAGTGAAAGACTGCGATGGCATCAACCGTAACGGCGGTGAAGGTGTTGGTCTGTATCGTACAGAATTCCTATTCATGGACCGTACTGCTCTTCCTACTGAAGAAGAACAGTATCAAGCTTACAAAGAAGTTGCGGAAGCAATGCACGGTCACGCGGTAATTATCCGTACTATGGATATCGGTGGTGATAAAGATCTACCTTACCTAGACCTTCCAGAAGAGATGAACCCATTCCTTGGTTGGCGTGCAGTTCGTATCAGCTTGGATCGTCGTGAAATCCTTCGTGACCAGCTACGTGGTATCCTACGTGCATCAGCACACGGTAAGCTGCGCATCATGTTCCCAATGATCATCTCTGTAGAAGAGATTCGTGAACTGAAAGCTGCTATCGAAGAGTACAAAGCAGAACTTCGTGCTGAAGGTCTAGCATTTGACGAAAACATCGAAATCGGTGTAATGGTTGAAACTCCTGCTGCGGCAGCGATTGCTCACCACCTAGCGAAAGAAGTTTCGTTCTTTAGTATTGGTACTAACGACTTAACTCAGTATACTCTAGCAGTAGACCGTGGTAATGAGCTTATTTCTCACCTATACAACCCACTTTCACCTGCTGTACTTACGGTAATTAAGCAAGTGATCGACGCTTCGCATAAAGAAGGTAAGTGGACTGGTATGTGTGGTGAGCTTGCTGGCGACGAGCGTGCGACTCTACTTCTACTGGGCATGGGCCTAGATGAGTTTAGTATGAGCGGTATTTCAATTCCTAAGGTTAAGAAAGTAATCCGCAACGCTAACTTCGCAGAAGTAAAAGCAATGGCTGATGAAGCGCTAGAAATGGCGACTGCTGCAGAAATTGAGGCACACGTCGAAAAATTTATCGCAGAAAAGACAAACTGCTAATATAATTGAGCAGAACAAAATCAAACCTTTAGGAGCACAACATGGGTCTGTTTGACAAACTGAAGAAGCTAGTATCTGACGACAGCGCTGACACTGGTGCAATCGAAATTATCGCACCTCTTTCTGGTGAAATTGTAAACATCGAAGATGTGCCAGACGTCGTATTTGCTGAGAAAATCGTTGGTGACGGTATTGCAATCAAGCCAGCTGGTGACAAGATGGTAGCTCCTGTTAACGGTACTATCGGTAAGATCTTTGAGACGAACCACGCGTTCTCTATCGAGTCTGACGACGGCATCGAGCTATTTGTTCACTTCGGTATCGACACTGTTGAACTGAAAGGTGAAGGCTTCAAGCGTATCGCTGAAGAAGGCCAATCAGTAAAAGCAGGTGACACTATCATCGAATTCGACCTAGCACTTCTAGAAGAGAAAGCTAAGTCAACGCTAACTCCTGTTGTTATCTCTAACATGGACGAAATCAAAGAGCTGAACAAGCTTGCTGGTTCTGTAACTGTTGGTGAAACGCCAGTACTACGCGTAACTAAGTAATTAGTTAATCTCGACGTAGAAAAAACGCAGCCTTGGCTGCGTTTTTTTATGTCTGCGACTTGTCTGAACAAGTTAATTGCCTTGTTATCTACTCACCTTGATAGCGAGATTGATGCTAAAACGTCTCCAGCAAATGTTTTTACACTGAGAGTATTATCTTCAAACAATCCATAGCTCGCAGCATAGCCATCTCGTGGGAATGTGATAGAACCTGGGTTGAAGATAATTTGCTCTCCTTGCCACTCGGCTACTGGTATATGTGTATGTCCATGAGCAATCACGTCTCCTTGCTTTAACGCAGGTCGTTTATCTGTGTTGTAAAGATGCCCATGAGTTAAGAACAATCGCTGTCCATTTGCCAACATTACCCATGCATAGTCACTCATCATAGGAAAGTCTAAGAGCATCTGGTCGACTTCACTATCGCAATTGCCTCGTACCGCAATAATACTGGTGCTGAGCTCATTAAGCCGTTCAGCTACTTTAGGTGGGTTATAGCTCTCTGGTACTGGATTTCTCGGTCCATGGTTAAGCACATCACCTAAAATCACTAAATGCTCCGCACCTGAGCGATGATACTCTGCTAGAACCTGTTCAGTGGCATCAAGACTGCCATGCAAATCAGAAGCGAAAAATAGTTTCACTGGTTTATCTCCACCATTACTAATGGGGAGTATTGTAACTCAGCTAAACCCAGTTCGCCTGTCTCATTCCTCTTTAGCCATACCATTCACAACAATGTTATTGTAACTAACCATGCCAATCACCTTACCGTGTTCAATGACAGGCGCACGACTAATCCCAAACCGCTCGAATAAGCGAGCGCAATATTTCACATTCATATTAGGGTCAACAGACAGTGCAGGCTTAGTCATAATCTCATAGATGTTTGTTCGCTCGGCTGAGCGGTTTTTCGCCAGCACCTTTTTGGCAATGTCATTCATCAATACGATCCCGTATTCATCATCATCATGACGCTTTTCGACAACCAGTGCTTTTACCCGATGCTCACGAGCTAAAACGATACCCTCATGCACTGTCTTTAACCCATCCACCATCACATAACTGTTTGCCATGACATCACGCACACAGACTTTCTCATGTCGGCTCATAGCTCATCCTCTACTACTTTAGTTAATGTCTCAACTTGGTGAGCGACACCTACCGCATCCTCTATATCGATCTGCACCGCAATCCCCTGTCCCGAAGTTTGGTCAAACTCTCCGACCTTGTTAATGGTCTCTAATATCTGCCGCGATAAGTGCTCTTCTACTACAAACAACAGCACATCTTTTTGAACCTCTAAGGTAAGTCCAAAGAAGGTTTGCTTTTTGTTAAGCCCTTCCCCTCTCGCGTTATTAATTACCGTTGCTCCTGTGGCTCCCGCTGTACGAGCCGCATCAAGAACGGAGTCTGTTTTACTATCTTCAACAAATGCCAGAATGAGCTTAAAGCGCATTGTTCTTCTCCTTTGAAGCTAGATCGCGATGCTTTGAACGTTGACTCAAAAATTGAATCAACTGTGCATACGCCATCACGGAAATAATAGGAAATAAGCTAGCAAACGCGATCAAACCAAACCCATCAATCATAGGGTTTCGTCCCGGTACGGTGGAAGCTAGCCCCAACCCCAACGCCGTCACCAAAGGGACCGTGACCGTTGAGGTCGTCACCCCGCCAGAGTCATACGCTAACGGAATAATAAATTTGGGAGCAAAATAGGTTTGAATCACCACCAAGATGTAGCCTGCGATGATGTAGTAGTGAATGGGGTCTCCGACAACAATACGATAGCTGCCAAGGGAGATACCAACAGCCACCCCCAGCGCCACTGCGATTCTTAACCCATTTACTGAAATCGAACCAGCAGAGACTTGATTAGCTTTGATAGCAACCGCCAATAACGATGGTTCAGCAATCGTGGTACTAAATCCTATACAGAAAGCAAACAGATAAACCCAATAATAGTCGATCCACTCCAATGACTGGCCTACCGTCACCTTAAATTCTTGCAAGAATTCAGGTGCCGTTAACTGCATCGCCATGGTTTCACCTAACGGGAACAGAGCAAGTTCTAATCCCACTAAAAACAAACTAAGCCCGAGAATCACATAGCCAAAGCCAAGTAGAACTTTTAACGGGTTAGTAATTGGCTTCTTCAAGATGGCAAACTGAAATCCGAAAATGATCACCATGATCGGTGTAACGTCACGAATCGTGAGCAACAGTGTGGTGAGAAAATCCAAGATGATAGTCATACTGCAATCACCCCGTAAACCATAACGAACATCATTGGTAACAGCGACGCAAAGGCAATGAGACCAAAACCATCCAGCATCGGGTTACGCCCCTTAATGGTGCTGGCTAACCCTACACCCAACGCGGTGACTAATGGTACTGTTATTGTTGATGTCGTTACACCACCTGAGTCGTAAGCCACACCGATAATGTACTCCGGTGCGAACCCTGTCAGTATCACTACACCGACATAACCGCCAATAATCATCCACTGGATAGGCCAACCTTTGAGTATGCGCAGCACACCCAATACAATGGCAAGCCCAACTGAAATGGCAACGGCCAAGCGCAAGCCATCCGCATAGTCTTGCATGGCCTCTTCCGTCATCGGAATTTTCCCCCCTTCCGCCGCCACTTCAGCTGCTTCAGCAGATACCGCTGTTAGCGCAGGCTCGGCAATGGTAGTCCCAAAGCCTAGACAGAACGAAAACACCATCAACCAGAAGACGCTGCCCTTTCGTGCAAACGACTGAGCCATGGACTCACCGATGGGAAATAACCCCATTTCTAACCCAAATACAAAAAAGGTCAGCCCTAGGACCACAAGCAATAGGCCAAATAAGATAGAGAGAACATTAGGAAGCGGCTCTTGCAGTACGACCAATTGGAAAAACAGCACGACCAAAACGATGGGCAGTAGATCTTTGAAACTACTGGCCATTGAATGAAGAAGCGCTTTCAATCCTTGCATCGCTTTCCTCCGCTTCCATACGATAGTTTTATGATGGCACACATTAAATGTAAGAAGATGTGACAGTAATGGCAATATTGCGCAATGCTCACGCCAATCCACAAGACTGTGACTAGTACAACATGTGCTACACCCACAACAACGTTAGTTAATCCTCTGATTCATTGCTATATTTACTTATTCAGCAACTGAGTCATATCGGTAAGTTGTCAATTACTGAGGAGAAGGACAGAGATGAATTTGCTTGTAACAGGTGGCACAGGGTTTATTGGTCGAGAGTTACTGAAACACCTAACCACCTACTCCATCACTCTGCTGACCCGTGATGAACAAACAGCAAGACAAACGCTACATCACACTGACTGTGGCAATATTCACTATGTCGATTCATTAGATAGCTTTAACGACCTCAATGAATTTGATGCCATCATAAATCTCGCTGGAGAACCGATTGCAGATAAACGTTGGAGCGAGGCTCAAAAAAAACGTATTTGTGATAGCCGCTGGAAGATCACCGAAACTCTTGTGGAACTGATTCACGCCAGCACGAAACCTCCTGCAATTTTTATTAGTGGCTCAGCTGTCGGTTATTACGGAGATCAACAAGATCATCCTTTCGACGAGAGTCTGCATGTCAGTCAGGATACCTTTGCTCACAACGTCTGTGAACGTTGGGAACACATCGCCTTGCGAGCACAGTCCGATCAAACAAGAGTGTGTCTATTGCGCACTGGTGTTGTGCTTGGCGAAGGTGGCGGAGCATTAGCTAAGATGCTGCTGCCCTATAAACTGGGGCTCGGTGGACCGATTGGTAACGGAAAACAATATATTCCTTGGATACATATACTAGATATGGTGCGAGCGATTGTTTGTTTACTGGAAACTGAACACGCTAGCGGGCCATATAATTTCTGTGCACCTCATGCCGTCACTAACGCAGTTTTCAGTAAAACACTTGCAAATTCATTGGGCCGCCCTCATTTTTTATTTACTCCTAAGTGGGCGATTAAACTCGCTATGGGAGAATCTTCATGCTTACTGCTTGATAGCACGAGAGCAAAACCTAAAAAGCTCACAGAGATCGGCTTTAACTTCTCCTTCCCTCATATCGACTCAGCGCTGAAAAACATCGTCGCAAACTCGCGCTAGACCTCGTCTACCATTAGCGTTAACCTTTACTGAAAGGGAATAAATCATAGGGTTAGCGCAAAAATGGGAAAGGCCATTCTTATCACAGGTTGTTCTACGGGAATCGGTTACGTTGCAGCACATGAGTTGCAGAATAAAGGCTACAAGGTCATTGCGTCGTGCCGCGACCCAAAAGATGTGGATAGGCTCAACCAAGAAGGACTGACTTGTATTCAACTCGACCTGACCGATAGCAAGAGCATTAAATTGGGAGTCCAAAAAGCACTCGCTTTATGTGAGGGGAGCCTTTATGCCTTGTTTAACAATGGTGCCTACGGCCAACCCGGAGCCCTAGAAGACCTGCCAACCGATGCACTAAGAGAACAATTTGAGGCAAACTTCTTTGGTTGGCATGAACTGACGAAACAAGTACTACCGGTAATGCGAAAACAAGGCGACGGTCGTATTATTCAAAACAGCTCTGTCCTCGGGTTTGCTGCGATGAAATACCGTGGAGCGTATAATGCCTCTAAATTTGCCCTCGAGGGATGGACCGACACTCTCAGACTTGAGTTATACCAAACAAACATCAAAGTATCACTCATAGAACCAGGGCCTATTGAGACACAATTTAGAGCCAATGCCAAGGCCGCGTTTTTAAAATGGATTGATATTGATGCAAGCGTACATAAAACGCATTACCAGCAACAACTAAGCCGATTATCAGCGGAAGGCTCCAATAATCAATTCGTGCTGCCGCCGGAATCTTGCGTTGTGCCACTTTTACATGCTCTCGAGTCAGACAAACCCAAGTTACGCTATCGAGTCACCACACCAACGAAGATATTTGCGGTACTAAAACGTCTACTTCCAAGCAAATGGTTAGATCCGATTCTGCGAAAAGCCGCATAAAAAATGATCATTTGTAATTTTAGTGTCACATATGAAGGATATATTGCTCAACGTAGTTAAATACAAGAGACGAAACCATACCCTACACAAGTTGGAATCATCTCTCTAACACCTTGCTCACAGCGATATCAATTTGGAATTCTAAAAATGACGCTAAATCAGCTAAACTGGCTGGCTGTGGGTGTAACACTTGCATACTTTGTAATGTTTTAAACACCTTCGCTTGCTGCATTTCTGAAATCCATAAACGCCGCGCTTCATAGTGCGGCGTTTTGGCATCTAAATTCTGTAATCTCTTCGACAAACCTTGATTTTTGGTTCACCAATACCAATCTTGAAAATAGAACAATGCGAATCACTTAATAAGGATAATTCAATGCAACCAGCGTACATTGTTGATTTAAATGAGCAAAATTTCCGCGAAGTCCTCGAAGGCTCAATGACAGCTCCCGTGCTGATCCACTTTTGGGCACCTATGAGTGAAGAAAGCGCTCAGTTAATTCCTGCTTTAAAGGCATTAACAGAACAATACGCCGGCGCCTATACACTGGCATTGCTGAACTGTGAAGAGCAACAAGCGATTGCTGGACAGTTTGGTGTTCAAGCACTTCCTACGATTGCGTTATTCGTGAATGGTCAACCTGTAGACGGACTAGGTGGTCCACAACCAATTGAAGCGGTCAAAGCTATGCTGACCAAACATCTTCCAAGTGAAGATGAACTTAACGCTCGCAAAGCGCTAGAGCTATCACAACAAGGTGAGTTTGAAGCTGCTATTTCTGCATTTGGGACCCTTTCCGAAGAGTATCAAAATAAAGGTGAAATCAAATTGGCAGTTGCCAACTGCTTGCTTGAGACCAATCAATTTGAACGTGCAGAACAAGTACTCAACACTATTCCAATGGAATACAAAGACAACCACTATAAGAGCTTAGTGGCGAAATTAGAACTGCACAAACAAGCTGCTGATAGCCCTGAGATTCAATCTTTAGAAGCGGCATTACAAGCAAACCCTGACGATCTTAAACTGGTCGCAGAACTGGGTCTTCAATACCACCAAGTGAATCGTGATGAAGAAGCACTTGCTCTGATATGGACGCCTCTGAGCCGTAATTTGAATGCGCTTGATGGAGACCTGAAAAAAGCCTTTATGGATATCTTGTCTGCGCTAGGTCAAGGTAACCCTATCGCCGCTAAGTATCGCCGTCAGTTGTATTCTCTGCTCTACTAATAACTTAGTCACACTCTATTCTAAGGGAAGCGCAGGCTTCCCTTTTTTCTTATTACGCAAATTTATTTCGTCGAACCGCTCATCCTACCTATCAGTAGTAAGTTTAACTCCATGATAAATTTAATGATTACTCGTCGAAAAAATACATACCTTTACACAGTATTGTCTTAACAACGCTGTATACTGTTTAGGATTGTACATTTTTAATACAAGGATAGACTCATGGATATTGATGCAATGGTCACCATAGGTGGTTTCATTCTGGTCGCAATTGTTTTTATTGTGGCCGGGGTCAAAACCGTACCACAAGCCAACAACTGGACCGTAGAAAGATTCGGTCGCTATACCCATACGCTTAGACCTGGGCTGAACTTGATTATCCCTTTCATTGATTCTATTGGCAGTAAAATCAATATGATGGAAAGAGTTCTAGATATTCCGCCACAAGAGGTCATCTCCAAAGATAACGCTAACGTGGTCATTGATGCAGTATGTTTCGTTCAAGTCATCGATGCGGCAAAAGCTGCGTATGAAGTGAACGATCTTGAGCATGCTATTCGTAACCTAACATTGACCAATATGCGTACCGTGCTTGGCTCAATGGAACTGGATGAAATGTTAAGCCAACGTGACTCTATCAATACCAAACTGCTTGCGATTGTCGATGAAGCAACTAACGCATGGGGCGTTAAAGTGACTCGTATTGAGATCCGCGACGTACAACCACCAGCAGACCTAACCGCAGCGATGAATGCTCAGATGAAAGCAGAACGTAATAAACGTGCCGACATTCTAGAAGCAGAAGGTGTGCGACAAGCAGAGATCCTTAAAGCCGAGGGTCATAAGCAATCTGAAATCCTCAAAGCCGAAGGTGAGAAACAGGCTGCTATACTTCAAGCAGAAGCACGTGAACGTGCCGCAGAAGCGGAAGCTAAAGCAACTGAGATGGTTTCAACTGCCATTGCACAGGGCGACATGCAAGCAGTGAATTACTTTATTGCTCAAGGCTATACTGAGGCTTTGAAATCGATTGGTCAGGCGGAGAATGGTAAAATTATCATGTTGCCGATAGAAGCAACTGGACTCATGGGGTCTGTAGCTGGTATTGCAGAAATGTTTAATCAGTCAAAGCCTCAACAAATGAAGGATAACGCGTGATAGAACTGCTTAGCCAAGTCAATTACTGGCACTGGTTGGCTCTAGGATTATTACTGCTATGTGGCGAGTTACTCGGTACCGCTGGCTACATGTTGTGGATTGGCATCGCAGCAATGTTGGTGGGTATTGTGCTCGCCTTTATTCCTATCAGTTGGCAACTGCAATGGATTAGCTTTGGGGTGTTTGCGTTGGCATTGACTTGGCTATGGTGGCGTAAACAACATCGAGTTGATAAGCAATCAGATAAGCAGCGAAGCCTAAATCAGAAGGACAAACAGCTCATAGGTCAAACGTCGGTGTTGGAGCAAGATATTACCAGGGGAAAATGTCGAATCAAACTTGGCGATACTTCCTGGTCCGCTTACTCTGACTCTGACTTACCTAGTGGTACCTTGGTCAGAGTGATAGATGTCGATGGAATAACCCTACTGATTGAGAAAGCAGAATAAAACAAAATAGACACCTCAAGTAGGTGTCTATTTTGTTTCAAAAGGCGTAAAGGAGTAGACCATTCCTTTACTTATTAGCGCACTTAATGTTTTACCTACACAACTATTTCGACTTGAGCGCCCCACTGCAGAAACCAGTCCTTTCTTATCAAGCTTCACCACGTGTGTACCGTCTAAACTTCGATAAAAAACAGTTTTACGCTCGTCTTGATAACCCACCAGTAGAACGATAGCACCCGCACGGTAAGGCTTACCGACCTCACACACTAACGCATCTGGAAAACCATCGAACACCTCCGACAGCGAAGGTGCAGAGAATGTTAGCAAAATTACCAATAAAATCCTTTTCACGGTTCAGCTCACTCTACGTTTTGTTAAAAGTAAACTAGTAAATAGCGAGCAAGAGTCCTTTTAATTTCATTGGTATTTCTAAATGAGATTATCGCTGTTCGTCACGTTTATGCTTAGGTACATAATTGAGGATAGAAATCGGCACCGGTTTTCTTGGTACAAAGCCTTCAATTTCAACTCGCTCAAGCAAATGGCCTAATCGGCTTTCTATCATACACAGGTTTTTGAAGTTATCTTTTGATACCAACGATAACGCCTCACCCGCAGCATCGGCACGACCAGTACGTCCAATTCGGTGAACATATTCATCTGCTGGATAAGGTAAGTCGTAGTTAATCACCACTGGCAAGTTTTCAATATCAATACCGCGTGCAGCTACACCAGTTGCCACCAAGTATTGAATCTCACCCGCTTTGAATGACTCGATAAGTTGCTGACGAACTTTTTGGTTACGACCACTATGGAACGCTTCAGCAGCAATGCCACGTTTTTCTAATTGGCTGACAAGCTTAGCTGCACCATGCTTGGTTTCAATAAAAATAAGCGCTTGCTTCCATTGATTCTGCTGCAATAGATGACTTAAAAGTGAGGACTTCATGTCTTTATCGACAGTGACTATCCACTGCTTAATATTGCTCTTAGAAGCACTGTGCTTAGTGATAGCAATTTCTTCTGGGTTGTCTATCGCAGATTTAGCAAGATCGCGGACAGGATTAGACAATGTCGCTGAAAACAACAAACTTTGAGCATCTTCTGGTACACGAGCAATAATCTTGTTGATCGCTTCGATAAAGCCCATATCCAGCATTTTGTCAGCTTCATCCAACACCAAAGTCTCGACTTCATCAAAGTGAATTGCACGCTGACCGTATAGGTCTATCAAACGACCTGGAGTTGCTACAACAATATCCACACCATCAATTAAAGCTTGCTTCTGCGGTGCGTAATCAACGCCACCAAACATCGCCATAGATTTTATTGACGTAAACTGTGCATAAGCTTCAATGCTCTGGTTCACCTGAAGAGCCAGTTCACGAGTTGGCGTTAAGATGATCGCTCGTGCACGCTTTTTACGTTCAGTTTGACCCGCACTAAGTCTCTCTAAAATAGGCAAAACAAAACTCGCTGTTTTACCCGTTCCAGTTTGCGCCGCAGCGATAAGATTGCTGCCTTTCAAAACAATAGGAATCGCCTTAGTCTGGATAGTTGTTGGTTTTTGATAACCAACCTCTTTGATAGCATCTAGTAATGGTTGGCTTAACCCTAGTTTAGAAAAGGACATGGTGAACTCTCTTGAAGGTGAAATTGCAGATAGTGTAGCAGACATACGTCCATAAAACGCAAAACCCCTGACAACTCAAAGAGCTATCAGGGGTCTTAAATAATGGCACGCCCTGTAGGATTCGAACCTACGACCACATCCTTAGAAGGGACGTGCTCTATCCAGCTGAGCTAAGGGCGCGCTACAGGAAAAGGATTATACGAGATGAGAGAGGTAAATCAATGGCTTTCTTAGCGTTACTGGTTTAAATGCCCAAAAAAAAGTCAACATATAGATAAAAGCTGAAAAACAGACCAGTGCAAACGTTTGCGTTGTAGCTTTTGAAATAATTTTCTGGGACAATGCACACAAAAATAACAGCCAATTAACTTTCTCAAGGAAAATTATGTCTGCTCAAAACATTGACGGGAAACTTATTTCTCAAACCGTACGCTCTGAAGTCGCTGCTCGTGTTAAAGCGAGAACGGATGCAGGGTTAAGAGCGCCGGGACTGGCGGTCGTTTTAGTCGGTGAAGATCCTGCGTCACAGGTTTATGTGGGTAGTAAGCGCCGTGCTTGTGAGGAAGTTGGTTTTGTTTCCAAATCCTTCGACCTGCCAGCAAATGCCAGTGAAGCTCAACTACTCGCTCTCGTTGATGAGTTAAACGAAGACCCAGAAGTCGATGGCATTTTGGTTCAGTTGCCTCTACCGGCTGGAATCGATACTACACACGTTTTGGAACGTATTACTCCAGAAAAAGATGTTGATGGATTCCATCCATATAATGTCGGCCGTCTAGCGCAACGTATCCCCAAGCTACGCTCATGTACGCCTAAAGGCATTATTACGCTGCTAGACCGTTACAATATACCAACAAGAGGCAAGCACGCCGTTATCGTTGGTGCGTCTAACATTGTTGGTCGTCCAATGACATTAGAATTGCTACTTGCCGGGTGCACCACCACCACGTGTCATCGTTTCACCAAAGATCTTGAAAGCCATGTGCGTCAAGCTGATATCGTTGTCGTAGCCGTGGGTAAACCAAACTTTGTCCCAGGTAATTGGATCAAGAAAGGAGCTGTTGTAGTCGATGTAGGTATCAACCGCTTAGAGAACGGTACCTTGGTGGGTGACGTAGAATATGATGTGGCAAGAGAGAATGCTAGCTTCATTACCCCTGTCCCTGGTGGTGTCGGCCCTATGACGGTTGCTAGCTTGATTGAAAATACGATGATTGCCTGCGAACAGTTCCACACTGCAAAAAAATAATCGGTTGTTCGATTTCTAAAAAAGGACTGACGTCAGAGACGCCAGTCCTTTTTATTTAATCCATAGCAATACGATCTGCAAGATGACTCACAGCGAGGGCGAAGTAATATGAGCGATTCCACTTCATCAGGACATTGTAATTGTTATATACCAAGTACACGCGGCCATTTTCGTCATCGGGCATAATAAGCCATGCTTTGATATCTTCGTCCAACTGAGGCAGTGGTCGACCATCGTAACGAGTGACACCGAGCTTACTCCACTCCTTAAGATACTTACCTTTTTCAGCTTCACGCCCTTGTAAATCGGGTGAAATACCATGTGGTACTTTGACCTGACGACCCCAAGTATATTTATCGTCCCAACCAGATTTCGCTAGGTAATTCGCTGTCGAGGCAAACACATCGGCTTCACTATCCCAAATGTCTTTTTTCCCGTCGCCATTACCGTCAGCGGCAAAGTTCAAAAACGAACTCGGCATGAACTGGCTTTGACCCATTGCACCCGCCCATGAACCTTTCATATCATCGGGAGCAATATGCCCTTGTTGAAGAATCGTTAATGCCGCTAGTGCTTCTTTACGGAAGAAGGCTTCACGGCGTCCTTCATAAGCTAACGTCGATAAGGCATCGATTACACGATAATTACCAGTAAAGCGTCCGAAATTACTTTCTACGCCCCAAAGCGCGACAATAAACCTTGGTTGAACACCGTATTCATCACCGATACGTTTTAGCTCAGCATAATACTTGTTGTGCAATTCTTTGGCCTGCTTCACTTTCCAATCAGGCACCGCTCTTGGAATATATTCGTCCAGCGTTAGCTTCTTTTCAGGTTGGTTACGGTCAGCAGTGACAGCTCTCGGCTTATACTCGACACCTTTAAATGCCTCTGTCAGAATTTGTTCAGAGATACCTTGTTGGCGAGCTTCTTCTTTAAGCCCAGCAACGTACTCTTCAAACGTTCCTTTCTCTTGCGCAAATGCGCTCGTGGCTAGGCTTGCTCCTAGCATAACTGACAATAATCTCTTCACCGTGCCCTCCCCTGAGCATCTAGGCTATTTTTGCTGAGCTTTTTGCTCTTTATATTTCTCTAATAGATTTTCTGGTGGTGGAGGTAGCTGTAAGAAAAAGCCCTCATTCTCAATAGAAGCTTTTACTTTCTCTACATCCACTTGAGCCAGTGTACGTTTTGCAAGGTTGACCACCATGACCATAGTTGGTTTTCCAAACATCTGCATCAGCGCATCTGGAACTGGTGAAAAGTCATCCTTCTTGGCGATGTATAGGTACGCCCCTTCCTTTTTCGTGCTTTTATAGATAGAACAAAGCATTGATATATCTCTTTTTGTCGCCAATCTTCTCATCCGGAAGAAAGTATTTGGTTAGTTTATGGAAAATTGAGAGTTAATTATCCATTTGAGCGCAAGATAGCTTGCTGTATGTAGTGTTGAAATATAACATGATTATCCTATTTAAAAAGCAATGTCATTGGCACAAGGATTTGATCAGCAATGTCTCAATCCCCAGATCTGAAAGGCAGTAGCTTCACCTTATCGGTGTTGCATCTTTCTGACAACGATGTTTCTAAAGCAGTTCATTTTTTGCAAGAAAAAGTCTCACAAGCACCGACATTTTTTGCATCGGCTCCTGTGGTTCTAAACATCAGTAAAGTTGACGGCGATATCAACTTCCTAGACCTAAAACTTGGCGTAGAAGAACTTGGTATGATCCCAGTAGGTATCACCGGTTGCCAAGATAAACGCACTCAAAATCTCGCTATTGAAGCTGGCTTTGCTGTGATGACCGCAAGTAAAGCCCCTTCTCAAGCACCCGCGAAGATGGAACCGACTATGATAGTCCGAACCCCAGTGCGTTCCGGTCAACAAATCTATGCAAAAAACAGAGACCTTGTGGTGTTAAATCATGTGAGTGCAGGTGCTGAAGTAATAGCTGACGGTACCATCCATATCCATGGCACGCTTAGAGGACGCGCGATTGCCGGAGCTAGTGGCTCCAGTGAAGCTAAGATCCTATGTAACGACTTACAAGCTGAGCTGGTTTCTATCGCAGGAAATTACTGGCTCAGCGATCAAATTGAACGTGAATATTGGGGCAAAAAGGTAATGTTTGGTATGACCAACGACCAACTCGATTTCGAAATCCTCACGATATAATAATTTTAAGGAAAACAGATAATGGCACGCATTATTGTTGTAACGTCAGGTAAAGGCGGCGTTGGCAAAACCACTTCCAGTGCAGCAATCGCTTCTGGCCTTGCCCTTAAAGGCAAGAAAACCGCAGTCATCGACTTTGATATCGGTTTGCGTAACCTAGACTTGATCATGGGCTGTGAACGTCGCGTCGTTTACGACTTTGTTAACGTGATCAACGGTGAAGCGACACTAAACCAAGCACTCATCAAAGATAAGCGTTCTGACAACCTGTTCATCCTGCCTGCATCACAAACTCGCGATAAAGACGCACTGACTAAAGAAGGCGTTCGTCGAGTGTTAGATGACCTCGATGAAATGGGCTTTGACTTTGTTATCTGTGACTCACCGGCAGGTATCGAGCAAGGCGCATTAATGGCGCTGTATTTTGCCGATGAAGCCATTGTTACCACAAACCCAGAAGTTTCTTCAGTACGTGACTCTGACCGTATCCTTGGTATCTTGGACTCTAAATCACGTCGAGCAGAAGAGAGCTTAGAACCAGTTAAGCAACATCTACTACTGACACGCTATAACCCAGCTCGTGTGACACAAGGTGAAATGCTGTCTGTCGAAGATGTGGAGGAGATTCTGCACATCTCTCTACTTGGAGTGATTCCAGAAAGCCAAGCGGTTCTTAATGCTTCGAACAAAGGCGTCCCTGTCATTTTTGACGATGAATCAGATGCAGGTCTTGCTTACGCAGATACAGTAAATCGCCTACTTGGTGAACAAGTTGATTTCCGCTTCTTAACGGAGCAGAAGAAAGGTATCTTCAAACGTCTATTCGGGGGTTAATTCATGTCATTACTCGAGTTTTTCCGCCCGCAAAAAAAGAGCTCCGCGAACTTAGCGAAAGAGCGCCTGCAAATTATCGTAGCAGAGCGTCGCAGTGAAGGTTCACCTTCGCCATCGTATCTGCCGCAATTGAAAGAAGACATTCTTAAAGTTATCGCCAAATACGTTGAAGTTGATCCATCCATGGTGGACTTGTCGTTTGAGCACAAAGACGATGACATCTCGGTGCTAGAACTAAACGTTCAGCTACCAGAAGATGAAAAGTAAGTGAATAACAAATAGAAAAATGGCCCGCAACTGCGAGCCATTTTTTTAATCCATAACTTTATCTAAGTTTTGACCGAACAACTCCAGTCGCCACCCTTGCATCACATCTGGCAACCTTGCCGGATCTCGGTCGTACTTCCATATCCATGAAAGGTACTGATTAAGTTGCTTTTTAGATGCTAAAAACTCAGTCGCTAAGCCACTATGCTGCGCCGCTTTTTTCACTTCATCTTTGAGTTTCTTAAAGACCTGTTTGTAACCCGGAAAATCCATTAGGCGCTCGATTTTATCTGGGTACTCTTCTTCTGGCGTTTGTTGGGCGCGTTTGACAATAGCAGCAATGCGCTCACCATGACGACGAATAGCACGTGGATCCACGCCCTCTTCTTCCATCTGCTTAGGCTTCTTAAGCGCAAAGCGCGCAATGCTCCACAGCTCTTGCTCTTTGATGACGAAGTTTAGTGCAAGGTCACGCTTGAGTGCTTCATTCATTCGCCACGTGGCTAAAGGTTTGAGAATGGCCAATTGCTTGCGCTTCAATTGCCAGGCACCTTTAATGTCGAGATAAGCACTGTCTGGATTTGGCGTTTTACCACGTTTTTGCATTAACAAGTCAGATTCTTGCTGTGCGGCATCCCACCAATCCTTTGCTTCCACTTGAGCAAACAGTTTGAAATACAGAGGCCATAGGTAATAAACATCAGCCGCTGCATAATCCAGTTGCTTATCTGTCAGTGGACGCGCAACCCAATCAGCTCGGGATTCACTCTTATCGAGCTCTACACCAAGGTATTCGTCAACCAATGCAGCAAACCCCGTCGATAGTCCGTGACCTAAGAAGGCTGCCATGATTTGCGTATCGACCATTGGGAATGGCATGCATCCGAAACTGTTGACGAACACTTCCAAATCTTCTCCGCAGGCATGGAGGACTTTGAGTACCGAGGCATCTTGAAGCAGTTCAATAAAAGGGGTGAAATCACTAATAGTCAACGGATCGATAAGTGACAGCTGCTCACCATCGTATAGCTGGATGAGACCCAGTTTAGGGTAGAAGGTACGGATACGTACAAACTCGGTATCCAACATGACTACATCGGATTCACGAGCCTTGTTACATACCGACTCTAGTTCGGCCAACTCGGTTACTATTTGATATTCCACTCAGTCTCTCTTAAAAAAACAATGCCAGCTTTGAGGGCTGGCATTCTAGCATTGATTGTAATTAAAGGTTAACGTTAAACCGTTTTTTCTGAGGTTTTGGTCAACTTGGCGTCGTTCTCTTCACGAAGTACACGGCGCAAAATCTTACCCACATTGGTCTTTGGCAAGTCCTCTCTAAACTCCACGCGCTTAGGAATCTTATAGCCTGTTAAGTGCTTACGACAGTGTTCAATGATCTCTTCTTTAGTTAATGAAGAGTCTTTCTTAACTACAAACACTTTCACAATCTCACCGGATGCTTCGTTGGCCTCACCGATTGCCGCCACTTCAAGCACCTTATCATTCAATGCAATCACATCTTCGATCTCGTTTGGATAAACGTTAAAGCCAGAGACCAAAATCATGTCTTTCTTACGGTCAACGATATGCAAGAAGCCGTCTTCATCGAACTGAACGATATCTCCAGTCGATAACCAACCCTCTTGGTTGATAACTTCTTTCGTTGCTTCTGCACGCTGCCAGTAACCTTGCATCACTTGTGGGCCACGAACTTGCAACTCACCTTTCGAGTCATCCGTCACGGGGTTACCATCTTCATCAACAATGCGCACTTCCGTTGATGGCACTGGCAGACCAATCGAGCCGTTGTATTGCTCTAAATCGTGCGGATAAGCAGCAACAAGAGGAGAACACTCAGTTAGGCCATAACCTTCAAGTAGCAAACAACCAGTGGTCTTTTTCCATTGCTCTGCAACAGCGCGCTGAACGGCCATACCACCACCAACAGACAACCTTAAACCACGGAAATCCAACTCATGGAAGTCTTCGTTATTGATCAGGGCATTAAATAGCGTGTTAACACCAGTAATAGCGGTAAACGGATACTTTTGGAGCTCTTTAACAAACCCTGGAATATCACGTGGGTTGGTGATCAACAGGTTTTGACCGCCCATTTCAATGAACAGTAAACAGTTAACCGTCAACGCAAAAACGTGATACAGCGGCAGCGCTGTCACCACCAGCTCGCGACCTTCATTCAAGACCGGCGCATACATGCCCTTAGCTTGCATCACATTGGCAATCATATTGCGATGAGTCAAAATCGCGCCTTTTGCTACGCCAGTCGTACCACCGGTGTACTGTAAGAACGCAATGTCATCGCCCGTCATAAACGGCTTCACGTATTGCAAGCGGCGGCCTTTATGCAGCGCTTTTCGGAATGAAATTGCACCTGGCAAATCATACTTAGGTACCATACCTTTGACGTATTTCACGACAAAGTCGACTACCGTCCCTTTTGCTCTTGGCAACATTTGGCCAAGGCTGGTTAGTACCACGTGCTTGATTGGCGTGTTCTCGACCACTTGCTCAAGCGTGCTAGCAAAGTTGGAGACGATAACTATAGCTTTAGCATCAGCGTCGTTTAACTGGTGCTCTAGCTCACGCGGTGTATACAGTGGGTTAACGTTTACGGCTATCAAGCCAGCACGTAAGACACCAAACAAGGCAACCGGATATTGCAGCAAGTTAGGCATCATGATCGCGACACGATCACCCTTTTTCAGCTTTAACTCATTTTGTAAGTAAGCTGCAAAAGCGCGACTGCGCTCTTCCAACTTACGAAATGTCATCACCGACCCCATATTAACGAAGGCTGGTTGGTCAGCGAATTTATGTACTGACTGTTCAAACATTTCTACTAAAGAAGGATACTGGTCCGGATTAATCTGTTCCGGCACATCACTTGGGTATCGCGAAAGCCAAGGTTTATCCACAATTATACTCCTTGCGTGTAAGGTCACTCTTTCGTATTCATAGACTGGCAGTTAAATCAGTGTAGAGTTTAAAAACTTGTTAACACTTAGAATCTCTATGAATGTTTTATTATTCCTGCTATTACAACACAGCAGACCAGTTTGCGCACGAAAGACTCAAACACTTGTTTAATTTTTGTTAACTAGTCCAAGTATTAGCTCAAATACCTTTTTTGGCGACTCTAAATGGCAATGGTGATCGCCTTCGACCTTTTCTATCTGAGCATCGACAAGAAGAGATAAGATTTGAGGGTTCTGTAAATAGTGATAACCACGCTGCCCTAAAATCACCAAATGAGGAACAGTAATCGCAGACATAATGGCCTCTGCGTGCTCTTGCGTCATACGATAGACCGACTCACATTTAAGCTTACTGTCATGACGCCAAAACCACTGACCATCGATCAATTGCAGGTCACGTTCAACAATCGGGAGGACTGTTTCTTCCCGCAACTTTGTTGCTCGCATCCTCATTTTGATCGCATCTTGTTTGGATGGAATGGCACGTGGTAATTTTTCTCGCCAATGCTCACGACTTTCAATGCCGTTTCTTAGTCGCTCTGCGCTCTGCTCTGGGGATTCAGATAGAGGGACATGCGCTTCGATTTGAACTAATCCTGCGACTTTTTCAGGAAAGGCCGCACTATAGCAACTCGCGATTAATGCACCAAGTGAATGTCCCACTAGATATACATCAACTGCTTCAAGTTTGAGCAAAATGCGGTGAAGATCATCGATGTAGTCGTGAAAGTTGTAAAAATGGTGCGCAGACTTATGTGTTGAATGACCATGCCCTGGCAAATCAATCGCAATAACTCGCCAAGGTACCTGATGTGCAGCAGCCTGCTCGATTAAAGAGTGGAAACTGGCGGCATTATCCATCCAACCATGAATAAAAACGACCGTCTTAGCGGCCGTTAGTTTGGGGTTCAATTCAAGATAGGCCACGTACCTGTCATCTATCTTGACTGATTTTTCTTCTATTTTTACAAGCAATGCTACTTCACCTCTTTGATAACTCTTCCCTGTGTTGGTCCGTAGTAGAAGTCGTCACAGTAATAACCCCAGCAGGAATGAAAAGAACTTGGGTTACGATTTATGATCAAGCGCTCTTCTACTCGCCAAAGATACTGCCCATATACTTTGATAACAGGAAAGTCCGCTTCGAACTCACCTACTTTGCCACGCTCCACACCACCTTTGTGACCACCAACGGTAATTAAGCGACCACGTGAGTACGTTACAGGATCGACAAATCCATCAACATAAGCAATAAAACGGCCATTGGGTTCTTGGTCTAAGTCAGGCTTACCATACTTATCGATCGGAAGATTGACGATCTCAATGCGAGTTTGACTTGGCAAGTTTTTAACCGTATCAATCACACCACCAAGGCGAACTTCAGTTCCATCCTTAGCATCAACCACCTGTTGATATTGGGAAACAACGTTTTCATTCGTTGTGGCAAGTTGCTCCGGTAAGCTCCCACACGCCGACAACATTATACTCAAACCAATCAGGCTAACGATTTTCGTCACCAAATTCATACTTCTTATCCTTAAATGAAAAATACTCTTATTATCATATAAAAATATCGACACCAAGTAACTGCTCAAGTTCCTCTCGTTTGGCTCGATTCATCACATTCATATAGGCTTCTAATGCTTTTTTGGAGCGTCCTTCCGGTAAATCATATTGGACTTGGGCACGCGCTACGTCAGCGTCTGATAAATGTTTTACCGAATGAGCAACAGCTTGAGCCACTTTAGTGACTTGTGTGGTTTGATTAGTTGCGTTAGTACTTGAGGGCGTCGACGCTTTCGACACAGCCTTATTCGTTTTGGCTTTTTGTGTCTTGCGCTGGTTGGTAAGAGAAGGAAGGCCGTTAATCGAGACCATGAGTTAATTAAGCTAGCGCGTTATTCGCACGCTAGCTTTCTCCCGTTATTCGCGGCCTGGCAGCTTTTTCCAAGCTACCGTATCGCGAAGATAAACTGGACTTGCCTCTTCCGCTGGCACAGTATTACCGCGCTCTAGTTCGAATGTAGCAAGAAATGCGATATCTTGCGCCTGCGGATATTTGACTTCAGAAGCGATGGTATCGATAGCCAATGTGTTCATTGTGTCCGCGTAAGCTTCCCAACCCGTTCCAGCTTGCGTCCACTGCATGCCATCAGCAGACAGATTCTCCACTAAGATGCTCGGTGGGATCACTTGTTCTTGGTCAACGTCTTGCCAATCGCCATTGTCTAGCTGTTCGAAACGCCCCCAATACACCTCGTTCATGCGTGCATCGATAGCACTAGCCACACGAGTAGCACCATTCATACGATATGAGCCTTGCGCCATTGCTTTAAGTGTTGAAATTCCAATCATTGGTAAGTCGGCACCAAACCCTAGCCCTTGAGCAATCCCGATACAAATACGCACACCCGTAAAACTGCCCGGACCACGTGCAAACGCCAAGGCATCCAGTTCTGCAAGTGTCAATCCCGCCTCTTTTAGCAGCTCGTCGACCATAGGAAGTACTTTCTTCGTATGATCGCGAGGAGCAAGTTCACTGCGAGTATGAATCGTATCACCAACCAACAGAGCCACTGAGCAGTTCTCTGTTGCAGTATCGATAGCTAGAATTTTATAAGTCATTTATTTCTCAATTTTTTCTTCTTTAGCATCCGACTCTGTGTCGAGTGCTAGAAACTGTCTTATCGTTCCAAGGTCGCGTGTTCGAGGAATAGGCGGCAAGCTGGCTAAGAACGTCGCACCATACTCTCTGGTCACCAATCGATTGTCGCAAATAATCAATGCGCCACGATCTTTCTGATCTCGAATCAATCGGCCCACACCTTGTTTTAACGTAATTACGGCATCAGGCAGTTGTACCTGTTGGAACGGGTCACCACCTTGTAATTTACAATCTTCGATCCGTGCTTTGAGCAGTGGATCATCAGGGGCTGTAAACGGTAATTTGTCGATGATAACACAGCTCAGCGTATCACCTCTAACATCTATTCCTTCCCAAAATGCCCCTGTCGCCACCAGCAAAGCGTTACCAAGTTCCATAAACTCTGCGAGCGTTTTTTGTTTGCTGGTTTCACCTTGAAGTAATACGGGCAGTGACAAGCTTTCACGAAACTTTTCACCCAGCTCGCGCATCATGCTGTGTGAGGTGCATAGGAAAAAGCAGCGCCCTTGGTTTTCTTCAATGACCGGAGACAACATGTTCACTAGCTTTTGAGCTAATCCTTGGCTATTTGGTTCAGGCAAATAACGTGGTACACACAATCTAGCCTGAGTGGGATAATCAAACGGACTTGGTAGAGAAAACTGCTGCTTCGGAATCAGACCTAATCGAGAGGTAAAGTGACCAAAGTCATCGGAAACCGCTAAAGTTGCAGAGGTAAAAATCCATGCACCGCCCTTCATCTCCACTTGCTCATGGAACTTATCGGCAACGGTTAACGGGGTGATATGCAGACTAAAATGACGAGGCGACGTATCGTACCAATAGGAGTAACCGGTAATAGTGACATCGCACACTCGTTCAATACGACCTTTAATAAGATTAGCCCGCTCAAATGCGGTATCTAATAGCTGACTTCGACCTAAAGCGAGTTTAAGTACATCAATCACCAAGTTGATGGCATCCAGCAGTCGGTCTAATTCGCGTTTGATACTTGGTGAGGCAACAGCATCGCGCCAGTTTCCCCTAAAACCTGTATCGCCTAGCACAATACGCATATCCATCGCTGATTGGGAGAGTCTATCACCTGCTTTTTGCAATTGACGCATGTCTCTGGCTTCAGTGCGATAACCGATCTCAATATCTTTCGCGAGATCTTGGATCTGACGGCTTGAAATAGATTGCCCGAAATACTGACTGGCAATATCTGGTATTTGGTGTGCTTCATCAAAGATAAACACTTCCGCTTCTGGAATCAGCTCCCCAAAGCCAGTCTCCTTGATAGCAAGATCCGCCATAAATAAGTGGTGGTTTACCACCACGACATCAGAGTCCAACGCTCGCTTACGAGCCTTCAATACAAAGCAATCTTGGTAGCTTGGACACTCTTTGCCTAAGCAGTTGTCATTGGTAGACGTAATGGTGGGTATAATTGGGCTATCTTCAGCAATCGCATCACATTCACCCAAGTCTCCAGACTTGGTTTCTGAGGACCAAGATCGCACTTTGACCAACTGTGACAACAAATCCGTTTGCGTTTCTGTGGTGTGACTTTCCACCATTTGGCGGCTCAATCTATCTAAACACAAATAGTTGGAACGACCTTTTAACAACGAAACTTGCCCATGAAAACCTAACGCTTCAACCATCAAGGGTAAATCACGATGGAAAAGCTGTTCTTGTAAGTTTTTCGATCCGGTACTGATAATGGTTTTCTTACCGCTTAACAGCGCAGGGACTAAATAAGCAAAGGTTTTGCCAGTACCCGTACCCGCTTCCACCACAAGCTGGTCTTCATTATGAATAGCTTGTTCAACGGCATCGGCCATATCAAGTTGTGGTTGTCTGGGCTGAAAACCGGGGATAACCCTTCCCAATGCGCCATCAGAGGCGAACGCCTTTTTAATTGTTCGTGAAACCATTTATTGTTGAAACCACTGATTGCCGCTACCTAATATTAATCGGCCTAGTGTATACCTAATCGCTTGGCAGTTGAAAATTGAATTGAGCGCTCTTGCTCGTAGAACAGAGAATAAGAGCGCTTAAACCAGGGAAGAATTTAAAGTGGCTAGTGCTTATTCAGGTAACGTGTAAGCCATCCTGGGGCGATGACATTGTCCGATTGCTTTAATTGTTCTGCTGCTTGTGAAGGCGAGACTTTACTGTTCCAAAGCTCATCAAGCTCATGCTGCTCAATGGCCGAATCTCCAACCAATTCTGAGACTCTTTGGTCGTAGAGTTTGCGCGCGAGTAGTTCTTTATCCATAACACTCTCCTAAAGCCAAATTGAGGATGCTCCAACAAATCGAGACAAGCCGGAATGCCGTCGTGGCGGACTTCTTTTGTTGAAACCTTGCCCAGAATAGATTAATAATGTTGATTAGATTGCGTACTACCTCAACAAACGCACCATTTTAAATCCTCAAATTCGTAAATTTAGATTCACATCAATATGTTGTGCTCCTTCCGGACCATAAATATCGAGTTTCAGAATAACGAAGAGGTCAAAGTTTAAATTTCACGGAAGCAGTAAATCATGGAAAAGAAAACGTTATTGACGCATTGCAACGATGCGCCTGGTCTCATTTCAAAAATCACCAACATTTGTTACAAGCACCAGCTGAACATTATTCACAACAATGAATTTGTAGATAACACCAGTGGTCACTTCTTTATGCGCACTGAGTTGGAAGGTTACTTCAACGATGAAACCTTTTTAGCGGATTTAGACCAAGCACTCCCACAAGGCACAAAACGTAAGTTAGTCGATTCATCACGTAAGCGCATCGTTATTCTGGTCACCAAAGAAGCGCACTGCCTAGGTGATATCCTGATGAAAAACTTTGATGGTAGTCTAGATGTAGAGATCGCCGCAGTCATCGGTAATTACGATATACTTCAAGGACTAACCGAGAAGTTTGATATCCCATACCACTGCGTTTCTCATGACGGACTAAGCCGAGAGGAGCATGAAACGAAAATGTTGGAAGTGATCGACCAATATGAGGCCGATTATTTGGTGCTGGCAAAATATATGCGCGTTCTAACGCCAACGTTCGTGGAACAATATCATCATAAAATCATCAACATTCACCACAGTTTCTTGCCTGCATTTATCGGCGCTAAACCATACCAGCAAGCGTATGATCGCGGCGTGAAGATTATCGGCGCGACAGCCCATTTCGTCACCAATGATCTGGATGAAGGCCCAATCATCAAACAAGACGTTATCCCTGTGGATCACAACTTTAGTGCCGCAGACATGGCTCAAGCTGGACGAGATGTTGAGAAAAACGTACTTTCCAAAGCGTTAAACAAGGTCATTAATGACCATGTGTTTGTTTACGGCAATAAGACCGTCATTCTGTAGCCTTTATAACTCGCTACCATGGTTGAATCACCATGAGCAATGGTAGCGAGTGACTTTCGCTAACTCTAATCAGATAGACGCAGACTCGGTTTATTCAGGTACTAGCGTTAATTTGAGTAACGATCCCCTTTCGAATAGTCCACCTGATAGCCCAAGTCATCTAATAGACCTAATGTCACTGGTCCAATCAAAGTACCATTTGCCATCAACTCTTGACTCATGTCTGGTACTGGAACGCCATTTTTATCGTAGCGCTTTTTGTCTTCACTCCACTTTGAGTCATATAAATGGCCACCATCGTCACTTATTGGCAGTTCGCGATAGTTTACCTGATATTGTCGATTAAACCGTTTCACCGCTTGGCTATCTTTGACTAAAAACACTTTACCCAGTTGTCCGTCATGACGCGTATAGTCGGTAGAATACGCCCCCACCCCGAACACATGACCCATTTCGTGCAGAATATTGGCGTTGAATTCAACTTGATCAAATCCAGGCTCATAGGTATGGCTGCCGATAAAGACCGACCCTTTTGTAGGAATCAGACGCCAACTGATATCAATTTCATCTTCAGGCCCCGCCATGCCATTGGCATCTTCGAGCGGTACCACATAGAAGTTAATGTCTAGTGTATGTTTGTCAGCGCCATCGACGGCGGTAAGCACTTCAAGCCATCGCTTAGCCGCGCGCTCATAAGGAGCTATGTAAGATTTGCTCCATGGTGCTTTTTTACCATCATCAAGAACTAGTTGATTGCAAAAATGTAGATTGAGATCGAGGCGACCGTTAGAGACTTGTCGACTCGTGCTGGTTTCACAGGTGGGATTATCAATATCAAAACCAGCGGCGGAGGTTAGAAAAGAGGTGCTTGATAGGAGCAGCACTACTCCCCATTTATTTATCGTAGCTGTTATCACTTGCCGTTTCCTTACAGACTAGGTTTACAGCTACAAGTTTAGTCGTTGACGATAAATTGATCGGTAAGAGCCTGTCGAGGCTTTGTGAAGTTAGCCCTTATTCAGGTAATGATATTTCACTTAATGTCATTACCCGAATAACTATAACTCACACCATTTTACTCTAGATATCGGCTTGCTCAGAAGCAACAATGTTTTTTAGGCTATGCGGATGAAGTTTGACGCAGATGTTATCGTGCTTAAATGCCACCGTCGGGTTAGCTAAGCGCTCTCCTTCGCCTTTTGGACTGGATAGCTTCATTTTAATGTTAAGAGCATCCAACTGCTCCATACGATGAGCCAACGCTGGAAAAATGATACATAAATCAGCTAAATATTCGTCCGCTGTTGTTGCCTTTGAAGGCACAACGAACTCAACGTGCTCCCAGTGTTCAATAGGGTGTGTCTTCCCTATTGCTGGATAAGGCAATTCCAGACATTCAATCGACCAACCACGACTTGTTATTCCTTGGTCAAATTGCAAAACGATAATTGGACGACCGTTTATGTTCGCCTCAGAAATGACCTTGCCATATTCTAGCCACGCGGTATGAGCCGCTTTCGCCACGTCCGAATCATTGATTCGCAAAGCAATATGATCGGCTTGGTAATCTGCTAAATCTATAGATAACTTGCTGCATAATGCCTGAACTTTATCGAGAAAGGCATCAGTTTCACTCAACATTTGAGAAGGTACTAGACCTTTTTGTAGCAGGGTTTGTTCCATTTTTTAGCGCTCACTTTGTACTTCAAACGCCAGATAGTAGCAGGATTCGGCCAGAATCAGAAAAAATACAAACTTCCCCTCTAGGTCACTGGCGTTAAAGTTGCTATTATGTGCGCCAAATTGCCACAGTTTCATGAACAACATGAAATCCAATTCCAAGAATTGAAGGAAACGCGTGTGAATATCCAAGCACTGATCAACGACAAAGTATCTCAGGCTCTAGAAGCCGCTGGCGCACCTGCAGGCAGTCCTGCTGCTGTTCGCCAATCTGCGAAACCACAGTTTGGTGACTACCAAGCAAATGGCGTAATGGGCGTTGCTAAGAAATTGGGTACAAATCCACGAGAATTCGCACAGAAAGTTCTGGACGTTTTGGACCTAGATGGAATTGCAAGCAAAACTGAAATTGCTGGTCCTGGCTTTATTAACATCTTCCTAAGCGAAGAATTTCTTGCAAAGCAAGCTGACGAAGCACTGACGGATGCACGCCTAGGTGTGGCTTCTCAAGAGCAACAAACCATCGTTGCTGACTACTCTGCACCAAACGTAGCAAAAGAAATGCACGTTGGTCATCTTCGTTCAACCATCATCGGTGATGCGGTTGTTCGTACTCTAGAGTTTTTGGGTCATAACGTTATCCGTGCTAACCACATCGGTGACTGGGGTACTCAGTTCGGTATGCTTATCGCTAACCTAGAGCGCGTTCAACAAGAGTCTGGTGAAGTTTCAATGGAACTCTCTGACCTTGAAGCTTTCTACCGCGAATCTAAAAAGCTGTATGACGAAGATGCTGAATTTGCAGAGCGCGCACGTGGCTACGTAGTGAAACTGCAAGGTGGCGATGAGTTCTGCGCTGAAATGTGGAAGAAGCTTGTTGACGTTACTATGATCCAGAACCAACGCAACTACGATCGCCTAAATGTATCGTTAACGCGTGACGATGTGATGGGTGAGAGTATGTATAACGACATGCTACCTGGCATTGTGCAAGACCTGAAAGAAAAAGGTCTAGCAGTTGAAGATGACGGCGCACAAGTGGTATTCCTTGACGAATACAAGAATAAAGATGGCGAGCCAATGGGTGTTATCATCCAAAAACGTGATGGCGGCTTCCTATACACCACAACTGACATCGCTTGTGCGAAATATCGCTACGAGAAGCTTGGTGCAGACCGCGTTCTTTACTTCATCGATTCACGTCAGCACCAACACCTACAGCAAGCTTGGACTATCGTTCGCAAAGCAGGTTATGTACCAGAATCAACCAGCCTTGAGCACCATGCATTTGGTATGATGCTAGGTAAAGATGGGCGTCCGTTCAAGACTCGCGCAGGCGGTACGGTTCGCCTTGCTGATCTTCTAGACGAAGCAGTAGAGCGCGCTACAGCGTTAATCGAGTCGAAAAACCCAGAGCTAGATGCTGAAGAGAAAGCAAATATCGCTAACACGGTAGCAATGGCAGCGGTTAAGTATGCAGACCTTTCTAAGCACCGTACTACAGACTACGTGTTTGATTGGGACAACATGCTAGCGTTTGAAGGTAACACTGCTCCTTACATGCAGTACGCTTACACTCGTGTAGCGTCTATCTTTGCAAAAGCTGGCGTATCAATGGACGAGCTTTCTGGTGACATTAAGATCACTGATGAGAAAGAGAAAGCGTTAGTTGCTAAACTACTGCAATTCGAGGAAGCCGTACAATCTGTTGCTCGTGAAGGTCAGCCTCACATTATGTGTAGCTACTTATTTGAGCTTGCAGGTCAATTCTCTAGCTTCTACGAAGCATGTCCAATTCTAATTGCTGAAGATGAAAGCGTTAAGCAAAGCCGCCTAAAACTCGCGGCATTAACAGCGAAGACTATCCAGCAAGGTCTAGAACTGCTTGGTATCGAAACGCTAGAACGCATGTAATTACCACTCCGTAAATGGTAATGAATACACAAAGGTTGACGTGAAAGCGTCAACCTTTTGTTTTATCTGACGTATACTAAGTCCCTCATTATGACAACGGAATTAACACCATGAGCTTTGAACTGCACCCTCAACTCGCCAAAGACACTACTGTCATCGGTCACTTTCCACTTTGCGTTGCCCTCCTGAGCAAGGACAGTGCAGTTCCTTGGGTAATCTTGGTTCCGAAGCGTGAAAACTTAAAAGAACTTCATCACTTACCAATGAAGGAACAGCAGCAATTTTTGCTAGAGTCTCAAGCCGTCGCTCAAGCACTCGAAGCGACTTTTCGACCTGACAAGCTCAACCTTGGCGCATTAGGAAATATGGTGCCGCAACTGCATATCCATCATATTGCTCGATTCAAAGACGACATCGCGTGGCCAGGTCCTGTATGGGGCAATACCAAAGGCGAGCAACGCAGCGATGAAGAACAAGCGGACATCATGACACGCATCGGTAATGTCCTTTCCTTAAGCAGCTTGTTTACACGCGGTTAATGTCGCCCTTTTAACAGCGAGTGACCATTGGCCTACCTACCCAAGATCTCCGCTCGAATAAAGATCTTGGGTACTATTACGTATTCGTAATAATCTTTAAAAAAATCCTATTATTATCACGAATCCAATTTCTCTATAAACTTGCCCCATTGAAATATAGGAGCAAGTCATGACCAAAAGATTATTAGTTCAATTCCGTTATGTCAGCTGGATTGCCATCATTGGCTCTATGGCTGGCTCTGTCTTATTGTTCCTAATTGGTGCCACAAAGACTTACAATGCGTTTGGTGTGTTCTTGTTGAACGCCGAGCCACCTTCCGAATTACTGCACCTAGACCGCGCAGATATAGCCATCAGCTACCTTATTAAATCTTTGGATACCTTCTTAGTCGCTTTAGTGCTGTTTATTTTTTCACATGGGGTGTACACCTTATTTATCAAGAATAAAACCTCCGAAGAGACAGATTCAACTCTGAGCTGGATTAAAACACCAAACATCGGTCACTTAAAAAACAAACTGGCCGAGGTCATTATCATCATCCTCTTCGTCAAGTTTCTTGAACTGGTGTTGATCAACTTTAACCAACTTCAGTGGGAAATGCTGGTCTTGCCAAGTGCAATTGTTTTGCTAAGTGGTGGCCTCAAGTTATTAGGTCTCAATCAACATAAATAAAAAAAGCCGCCCTAATTGGGCGGCTATTTATATAATGACTCAATCACGTTTTACATAGTAACGGTAATCGATAAACCATCGTTACGATTCATGGCATAACGCACACGCGTCACTTGATCGGATTTATTGGTATCAAGCATGCGTGATACTGTGCCCTTACGAATCCATACGGACAACATCGCATCAACACCATCTTCACTGAGCGAGAACTTCTTAGCAATCTCATGACGACTCGCGCCAGGATGCATTTCAATGAATGATTTTAACTCTGTAAGAATCATGCAGTTTGCGCCTCTAGTGCACTCTGTTTTCGGCCTTCGCTTTGCAGTAGCTTGAACACCAGTACACACACTAACAGAATGGCAGCGATCCAAGCAGCACTGGTCATAGGATGAGCCGTGAAATGAGTAACCTGGTAGTACAGCGTTGCACTTCCGTAGGCTAGACCCATTGTCCATACCGCAATAAAGCGTGCGTATTTTTGACCGAACTCTTTAACGTAAGCACCCATTGCTGCAACACATGGTGTGTAAAGCAAGATAAAGATCAAGTAAGCAAACGCTGCATTGCCAGTGACAAAGTAGCCTTTTAGGTTACCAAAAATTGATGTATCTACGGCCTGCTCTTCAGCTACGGCAGAGGAATCAGTAAGGTCACCAACATCGACACCTAGAGGATCTGAGTAGCTAAGACCAGCTAGATTCGCCGGAATAGATTCAACCGCTTCTTGTAGGCTGCCCATCAAATCATATTCACTTTCTTCACCTTCACTCGAAGTGTAAAGGCTATTGAGTGTACCAACGACCGCTTCCTTCGCAAAAATACCAGTGATAATACCCACCGTTGCTGGCCAGTTATCTTGCTGTACACCCATAGGTGCAAAGATTGGAGTAACCACTTGAGCTGCTTTCGACAGTACTGAGTTTTCGCTATCTTCATTACCGAATGAGCCGTCTGTACCAACAGAATTTAGAAAGCTCAAGATAGTCACAACTACTACGATAGTTTTACCTGCACCCAATACAAAGCGCTTCAGTTTCTGCCATGTTTTGATCATGACGTTTTGGAAGGTTGGCAGCTCATAGTCTGGCATTTCCATAACTAAGCTATCACTCGAGCCTGGGTAGATGGTGTGCTTAAGTACTAAACCTGTAAACACTGCCGCGACAATACCAAGGATGTACAAAGCGAATACCACATTTTGACCGCTTTCCGGGAAGAAAGCCGCTGCAAACAAGGCATACACAGGAAGGCGGGCACCACACGACATAAATGGTGCCATGGATGCGGCGAGTTTGCGCTCACGCTCTTGATCTAGGGTACGTGTTGCCATAATGGAAGGCACGTTACAGCCAAAACCTAAAACCAGTGGGACGAATGCTTTGCCCGGTAGACCGATTTTTTGCATGACTTTATCTAGCACGAACGCGGCACGAGACATGTAACCAGAGCTCTCAAGAACGGCCAAGAAAAGGTACAGAGCTGCAATCACTGGGATAAAGGTAGCTACCGTTTGAATACCACCACCGACACCGTCAGCAATAAGCGTTACAAGCCAAACAGGTAAGTGTCCATCCAGTAGATAGTGTCCACCATCAACCAGCAACGCACCGACACCAATGTCAAAGAAGTCGATAAATGCGCTACCAATGTTAATGGAGAACATAAACATTAGGTACATCACCACAAAGAAGAATGGCACACCCACCCATTTGTTCAGAATAAGTGCGTCTACTTTTTCAGTGAAGCTGCGGCTTAGCTTACCTTCACTACGGCGAAGTTTCTTACATTGTTCATGCAGGAATGTGTATTTGGTATCAGCAACCTGTAGATCGATATCAAGTTGAGTTTGCTTGCCAGCCAGTTCAATGTCGTCACGCTGCTCTGATGTCAATGAGTTCAACACCATCACATCTTTTTCTAATGCACGAATCGCTAGTGCTCGCGAATTAACCGTTTCTCCAGCAAAAACAGGTTCCACTTTCGCAATAGCCTGCTCCATCTCTGCACCATAATTAATGGCAAGCGCGTCAAGAGTAAGACCTTGAACAACGGTTTTGTGTAGACGTTCTTTTAGGTTTCTTACTTGGTCTTTATCCGTCGCAGATAATGTCATCACCGGACAGCCAAGCGCTTTCTCAAGCCCGGCAATATCTAATTTTACTCGTTCACGCTTCAACGCATCCATCTTGTTAAGTACAACTACCATAGGGCGACCCAGCTCACGTAGCTGGAGCGTCATATACAAGCTGCGCTCTAAACTGGTAGCATCAACAACGTTAATGATAAGATCAGCAGGATGAGTCAGGACAGCGCGAGAAGCTATCGATTCATCAATACTGTTACCATCATTGCCACTATCTAACGCGTAGATCCCCGGCAAGTCTGTAAGTTGAAAGTCATCACCCGCGTGATGATATTGACCAGTTTTCTTTTCTACCGTGACACCAGCCCAGTTACCAACTTGTTGCTTAGCACCTGTAAGTCCATTGAATAAGGTCGTTTTACCGCTGTTTGGGTTACCGACTGTCAGAATGGTGTAGTTCATTACACTGACTCCACTTCTATCGCTTGCGCTATGTTATTGCGAACAGCCAAAGAGACGCCACGAACCTCAATTTGCAGAGGGTCACCCATTGGAGCTCGACGAATAACTTTAACTTCGGTATTAGGTAATAATCCCATTACCATCAGTTTTTTACGGACATCATTCGATAGTCCTGTCAGTGCAGTGATTTTTCCACTGCTTCCGATATTCAAATCAGCAAGTTTCATTAAATCCACCCAAACTATGATTGGTAATGAGAAATATTAACATTAACAATAATTTTATATTTAAAAACTAAGGTTTCGCATTGCGCTAAATCAATTTTAGCGCCAACGCAACTGCAATATTTGTCAAAATGTTTCCGTCAATTACGTCAATTTCTGAAAATAAACCCAACTTTCATGACGAGAAGATGACTAGCAAAAAGATAAATAAAAATAAAATCACTAAATATCAACACCTTACAATAAATACAAAACAATGGCGTAATACTCATAATAAGTTGCCGTTTTTTTTATAAGGAAAATAAGTGGAACTGCTTATAGTAAATCCCAACAGAGCAAACCTGCTCCTGTTAATCGAAATTCCAGAGGTGATGTGGGTAACCGCATCACTCCGGCAGCAAGCGAAGGTGTCATTGGCACTCGCGGTATGGTCCCCCGGCTATGCCGCGAATTTTTTTTCTTACTCGTCTCTCAAACTTCCTTCTCACGTCTACTTTTCTGATTTGTAAACAATTAACCTATTCCCCATACTCAGTAATAGATGGTCAAATGGAATTGGACACTATGTTTAAACTTAACGGAGATGTTGGTGAAAGTTTCGGCCCTTGGCAAATGGGACAAGATGCCTCCTTAATCCCACTGCTAGATATGGCTAACATTGCCTGTGGCTTTCATGCCTCTGATCCTGACAACATGATTAAGACTATCGAACTCTGTGTCACACATCAGGTTACAATTGGTGCCCATCCTGGGTATGCCGATAAAGAGGGATTTGGGCGGCGCTCGATACCAATGACACGAAATGCCCTCATTCACTCCGTGATTTATCAGATTGGCGCTCTTAAAGCACTGACAGAATATAAAGGCAGTCATGTAAGTTATTTTAAGCCACACGGCGCGTTATATAACGATATGATGCAGTCCGATGATATTTTGAAATGTATGTTGACGGTGTCAGCCTCTTTGAATTTACCTCTTATGCTACTGGCAACAAATCGTGCCATGACCCACTCCGAAATGGCGAGTCAATGTGGAGCATCATTAATATTCGAAGCGTTTGTTGATAGACGCTACCAAACCTCTGGTTTATTGGCGCCGCGAAATCTAGAAGGCGCCGTGCTTCACTCTGAAACCGATATTCTTGGGCAAGCCTCATCCTTAGTCTCACAACATTCTGTACAAACCATTGACAATAAGACGTTGAAGTTAGATGCAGAGACACTCTGTGTGCATGGAGATAATGGGGCGTCAATTCGAGTCGCCAAAGCAATCCGCTCACTTATTGACGCTCAGGTCTTATCATGAATACCAACTTACGCATCATTGCGGTATCTGAGTCAGCACTTATGGTGTACTTTGGCGATGAAATTGAACTCTCTTTACCAAATGCTATTGGTCAGTTCTGTGACCGGATAGAGCAACAGTTTGGGGAAGGTATACTCAACCTCACCCCTTCCTACACCAGCTTATTGGTGGAATATCATCCTTTGAGAGTGGATGAGCAGCAGCTTCGACAGTTCATCACAGACATTAAGGTAATCGAAACCAGTCTGTCCACACCGTCATCAATTACGGTTTTACCAGCCTACTACGCCCCAGAGGTAGGCCCAGAATTAGACAGCATGTCTCGTGACTTATCTCTTGCAATTGAGCGTATTATTGAAATACACAGCCAGACACTTTATACCGTTTGCGCTATCGGCTTCGCTCCAGGGTTTGCTTTTCTAGCTCAGGTGTCAGAAGCCATCCAAGTTCCCAGACTGGTCACACCGCGACACTTTGTTCCAAAAGGAAGTATCGGTATCGCTAATAATCAAACGGCGGTTTATCCTCAAGATACGCCTGGCGGATGGCAAATCATCGGTAATTGTCCTATTGAACTTTATAACCCTCAGCAGCCACAAGACAGCAAGTTGAAGGTGGGAAATAACGTTCGATTCGAAGCAATAGACAAGCAAGAGTTCATAAGTCTTGGAGGCAAGATATGCCCAAATTGGTAGTGCTCAATCAAGGACATCATGCAACTATTCAAGATCTTGGACGCCACCATTGCGCGCAATTTGGGTTAAGTCCGGGTGGAGTCAGTGATCTACACGCCCATTGCTGGGGCCAAAAACTGTTAGGTAACCCGTCTACCAACGCCAGCATCGAAATACTGCTTGGGCGGATAAAGCTGCGTGCAGTCGGCGACATCGACGCTGTTCTTACCGGAGCTGATTGTCGCGCAATTAACGCTACTCGCGGTATTGCCTTGCCTCAGTGGCAAGCCTTTCGCTTGCATGATGGCGAAGAACTACACCTATCCACGCCCAGACAAGGACTAAGAACGTATTTCTCGGTCAAAGGAAATTTCCAAATTCCTTCTTTTCTGCATAGCGTCGCAACGGTTGAAAGAAACCAAATAGGAGGACTAGGAGAAGGAAAACCACTCGCGATGGGAGATATATTGACCATTACGGATAAAGCTCATACCAACCCCATCAAGATGCCAAATTCGGCAATTCCACGTTATGCGTCCAGTTATCGACTCAGGCTCATCCCCACTTTTCAATACCATCAATTATCATCGCAGGTGACCAATGAAATACTGACATCGCAATATCGAATTTCAGCCAATAGCAATCGCATGGGTATCAGACTCGAAAACGAAAACGGATCAACCAGTACGGCTTTACCTGCTGTTGGTTCGATGATCTCAGAAGGTATTGTTTGCGGAGCTGTTCAACTCCCGCCAGACGGGATGCCAATTATACTACTGCAAGATAGACAAACGTTAGGTGGCTACAAAAAACTTGGCACCGTCGCTTTCAGAGACTTGGCGAGGCTTGCACAGTTAAGACCTGGCGACCACATTGAGTTCCACCTGACTAACCTTGAAGTCGAACGTCATAAGCAACGAGCCTTTTATCAGTACTTTGAACTCTAATCGCTCGTTTCTTCTATATCCATGGCAGCAAACTTCGAGGGCGGCAAACCGAAATAGAGTTTGAAGCGTTGCGAGAAATATGACGGATCGTTGAAACCACAAGCAAACGCCACGTCAGCCACTTTTTCTCCTTGTAACAACATCTCACACGCTTTTTCCATTCTCACATCCGTTAGATAGTCGGTAAATGTCGCACCAAAAAGTGATTTAAAACGACGCTGAAAACTGCGCTCGGAGATAAACAAAGATTTAGACGCCGTAGCGGTACTAAAATCAGGGTCATTGAAGTGTACTGACACCAACTGAGTCACTTGGCGTTTCCAACTTTCATACTTGTCGGTTTTTACTTCAACCGATGAGGTTTCCGTCTCTGGATTCAGTAAAGAGCGAGCCTTCTCCTCTGCCGCTCCCGTAGTTGACTGCTCACCTGACAGAGTCCAGCGCATGGTAATTCGATTTCGACCGTTTCGCTCTACAGGTTTCAACTCGCCACCAGAGTGATGTATATGGAAAGGAAGACTACTTGGACTGAAATCCAACTGATTAACGGCCATCGTATCCAATTGAGTTGCATTACTTTCGCTAAAGTTAGGGAGTGGTAAACCACTATCTTCAAAGCAAACGCTCAGCTTCGCTTGGTCATCATCCAGAGTAATACGTATGACTTGCCCACGAACCAAACGTCTCATTGCGTTAGCAAGTATCGAATTAAATATGATGTCTAAGTCACAACTATCTACTAACACAATATCGCGACTGGCGTGATTAACCAGCTCAACATTGATGCCATAGCTGTCTAACTCTTTCTGCCACGCCGCCAGCGTGAACTTTAGGATCCGCGTCACCGAGCATAACATTGGCTTTTGATTGCTATCCTCAAACACAGCACGCACACTTTTTAGACTTTCACTCGCTTCACTGCTTTTGTGAGAGAAACTGGAATTTTCTAGCTTAAACTGTTTAGAGTGACTGATCGCCTGCTCAGTGAGTTCTCGAAGCACTTGGTGACGTATATTAAATGCCTTTCTAAGTTGTTGATTATTCCCCACCAGAACTCGACTTTGATGTTGCAATTGTTCCGTCTTCAACGCGACTTGTGTTTTTAGCACGGTATTCATTGCTTGTATTCGACGTGAACGCCAGTAGATAAACATCGCCGTTGCACAAACAAAACTCATACCAAGAAGGGTATAAAACCACCCGGTCATATACCAAGGTGTGAGTACATAGAACTCGAACACTTTGGTCCTCGGACTATCTTGCTCGCCTGATATTGCAATTTCGATATGCTGCTTGCCCGGCTTTGGCTTATCAATGTTTAACTGCTGTCCCTGCAATTGCTGCCAATTAGAATCACCGATTCGATAGACCAAGTTATTCCCTTGCGCAAAAGGCCATAAACCTAACTGCAAAGCAATTGAATCACCAAACTCCACTTTAGGTGTTAATCCTGCTACACCACCAAGGTGAATGGGTTGGTTATTGATCGATACCTTCGACACTAGTACTTCTGGCAAAGGCAGCTGTGCATCAAGTAGTGCTTTCGAACTGAACTCGACAATACCGTAGCGTGAACCTACTATCACTTCATCACTTTTTTGACTGTAACTACAACTGCCATTGATAAACTCATTATTGATTAGCCCATAAGGCGCACTAAAATGTTTCGTGATATCTCCTGAGGTGGAATAGGTAGAAATCCCCGCTGATGTCACGAGCCAAACACGCTCATCCGCTTGCGTAATACATACTGGACGAATGTTGTCGTGAAATAGAGGAAGGGTCCTAAAGGCTCGACTAGGTAGTGATAACGAAAAGGCTCCATAGCCACTCGCCACCCAAATCTGCTCATCAGAGGAGGATATTTCGATAACGCTGCCAAAGGGCTCACTCTGCTTAATAAAGTGACTTTTGCCATTTTCAATCAGATACAGTCCGTGGTCTGTCCCAACAGCGGTGAGTTCTGGATTAACAACTTCGATTTCAGTGATCTTTGCAGGTAAGTGCTTGCTCACCACCCACTCATCACCAAAGTCTGTGACTTTTTTAGTCACTGTGTTTACGCTCATCAACCTTAGTCCATCACTCAACCACAGGCTATTACCTGACCCTATCGACAAGTGATCAACGTGTGTTGGGATGCTATCAATATCTTGTCGAATAGCCGTGACACGATATTTGGCGAGATCGAGTTGCAACAGTCCTCTATCAGTCGCTAACCATAATTGTTTGTCTTGTTGGGTCAGAGATGAAACACGTCCCCAAAATACCAGTGTTGAAATTCCCTTGCGATCTATAGAATAGAGCGCAGATGGCGTAATAACCCAGTAGCCTCCCAATGGGTTTGCTACGACTTCCAATTTCGCCTCTACGCGCTGTAGCTCATCCTCTAGCGACACCGTAAAACGACGAAATAGATCACCATATTCCGAGAAATAGCGCATTCCATTATCGGTGGCGATCCACATCCCATCCATTTTGTCTGATACTAGCGAATATATCTTTTCACCAGATAAGCTGAACTTGTCATTAATGTTGTGTTCTACACGTTCGGCGCGATAGGTTGCTTTATCAATTAGGAACAAACCATGCTCCGTTCCAACCCAGAAGTATTGAGTAGATTCTTGGAGTGTCAGTACATGGGCGCGATTCAGTAAATAGTAGTGTGACTCTTGGTTTACCAAGGAAAACTGCTCCACGCCCGTGCTATACCCTATCAAAAGCTGGCGTGTTGAGGACGAATAGAATAATTCGGTAACCATACCTCTATGGCTAGTCTTAAGTTGACTCAAGGCTTGGTCTTGCCACTTAAACACACCTACATTTGTCCCTAAGAACCAAGTCCCATCAACTTTCAAAACGGCACGTATATCAATGTTTGAACCACTGTAGAACGGTTCAAAGATAGCTAGGTCGATTTGAGAAAAGTTCTGTGAATTTATATCCTGAACGTAAAGGTGTTTTTGATCAGCAAACCAAACTCGCGGTCCACTATGACCAATACGTTTTATGCTACCAGTGATTTCTACTTGATAGGCAACTTGCTCTTTACCCAGCGGGTAACGAGTCAATAGCTGATTACCTCTGGCATACCAAAACCGGCCATCTGCAAATGTAACGGTACGACTATTGAAAGACGCACCACTGAGCTCAACAAAACGAGAACCATCGAAAAATCGAACTTTATCATGCACATCAATAGACCATAACCCGCCCTCTTCTCCAGGGAAAAGCTGTTTCGCAGCAAGAAACTTGCCTTCGGTTTGCAGAGTGAGTGGGTAGAATATTGGCGGTAATTCGACGGCAAACGTAGTGATGGAATAAACCGCCAGCGCAGCTAAGCTCAATAGTTTTGCTATAAAGCAAAACAAGTAAGATGAAAAACCCCTGCTTCCACCGCTTTTATAAGGTAGCGGTAAGACATTCGTAGACGAGTAATGAAAGCAATGGGTCAAAATAAACCTAGTTAATTTGCGTCGATAATTATCGATAATTTAATAGATTTGCTTAGTCAGGGAAAGTAATTGTGTGACTTCACTCATATAAATGATTGTTGGATCACGCTAAAGGTGATGGTCGTCATCAGGAAAATTCAGAAAACGACCAACACCTCAAGTATCAAGTAGGATTAATCTGGCACAGATCAATTATTGAGTCATGCAATCAACGATATTGGTCGAGATTGACTCAAGAAAAGTGAAATAGCTCCCATCTGCTACTTTAATATCGGTCCCCAGTGGGTCTAGAGTTCCGATGGAAGTACTGGTGCCCCTAGTAACTGATTGAATCACGGCAGGTGTATATTGTGGTTCAGCAAAAACGCACTTCACATTTTGCTCGCGAAGCGTGGTTTTAATCGAGATCAGTGTTTTTGCTCCAGGCTTGCGTTCTGGGCTCACCGTAAAGTGGCCTAGATTGTTCAAGTCGAAGTAACTTTCGAAGTAGCCATAAGCATCGTGGAAAACATAATACCCTTCCGACTGAATCGGTTTGAGCTGCTGCTGTATCTTCTGTTCCGTTGCATCTAAGTTAGCCTCAAATGCTTTGAGCTTTGCTAAATAACCCGCTTCGTTTTTAGGATCGAGCTCTATCAATTTCGCAGTAATGGCTTTTGCGACCTGTCGCGACTGTGCAGGTCCTAACCATACGTGAGGGTCGTAGCTACCGTGGTTGTGTCCTTCATGACCGTGATCATGACCATCTTCATCGCCATATTCTCTCAACGCTAAGCCAGGAACAGTTTGAATTTCCAGCACGTTATTTTTCCCCTCAAGAGACTTCTCAAGAAAACTCTCTAGGTCGCTACCAAACCAAATGACCAGTTCACTACTTTGTAGTTTTTTCACATCAGAGGGCTTTAGGGCATAATCATGAGGTGAGGCGCTTGCGCTTAACAACGAAGAAGCCGTTTGGTCATCCAGAATCAGTTCATGGGAAATCATCTCGAACGGTTTTATACTATTAAGTACTTCAAATGCTTGCGATTTAAATGGAAGCAGTGTAGTAAGTGCCAAGATCGGAATGTAACGGTACATGTGCCCTCTAATTGTCTACTAGCGTGTGATGATTCGAAATGTTACATTATAACAATAAGCAATTGCAAATGAGTTCTATTCATGACTGAACTGATAAAGCTGAGCGGTGTAACCGTTGAGTTCAGTAAACGTAAGGTTTTGGACGACATAAACCTCACGATAAATAAAGGCCAAATTTTAACGCTTATTGGCCCAAACGGTGCCGGTAAGTCCACACTAGTCAAGGTGTTACTTGGCTTGCAAACTCGCTTTCAGGGAAACATAACCCGTGCCAAAAAGCTTAGAATTGGTTACGTCCCTCAGAAACTTAAATTAAATGACACCCTTCCACTTAACGTGGAACGCTTTCTTGCACTTGCCGGAAAATACAGCGCGCAAGAAAGACAAGATGCACTCAAACTTGTTGGTGCAGAGCACTTAATGAAAAGCAATATGCATCAATTGTCCGGCGGTGAGAATCAACGTGTCTTACTAGCTCGCGCTCTATTACAAAGACCTGACCTGCTCGTTTTAGATGAGCCGGCGCAAGGCGTCGATGTTCAAGGTCAGATTGACCTGTATGAACTCATAGATACATTGCGTCACCGTTTTGGCTGCGCGGTTTTTATGGTCTCTCATGACTTGCATCTCGTTATGGCAAAGTCCGACGACGTTATCTGTTTGCATCACCATATTTGCTGCCAAGGCAGCCCGCAAACCATTACGCAACACCCATCGTATATCGCTCTGTTTGGTAGTGCGACTAAAGAGACACTGGCTTTTTATCAACATCAGCACACCCACCATCATCATGATTTATCCGGTGAGCCTGTAAAGGGTAACGCTTCACAATGTGCTCACCACAACCACGGACATACATCATGATTGAGTTCTTACTACCTTCTATTGTCGCAGGTATAGGTATTGCTTTAATTGCTGGGCCTCTTGGTTCATTTGTAGTATGGCGTCGCATGGCCTATTTTGGCGATACACTGGCCCATGCTTCACTTATGGGGCTCGCATTGGGTTTCCTACTGGATATCAATCTCTATTTAGCTCTGACGGTCTGTTGCATGGCATTAGCTATCATCTTAGTAACCTTGCAAAAACAACGACTGGTCGCCACTGACACACTGCTCGGTATTCTCGCGCACAGTGCATTATCGTTAGGTTTGGTTGCCGTCAGCTTCTTGGATAACATTCGAGTAGACTTAATGAGTTATTTGTTTGGTGATTTGCTCGCAGTATCACCAACTGATTTAATGTATATCTATGCTGGTGTGGCGGTCATAGGCGCCTTGCTGTTTGTCTTTTGGCGACCACTGCTCTCTACCACAGTCAACGAGGATCTGGCCGCAGTAGAAGGTGTCAATGTCGACCTAATGCGTCTTATCATTATGTTGATGGTGGGTTTAGTTATCGCAATAGGTATGAAGTTCGTTGGCGCGTTAATCATGACTTCACTATTGATCATACCCGCTGCGACAGCGAGAAAGTTTACCGTAACACCAGAGCAGATGGCAATCACCGCCTCATTTATTGGCATCATCTCAGTATTTTGTGGTCTGAGTTTATCTTGGTTTTATGACACCCCGGCAGGCCCATCGGTGGTCATCAGTGCCGCGAGTTTTTTCTTATTGGCGCAGTTGGTTCCATCGAGAGCCTAATCTGTAGATTACAATATAAGCTCTTGCACAAAAAAGCCCCTGCCTTTTACAAGGCAGGGGCTTTTTTTTATACGTCGAATTACCAACCAGTAATTTCACGCAGACCTTTTCCGATATCGGCTAGGCTCTTAACCGTTTTAACGCCTGCAGCTTCTAATGCTGCAAACTTGTCTTCAGCGGTACCTTTACCACCAGAGATAATCGCACCAGCATGGCCCATACGTTTACCTGGAGGAGCTGTAACACCAGCAATGTAAGACACTACTGGCTTCGTGACGTTATCTTTAATAAACGCCGCCGCTTCTTCTTCTGCCGTACCACCAATTTCACCGATCATTACGATCGCTTCAGTCTCTGGATCTTGTTCAAACAGCTTAAGAATGTCGATAAAGTTAGAACCAGGGATTGGGTCACCACCGATACCGACACAAGTAGACTGACCAAAGCCTTCATCAGTCGTCTGTTTTACCGCTTCATACGTCAGTGTTCCTGAACGAGAAACGATACCCACTTTGCCTTTCTTGTGGATGTGACCAGGCATGATACCAATTTTGCACTCATCAGGAGTGATAACACCTGGGCAGTTTGGACCAATCATTACCACACCAGCTTCATCGAGACGTACTTTTACATCAAGAAGGTCAAGTGTCGGAATGCCTTCTGTAATAGTCACGATAAGCTTAATACCCGCATCGATAGCTTCAAGGATCGCGTCTTTACAGAATGGTGCAGGAACGTAGATCACAGATGCCGTTGCACCCGTTTCTTCAACAGCTTCACGCACAGTGTTAAATACAGGCAGACCTAAGTGAGTTTGACCACCTTTACCAGGAGATACACCACCAACCATCTGTGTGCCGTATTCAATCGCTTGCTCTGAGTGGAACGTACCTTGACCACCAGTGAAACCTTGGCAGATAACTTTTGTATCTTTATTAATTAGTACAGACATTATTTGCCCTCCGCTGCAGCAACTACTTTTTCCGCTGCTTCTGTTAGCGAGTTTGCAGCAATGATATTAAGACCACTTTCTGCCAGTTTCTTCGAACCTAGAGGCGCATTGTTACCTTCAAGTCGAACAACAACAGGGACTTCAACACCTACTTCTTCAACCGCACCGATGATACCGTCTGCAATTAGATCACAACGTACAATACCGCCGAAGATATTTACCAATACAGCTTTTACATTGCTGTCAGATAGGATGATTTTGAATGCTTCTGTAACACGCTCTTTTGTCGCGCCGCCACCAACATCTAGGAAGTTTGCAGGTTGACCGCCATGAAGGTTTACGATGTCCATAGTACCCATCGCTAGGCCTGCACCGTTAACCATACAACCAATGCTTCCATCAAGAGCAACGTAGTTTAGCTCCCACTGTGCGGCATGTGCTTCGCGCTCGTCTTCTTGTGAAGGATCGTGCATTTCACGAAGCTTAGGTTGGCGGTAAAGCGCGTTTGAATCGATATTGATCTTACCGTCTAGGCACAGTAGGTTGCCTTCGCCAGTAATAACAAGAGGGTTGATTTCCAGCAGAGCAAGATCGTACTGTGCAAACATGTTGCCAAGACCCATAAAGATCTTCACAAATTGTTTGATTTGGTCGCCTTCAAGGCCCAGCTTAAATGCAAGCTCGCGGCCTTGGTAAGCTTGAGGGCCAACCAATGGATCAATCGCTGCTTTGTGAATCAGCTCAGGTGTCTCTTCTGCTACCTTCTCAATTTCCACACCACCTTCTGTTGATGCCATGAAAACGATACGACGAGAAGCGCGATCAACGACTGCACCAAGGTACAGCTCGTTAGCAATATTTGATGCTTCTTCTACTAGGATTTTTGTAACTGGCTGACCATTGGCGTCTGTTTGGTAAGTCACTAGGTTTTTGCCTAGCCACTTTTGAGCAAACTCTTTAACACCGTCTTTGGTATCGTGAAGTTCAACGCCGCCCGCTTTACCGCGGCCACCAGCGTGAACCTGACATTTGACTACTTTCTTTTCAGTACTGATACGACCAGCGGCTTCGAACGCTTCTTGTGGGGTGTCACATGCGTAGCCTTCTGGTACAGGCAATCCGAATTCTGCAAACAGCTGTTTGGCTTGATATTCATGCAAATTCATTGTGCGATTCCATTTGTTATATCCCTGAGGGATTTTTTATTTCCATAAAACCGGTATCGGTTATACGTCTGTAGGAGTACTCGTTAGAGTCGCCTTAAGGGCTTACTAAGGAGCTAGACGTGAGCAAGTCTAGCTCCTTTCATTTTAGACGTCCATACGCCCAAAATAAAAACAACGCTTAATTACACATCAAGTAGCAAGCGTGCTGGATCTTCCAGTAGTTCCTTGATGGTTACCAAGAAGCCTACGGATTCACGACCATCGATTAAACGGTGATCATAAGACAGAGCTAGGTACATCATCGGCAAAATTTCTACTTTGCCGTCCACCGCCATTGGGCGATCTTGGATTTTGTGCATACCCAAAATAGCAGCCTGAGGAGGGTTGATGATTGGCGTAGACATAAGAGAACCAAAGACACCGCCGTTTGTGATAGTAAAGTTACCACCTGTCAACTCTTCAACAGTTAGCTTACCGTCACGACCTTTAATCGCTAGCTCTTTGATACCTTTCTCGATGTCAGCAAAACCTAAAGTGTCGCAATCTTTAAGTACCGGCGTAACCAAGCCACGAGGAGTGGAGACGGCCATGCTGATGTCGAAGTAGTTGTGATACACAATATCATCGCCATCAATCGACGCGTTTACTTCAGGGTAACGCTTCAATGCTTCCGTTACTGCTTTCACATAGAAAGACATGAAACCTAAACGTGTACCATGACGCTCTTCGAATTGGTCTTTGTACTGCTTACGAAGGTCCATGATAGGTTTCATGTTCACTTCGTTAAATGTTGTCAACATCGCCGTACTGTTCTTCGCTTCCAGCAAACGCTCAGCAACACGCTTACGTAGGCGCGTCATCGGAACACGCTTCTGGCTACGAGCAAGCACAGGAGCCACAGCTACTTCATCTTCCGCTTTAGGTGCTGCTTTCGCCGCCGCTAGGTGCGCTTCAATATCTTCACGTGTGATACGACCACCAACACCAGTGCCTGTCACATCATTTGCCGTCAAATCATTCTCGGCCAATAAGCGGCGAACCGCTGGGCTCAATGCATCATTAGACTCTTCTGTTAGTGAGGCTTTATGGCGCTTATCTGGAGAAGCTTCTGTAGAGTCAGTCGTGTCGCTAGTTGGTTCACCTGCGACAGCACCTGGCTTAAGCTTAGCGATTAGTTGTTTAGAAAGTACCGTTGCACCTTCTTCTTCAATAATTTCCTCTAGAACACCCGCATCAGGAGCCGGTACTTCTAGAACTACTTTATCGGTTTCGATATCAACGATAACTTCATCACGCGCTACCGCTTCGCCTGGTTTTTTATGCCAAGTTGCGACTGTCGCGTCTGCAACTGATTCAGGTAAGTCTGGAACCAGAATTTCAATTGTCATATCTGTGTCTTCCTTTTACTTCTAGTTCTTAATCTAGAGTCAACGCGTCTGAAATTAACGCTTTCTGTTGTTTTAAGTGTACTGACATATAACCTACTGCCGGAGACGCTGATGCTGGTCGGCCAGCATAGCTCAGTTCTGCTCCTACAGGGATTGCCGCACGGAAGTTATGTTGGCTCGAATACCAAGCGCCTTGGTTTTGAGGCTCTTCTTGACACCACACAAAATCTTTCGCATTGGTATAAGCAGCAATCTTCGCTCTAACGTCATCCATTGGGAATGGATACAACTGCTCAATACGAACGATAGCAACGTCATCTTGGTCGTTGTTACGACGCTGCTCAAGTAAGTCAAAGTAAACTTTACCTGAACAGAAAACGACACGTTTCACGTTCTCTGGAGCAATATCGTCAATTTCCCCGATCGCAGGTTCAAACGTACCTTGTGCAAGCTCTTCAATAGTTGAAGTACACAGTGGATGTCTTAGTAGCGATTTTGGCGACATAACGATAAGCGGTCTACGCATCGGGCGAACCACTTGACGACGAATCATGTGATACACCTGGGCTGGCGTAGATGGGATTACCACTTGCATGTTTTGTTCAGCACAAAGCTGTAAGTAGCGCTCCAGTCTTGCCGAAGAGTGTTCTGGGCCTTGGCCTTCATAACCGTGTGGCAATAGCATAGTCAGGCCACACAAACGCCCCCACTTTTGTTCACCAGAAGATATGAACTGATCGATGACAACTTGTGCACCGTTAGCGAAATCACCAAACTGCGCCTCCCAAATAGTTAGGCCGCTTGGTTCCGCAGTAGCATAACCGTATTCAAATGCCAGTACCGCTTCTTCAGACAGTACGGAGTCAAAGACTTGGAAAGGTCCCTGTTTGTCGTGCAGGTTAGCTAGAGGAATATAGGTACTTGCATCATCTTGATTATGCAGAACCGAATGTCTGTGGAAGAAGGTTCCTCGGCCTGAGTCTTGACCAGAAATACGAATACGTTTTCCATCATCCAGAAGCGTAGCGTACGCGAGCGTTTCAGCCATACCCCAATCGATCATTTTCTCACCGCTCATCATAGCAGCGCGATCGTTGTAGAGTTTATTGACTCGACTTTGCAGTTTATGGCTATCTGGATACTGTCCAAGACGTTGGCCAAGCTCAATAAGACGCTCTGTCTTAACTTCACTTGCCCATTTTTCGTCCCACTCTCGGTCCATATATGGAGACCAGTCTACTGAGTGCAGAGCCATAGGACGCCATTCTTTACATACCACTTCGCCTCGATCCAGTGCATCACGATATTCATTGATCATTTGAGTCGCAGTTTCAATATCACTCTCTTCACGCTCGATTAGCACATCGGCATACAACTTACGTGGAGTTGGGTGCTTCTTGATTTTTTGGTACATCAATGGCTGAGTAGCATTTGGTTCATCTGCTTCGTTATGGCCGTGGCGACGATAGCAAACTAAGTCAATGACCACATCTTTAGCAAATTCATTTCTGAAGTCCAATGCGATTTGAGTAACAAATGCAACGGCTTCAGGATCATCAGCATTAACATGGAATATCGGTGCCTGTACCATCTTAGAGATGTCAGTACAGTACATCGTAGAACGCATGTCATGTGGGTTTGAAGTAGTAAAGCCGACTTGGTTATTCACAACAATGCGAACCGTACCACCGACTCGGAAGCCTCGTGCTTGAGACATGTTGAACGTTTCAGCAACCACACCTTGACCCGCGATTGCAGAGTCACCGTGGATGGTAATCGGCAGTACCGAACGACCATCTTTGTCGCCTAAGCGATCTTGACGAGCACGCACAGAACCAATAACTACTGGGTTAACGATCTCAAGGTGAGATGGGTTAAATGCTAGAGCTAAATGCACATCTCCACCAGGCGTTGCAAAGTCAGCAGAGAAACCTTGGTGGTACTTAACATCACCAGTACCCCATGTTTCGTCATGCTTACCCGCAAACTCATCAAACAAATCTTGTGGTTTCTTACCCAAGACGTTGACCAGCATGTTCAAACGACCACGGTGCGCCATACCAATCACAACTTCACGCATCCCCTTGCTACCAGCATGGCGGATAAGTTCTTTAGTCATTGGAATAAGGGCGTCGCCACCTTCTAGAGAGAAACGCTTTGCACCTGGGAATTTGGCACCTAAATAGCGCTCAAGCCCTTCCGCAGCAGTCAGTTCTTCAAGGAAAGTGTGTTTATGTTCAATATCAAAGGAGGGTTGACCGACTACTGATTCTAAACGCTGCTGGATCCAACGTTTTTGTGCGGTGTTGGTCATGTGCATGTATTCTGCACCAACGGAGCCACAATAGGTTTTTTGCAGCGCCTTATGAAGATCACGTAATGTCATGCTTTCTTGCCCAATAGCAAAAGAACCAACATTAAATGTCTCATCTAAATCGTCTTCAGTAAGAGAGTGGAAAGCAGGTTCCAGCTCTTCAACAATCGGACGTTTCCATAAACCCAGCGGATCTAGGTTAGCAGCTTGGTGACCGCGGAAGCGGTAAGCGTTGATTAGCTGCAGTACTTTTACTTGTTTAGCATCGACCTCGGGGTCACTTACTTGAACACTTGAATGCTTTGTTTCTTGAGCGAGTCGTCGGAAGTAATCACGGACACGTGAATGCGGTTGTTCAACCACATCGTCAGGTTGCACAGGCAACCCTTCAAAAACACGTCTCCACTCCTCACTTACCTGATCGGGATCACTTAGATACAGTTCGTAGAGGTCTTCTACGTACGTTGCATTGGCGCCTGCCAAGTGTGAAGACTCGAGCCATGCCTTCATCACACCATTGTGCATATTTTCCCTTAACCAGTAGTAGTTTTCACGTATGCTTCGGTCTACGCCGAGCTATTAGAAGCCGGCTCTTCCAAAAGGTCGAGCCGGCAATTTTATTATTTGTTACACCGAACGATTCACAAGCATTGACTTGATGTGGCCAATTGCTTTTGTCGGGTTTAATCCTTTAGGACATACACTGACACAGTTCATGATGCCATGACAACGGAAAACGCTAAATGCATCGTCAAGATTTGATAAGCGTTCATCTGTTGCTGTATCGCGGCTGTCAATTAACCAACGGTACGCGGCAAGTAGACCTGCTGGTCCGATGAATTTATCTGGATTCCACCAGAATGACGGGCAAGATGTCGTACAACATGCACACATAATGCACTCATACAATCCATCCAAATGCGCTCGCTCTTCTGGCATTTGCAGATTTTCACGCGAAGGTGGCAAATTGCCATCCGAAATAAGAAACGGCTTAACTTTCGCGTAGTTATCATAAAACTGAGTCATGTCGACAATCAAGTCACGAACTACAGGTAATCCAGGAAGTGGTCGAATTACGATCTCGTTCCCTTCCAGAGCTGACAGTGGCGTGATACAAGCCAGGCCATTTTTGCCATTCATGTTTAGGCCATCAGAGCCACAAACACCTTCACGACAAGAACGACGGAATGATAGCGTTGGGTCTTGCTCTTTCAGAAGAATCAGAGCATCTAACACCATCATGTCAGAGCCTTCATCGACTTCAAGCGTGTATGCCTTCATGTAAGGCTTATTGTCTACATCCGGATTGTAACGGTATAGAGAGAAATTAAGTTTCATAGTCTGGTCCTCCCTCTAGTACGTACGTGCTTTCGGTGGGAAAGCTTCACGATGAACTGGTGTCATGTTGACATCACGTTTCGTCATCTGTTCAGTTTCCGGGTTGTAGATAGAGTGACATAGCCATTGCTCGTCATCACGGTCTGGATAGTCAAAACGAGCGTGTGCTCCGCGGCTTTCTGTACGATAGTTCGCCGCAACCGCTGTAGAGAATGCCGTTTCCATCAAGTTATCAAGCTCTAAACACTCAACACGTTGGGTATTAAATTCTGAAGACTTATCTGCAAGGTGTGCGTTTTGTAGGCGCTCACGAATCACTTTTAGCTCTTCTAGACCTGTTGCCATTGCATCACCTTCACGGAATACCGAGAAGCTGTTTTGCATACAAGTTTGTAGATCTTTACGAATTTGAACAGGATCTTCACCTGAAGTGCTGTTTTCCCAGCGCATAGTACGTGCCAGTGACTCTTCAATGTCTGATTCCGTCGCTGGACGAGCTTCTGTTTGCGCGGCCAGAGTTTCACCAAGATGAAGACCAGTAGCACGACCAAATACCACGAGGTCAAGCAATGAGTTACCACCTAGACGGTTAGCGCCATGAACCGATACAGAAGCAATTTCACCACAAGCAAATAGGCCTTGTACTTCAAGGTCGTTTCCAGAAGCATCTTGTTTAATAGCTTGACCAGAAACTTGCGTTGGTACACCACCCATCATGTAGTGACACGTTGGAATAACAGGGATTGGCTCTTTAACTGGATCAACGTGTGCAAACGTTCGAGAAAGTTCACAAATACCTGGAAGGCGCGACTCAAGTACGTCTTTGCCTAGGTGATCCAATTTCAGTTTAATATGTGGACCCCATGGACCATCGCAGCCGCGACCTTCACGAATTTCAATCATCATTGAACGAGCAACTACATCACGACCAGCAAGGTCTTTTGCATTTGGTGCATAACGTTCCATGAAGCGTTCGCCATCTTTATTAAGAAGATAGCCACCTTCACCACGACAACCTTCTGTTACTAGTACACCAGCGCCAGCGATACCAGTTGGGTGGAACTGCCACATTTCCATGTCTTGCATAGGAACGCCTGCACGTAACGCCATACCGACACCATCACCAGTGTTGATGTGAGCATTAGTAGTAGAAGCGTAGATTCGACCTGCACCGCCTGTCGCTAGAATGGTTGCTTTGGACTTGAAGTAACAAATCTCACCAGTTTCCATGCATAACGCAGTACAACCAAGAATCGCACCGTCTTGGTTTTTCACTAGGTCAAGTGCATACCACTCTGAGAAAATTGTGGTCTTGTGCTTAATGTTTTGCTGATAAAGCGTATGAAGCAAAGCATGACCAGTACGGTCAGCTGCAGCTGCAGTACGTGCTGCCTGCTCGCCACCAAACTCTTTAGACTGACCACCAAATGGACGTTGGTAGATCGAGCCATCTTCAAAACGAGAAAACGGTAGACCCATTTTTTCTAGTTCGATAACAGACTTAGGACCATTCTTACACATATACTCGATAGCGTTTTGGTCACCAATGTAGTCAGAACCTTTAACAGTGTCATACATATGCCACTGCCAGTTGTCTTTATGAGAGTTTCCTAGCGCTACTGTGATACCACCCTGAGCGGATACTGTATGTGAACGAGTAGGAAATACTTTGGATAGCAATGCACATGATAGGCCTTGCTCTGAAATTTGTAGTGCGGCACGCATGCCCGCACCACCAGCGCCGATTACTACGGCATCGAACTCACGAACTGGAATAGACACTTACGCACCCCACAGAATAAAGAAACCAGAGAAGAAATAACCAAGAAGCACTGCGATGAAAGTCAGTTGCAGTGCACCACGAAGCTTGGCACATTTGATGTAGTCTGTAAGAACTTGCCATAGACCAATCCACGCATGAATAAGCACTGAAGCTAGCGCCAACATAGTGAAGACTTTAGTGAAAGTACCACCAAAGAAATTGGTCCACGATACGTAGGAAATGTCTCCTGCAAACGCGCAGAAGCTCACGAGATAAATCGTATAAAGTGTCATAATGATAGCGGTAGCACGAATCAATAAGAAATCGTGTACGCCATTACGACCAAATGTTGAGACGTTGTTTACCATACCAATACTCCAGCCAGCAGTGACAGAACACCTGTCACGATGAAGGCAACCTTAGCGCTTTTGGTGCCCGATTCGAGCTCCTCAAAATAGCCTAGGTCCATAATCAAATGACGCACACCACCAACAATGTGGTACGCCAATGCCGTCAAAATTCCCCAAAGGATAAATTTCACAAAGAAACCATCGACGATGTCAGCAGCTTCTGCGAAACCAATCGGAGAAGAGAGTGATTTGGATAGTAACCAAAGAAGTATACCGATCGACACAAACGTAATCACACCCGACACACGGTGCAGGATGGAAGCGATTGCTGTGATCGGAAAGCGAATTGTCTGCAAATCTAAATTAACAGGTCTGGACTTTCTTTCTTTCACGGGCTTGCTCACTCAGCTCCATTGAGCCATTTATTGTTATGAATAAATTTTGGTCCGTAAGCCTCAAAAGTTAACATAAAGTTAACAATAAATTCGTGTTACAAGAGAGATAATTGTAACAATAATGTTAACAGACTAAGATCCAAATCGACCTCACCTCGGTTTGTACCCTAGAATTTATAAGGATTTGACCAACAATTTCACCGCAACTATACGGTTGGCAACATTCTAATACAATTGGTGTAACAAAATATGCTACACAGAACAGATTTTTAACCATTTTTCTATAAAAAATCATAACAAGTGCACACATCACCGTTTAAAAATTGACTTTAACCGCGAAGCGAAGTAAAAAATTGGCACACAAACATCCTGGACGGATTAAATAATAAACAAAGGAGATTGTTATGGCAGATAAGAAAGCGACCCTTCATATTGAAGGTCAAGCGCCAATCGAGCTGCCGATTATGGATGGTTCTATCGGACCACAAGTAGTCGACGTTCGTAAACTTGGAGCCAATGGTTACTTTACTTTTGACCCAGGTTTTCTTGCCACTGCATCCTGTGAATCTCAAATCACTTATATCGACGGCGGCAAAGGTGTACTACTGCACCGTGGCTTCCCAATCGATCAGTTAGCTAACAATGCAGACTACCTTGAAGTTTGCTATATCCTTCTTGTTGGTGAAGCCCCTACACGAGAAGAATATGAGAGTTTCAAACAAATCGTTACACGCCACACCATGGTTCACGAACAAATCGCGAGTTTCTTCCACGGTTTCCGTCGCGATGCTCACCCAATGGCGGTTATGTGCGGTGTTGTAGGTGCTCTTGCAGCCTTCTATCACGATTCTTTAGATATTAATAATGATACGCACCGTGAAATCGCGGCTTATCGTTTGATTTCTAAGATGCCGACACTTGCAGCTATGTGTTACAAGTACTCAATCGGTCAACCATTCATCTATCCTCGTAACGATCTAACGTATGCGGAAAACTTCCTACACATGATGTTTGCTAATCCATGTGAAGAGTATGAAGTGAACCCTATCGTTGCACGTGCGATGGATAAAATCTTCACTCTGCACGCAGACCACGAGCAAAACGCTTCGACTTCTACAGTACGTCTTGCTGGTTCATCGGGTGCTAACCCATTTGCGTGTATTGCAGCTGGTATTGCATCACTATGGGGCCCTGCTCACGGTGGTGCCAACGAAGCATGTTTGCGTATGCTTGAAGAAATCGGCTCTGTTGATCAGATCCCTGAATTCATCGAGCGCGCGAAAGATAAAGACGACCCATTCCGCCTAATGGGCTTTGGACACCGTGTTTATAAAAACTACGATCCACGTGCAACAGTAATGCGCGAAGCGTGTCACGAAGTACTGAAAGAGCTAAACATCAAAGATCCACTACTCGACGTGGCAATGGAACTTGAGCGTATAGCACTTTCAGATGAGTACTTCGTTGAGAAGAAACTGTATCCAAACGTAGACTTCTACTCAGGTATTATCCTTAAAGCGATTGGTATCCCTGTTTCTATGTTTACGGTTATCTTCGCGATGTCTCGTACTGTGGGTTGGATTGCTCATTGGAACGAAATGCACAGCGATCCAGGCAACCGTATCGGTCGTCCTCGCCAGCTTTATACTGGTGAAGAAATGCGTGATTTCAAACCGCTTCACGAGCGTGAATAATAGAGCACATCAATCAGACACAACATCTGAAAACAAAAGAGCAGCTTACGCTGCTCTTTTTTATTAGAAGAAAATCTAAACTGGATTATCAATGTCGATAAACTCGACATCAAGGCCATGCGCTGATGCTAGCCACTCACCCAGAGCCTTAATACCATATCTTTCAGTTGCATGGTGGCCCGCCGCAAAATAGTGGATGTTCAATTCACGGGCTGTGTAGGTTGTGCGCTCAGAGATCTCACCTGAGATAAATGCATCGAGCCCTTTAGATGCAGCAAGTTCAATATGGTCCTGACCACCACCGGTGCACCAACCTACCGTTTCAATCATTTTCTCCGCTTGTTCAGGTGCAATGTGAAGCGGTTCTCTAGAGAGAACCTGAGCAATTTTCTGAGCAAAGGCTTCACCAGTCATCGGTTGAGCCAGTTTACCAAACATAGCTACAGACTGAGGGTGCCCTTCTAGTCCATCAATCACTTCAATGTCGAGTAATTCAGCTAATCTCGCATTGTTGCCAAGTTCAGGGTGTATATCCAGAGGTAAGTGGTAACCATACAAATTAACATCATTTTTGATAAGGGTGCGAATACGTTTACCTTTCATACCACGAATGGCTTCAGGTTCGCCTTTCCAGAAATAACCATGATGAACCAATAGAGCATCCGCGTTAACAGATACCGCATAATCGATCAGTGCTTGCGAGGCTGTTACACCTGTCACTACCTTATTTATTTCACTAGCGCCTTCAACTTGTAGCCCATTTGGACAATAGTCTTTAATCAGTTGAGGAGACAACTTTTCATTGAGCACCGCTTCGAGTTGTAAGTTATTCATAGCACTTCCTGAGCAATTTCTTGATTTCCGTGGTTATAGCAATTTAATCTAGGGTTGTCGAAAGGAAAACGCAAACACATGAGCATGAATACTATAAAGGAATTCTTATCTTGGATAAGGACTAGTCCTAGTCTAATGATGAATGACCACAGAATCTCGCCCTACTTCCCCAGCGTCAATATGGATTCAGATGTTAAGGTTCACAGAGACTATGACGGCAACCCTAGACTCGGTTTTTTGTATCAGGAACTGTGTCGTCGGCAGTTTGACGCCAGTCATGAATATCAAGTTATAGTCGAAGAATTGCAGTTGCAGCAAAATAACCGAACTATTGGTGCTATCGACTTTATTTTGGATAACCTTGCCACTGAGCAAATCGAGCATTGGGAAGTGGCAATAAAGTTCTATCTACTCAAGGACGGCTATTGGTATGGACCAAATGCCAAAGATCGCCTGGATAAGAAATTGCATCGCATGCTTGAACACCAACTTATGATGACTCGCACAGAAGCGTTTCAAGCTTTGTATCCGAACATTGATGACATTTCTCAGCACCTACTGATGCAAGGCAGACTTTACGTCAACCCATTTGAAAAGACTACAGTTCCAGAATATTGCCTAGGTTTGAAGATCAATCCGGAGCGAGTCACTGGTTTTTGGTGTTATCAAAGTCAGTTTGAAAGGGTTACGGAGCCTTTGTACCAACTATCCAAACCTCTTTGGGCAACGGGGTTCAACAACGAAAACAAAGTGCCAGTGACTGAACTGCCACAACACTTTATCCATTGTCAGTCTGACACTGGTCAGTTTTGGTTTATTGTTCCCGATGACTGGCCGCAGAGTAGTATGTAACTACAAAGCCATAACTAACGGGCATAAAAAATGGGCCCTAATAAAGCGCCCATTTTTACCTTGTGATTTGTCTATCGCTTTAAGGACGATCCCTAAGGGCGATACACCTTCACATTGTTAAAACCTTGTTCTTGCAAATACAAAGCTTGAAGACGACTCATTACGCCGCGATCACAGTACAACAGGTACGTTTTCGACTGGTCTAAGTCACCAAACTTGGTTCCTAACTTAAAGAATGGAAGGTGTTGAACTTCAACGCCATCGAGTTCCAACGGGCTCTCTTCCTCTTCTTCTGCGCTACGAATATCTAAAACGATAGCGTGCTCTTCAACTGCTTGAACTTGCTCAACTTCAGGCGCTTGCTCCTGACTTTCTTTTTCGATATCACGAATGTCCATCATTCGCGCATCACGCACGACTTGCTCAAGAATCCCAAAGTCGAATTTCTCTTCTTCAGCTTCTAGCTTAGTTTTCACAGCCTTCACAGTTGGCTTACGAGAAATCACCCCGCAGTACTCAGGCATGGTCTTAGCGAAATCTTCAGTACCAATTTCACGAGCAAGGTCGATAATGTCTTCTTTATCCCAGTTGATCAGAGGGCGAAGAATTAATGTGTCAGTGACACCATCGATATGACGTAAATTAGTCAGCGTTTGGCTTGATACCTGGCCGAGTGCTTCACCCGTTACCAAGGCTTCAATGCCAAACTTTTCAGCAAGCATTCCACCAGCACGCATAAACATACGCTTAAGAATAACGCCCATTTGGCCGTCTTCTACTTTTTCAAGAATTTCAGCAACAACCGGTTCAAAGTCCACGGAGATGAATTTCACTTTCGCTGAAGAGCCGTACTTGTTCCATAAGTAATGCGCAACTTGCTTAACGCCAATCTCGTGAGCAGGGCCGCCTAAGTTGAAGAAGCAGTAATGCGTTTTAGAACCGCGTTTAATATGCAGATAGCTTGACACACCAGAATCAAAGCCGCCTGAAATCAAGCTCAGCACATCTTCTTGTGTGCCAAGAGGGAAACCACCAAGCCCTTTATGGCGAGCGATGATTTGATTCAGTTTATCGTTCGCAACTTCGATGTTTACTGTTACGTCAGGCTTAGACAGTTTCACACGAGCACTTTCGACAGCTTGGTTCAAGCCACCGCCAACATAGCGCTCAAGCTCGATTGAGGTGAAGTCGTGTTTGCCGCGTCGCTTAGCTCGAACAACAAAAGTTTTGTTTTCGATACGGCTGCCGTTTAGTTCCAACACCTGCTCGTAGATATCGTGCATATCTTCAAAATCAGATTGCTGAACCTCAAGAACATGATGGATACCCGGGGTGTGAGTTAGGATCTCCAACACCTCGTTGTAGTATTCATCAGAGCTAGCATTCACTTCAATGTGGTCACGACGGTTATATACCGCTACAGATTCCGTACGGCGCTGGATAATAATTCGCAGGTTGCACTCTAAGATTCTTGTAAAGCGCTTACGCACTGAATCGCTTTTTACAAAAATCTCTGGATGGGGCTTTACGATAAATCTCATAGTCTTTTCACATCTCGTTGCAATGCTGTCTGAGCACGACAGTATAGGTAACAAATATCAACTGTAGTACAAACTCACCCAACTCATCGTGCCAAGTTTGAGACTAGAGCGGGCATTCGTCTATTTGGGGCGCAAGTATATACTCTACGTAGTTAAGATGCGAGTGTTGCAATTGTAGCGTTCAGCACAATAAAAAACACCAGCGCTGAACGCTGGTGTTTCATAGTAATAGTGCACATTTTATTGACCGTCTGCAGACACCTCATCAGTGTACACTGGCTCCCCTTGCATAATACTGATTTCAACACGGCGGTTGCGCGCTCTCTGTCGCTCAGTATCATTCGGGCCCAAAGGTTCGGTATCAGCCACTCCCAGCACTCGCAACCTTTGATGAGAGAAGCCTTTTACTTTCTCCATCTCTTGGGCAACAGAAACAGCTCGCTGAGACGATAAATCCCAATTAGAACGGTACAGCTCAGAATCCAAAGGCAAGTTATCCGTATGCCCTGACACACGGACTTGGCCAGGTATATCCTTAACTAAATCAGCAACCTGACGAACAAGAGGTCTAAATTTAGGCTGCAAGAAGGCCGACCCCTCTGGGAAAGCTCCTTTTTCTTGAATCCGAATCACCAGTTGTTGTCCCAAGTTGTCTACTTCAACAGCACCCTGTTTAATCTCTTGTTGCAACGCTTTCTTGATGATCTCTTCTAGTTTATCGAGATCTTCATTTTCTTGTTCGCTCTGTGCCGATGCCGTACCAATCTGGTTCTTTTGAGTCCTATCCGCTGTTTGACCACCCGTCATTTTGCCATCGTCTCGCTGATTACCACCAGCGCGATCTGACTCACCTTCATGAAACTCCAGCGTTTGCTGAGTGATGTCCATGGTCTGCTGCATAATGACGTCAATTGGCGTTGGTTCAGGGCGACCTGGTCGGAATTCTTGTGCGATGATGCTGGTACCCTTAGGAATATCTTTCACCTCAAGGCGATTTTGTACCCCGAAGGCAAACTTCATAGAGCCCGCAATCTGCTTGAACTTCAGTACATCCATCTCAGAAAATGACAACAGAAGTACAAAGAAGCACATGAGTAGCGACATCAAATCCGCAAATGTGCCCATCCATTGGGGAAGACCCGGTGGTGGACAATCGCATTTTTGTTCCTCTTCCACAGCTCCTCCTACGCCAATTTAATATGTGAGACCAGCATGTTTACTCACCGTCCAAATCAAAGGCTCGCTTGCTCTCATTGAGGTAGTTTTTCAAATAGCCATCAATCACGCGAGGGTTTTGACCATCTTGAATCGCCAAGACACCATCCATTATCAAACGACGATTGAGTTTTTCTTGCTCGCGACGCAACGTAAGCTTGTCAGCAATCGGGAAGAAAAGCATGTTGGAAAGAATCGCCCCATACAAGGTTGTTAAAAGTGCCACCGCCATTGCAGGACCAATCGACTTCGGATCGTCCATGTTAGAAAGCATCGCAACCAGACCAATGAGGGTACCGATCATTCCCATTGCAGGAGAAACATCACCAAATGCCTTAAAAACGCCCGCTCCTTTCACATGGCGTTCATCGGTTAATGCGATGTCTTTTTGCATCGCGTTACGCACAACTTCTGCATCGTGACCATCAACCAATAGATCGATGCCTTTTTGCATAAAGCTGTTCTGAATATCCATTTCCTCTAAAGCTAGGAAACCACCTTTACGTGCCGCATCCGCCATTTCGACGATTTTCGCGATTAAATCTTCAGGTTCATCGGTTTTGAACATGAACGCTTTGCCAGCAATCTTCGTTGCACTAAAGAACTGGCTCAGAGTGAACTTCATCAACACCACAAATGTCGAACCACCGATTACGATGAATACCGACGTGGTATCGTAGTAAGTCATGATGCTGCCACCCAGCACCATCGCCATAATGATCGAAGCGGCCCCACCAATTAGGCCTATCAGCGTTGCTAAATCCACTCAACACTCCATAAATAATTGCCATCAATCGACATTGACGAACCTGAATATCCGCACGAGTCTATCGCGTTATATTCAGGTTATCGACCACATGCCCATATCTTTAAGTAATTTATGACCTGAAAATCACAAAATTCCCTGTTCCCTCTTCTTTTAGCCGGAGTCAATTCGAGAAATCGCCGTAAAACAACACCTTCCCCAGTTTCTATATCCATCCTGTTGAACAAATTTGTAGCAGAAACAAAAAGTGGAAAGCATCTTGGTTACATTTTTGGCACCATTAGTTTGACCATCCGTTAAGGCTAATGTAACGTTCGAACATTTCTGATAAAACAAGTAAGTTATGGCGACGAAAAAACCAGAGAACATGTCGTTTGAAGCGACAGTGGATGAGCTAGATATGCTTGTCGAACAATTAGAAAATGGTGACCTTGCATTGGACGACGCTTTGAAGAAGTTTGAACGTGGTATCGCTTTAGCTCGTGCTGGGCAACATAAGCTTACAGAAGCAGAACAAAAAGTCAGCATCCTGCTAGCCAAAGATGACGATGCAGAACTTGATGACTTCTCCCAGTCAGCGGAATAGAAACAAAAGTGAGTATCCCCATGATTGAGGCTTTAAAGTCTTATCAACAACGTAATAACGAGCAACTGGACGCTTGGCTCGACCACTACCCTTTCCAAGAACAAAGATTAATAGAAGCAATGCGATATGCATTGCTACTTGGCGGTAAACGTGCTCGCCCTTTCCTTGTTTATGCTACCGGACAGATTTTTGGTTGCACCAATGAACAATTAGATACTCCGGCCGCTGCTATTGAGTGTATCCATGCCTATTCATTGATCCACGATGATCTTCCTGCAATGGATGATGACGAACTCCGTCGAGGTCAAGCGACTTGCCATATTCGATTCGATGAAGCGACTGCTATTCTAACTGGTGATGCTCTGCAAACACTGGCCTTTACCATTTTATCTGAAGGTGAATTGGCATCCTTTGCCAATGAGCAACGTATTACTATGGTACAAAAGCTTGCTCACGCTTCAGGTGCTGCTGGTATGTGCATTGGGCAAGCACTCGATCTAGAAGCAGAGAACCGCAATGTGACGCTGGAAGAGCTTGAGCGTATACATCGTCATAAAACAGGGGCACTGATTAAGTGCGCTGTTCAGTTAGGTGCTTTGGCAGCTGGGGATAAAGGGGTTCAATACCTACCTCAGTTGGAAAATTACGCTGATGCAATTGGACTCGCGTTTCAGGTGCAAGACGATATTCTAGATATTGTCGGTGACACGGAAACCTTAGGTAAACCTCAGGGTTCAGACGTCGAACTTAACAAAAGTACCTACCCTGCTTTGCTAGGATTAGAAGGGGCTCAGCAAAAAGCAGCGCAGCTTTTTGAAGAAGCACTTTGTGCTTTAGAGGCTATACCCTACAATACTCAATTACTCGAAGATTTCGCCCGATATGTCATCGAGCGCAACAACTAAACAGAATTAAAGCGCTAACACTATGACACTTGATATTTCAAAATATCCAACACTGACATTAGCAAATACACCGGAAGAACTTCGCCTGATGCCAAAAGAGTCACTTCCGAAGCTTTGTGAGGAGCTAAGAACGTATTTGTTAAACTCTGTGAGCCAATCAAGCGGACACCTAGCTTCTGGCTTAGGGACGGTTGAATTAACTGTCGCCCTACATTACGTATACAACACGCCTTTCGACCAATTGATTTGGGATGTGGGCCATCAGGCTTATCCACACAAAATTTTGACGGGTCGACGCGAGAAGATGTCGACAATCCGACAAAAAGATGGGCTTCACCCTTTCCCTTGGCGTGAAGAAAGTGAGTACGACGTTTTATCCGTTGGCCACTCATCCACATCTATCAGTGCGGGACTTGGTATTGCCATCTCTGCGGCTAAAGAAGGCAAAGACCGTAAAGTGGTCAGCGTTATTGGCGACGGCGCCATTACTGCAGGAATGGCATTTGAAGCACTCAACCACGCTGGTGATGTTCATCCTGATATGCTCGTAATCCTCAATGATAACGAAATGTCGATCTCAGAAAACGTTGGCGCTCTAAACAACCACCTCGCTCAGGTCTTATCTGGTAGTTTATACACTTCGATTCGTGAAGGCGGTAAGAAAGCACTATCTGGTTTGCCACCAATTAAAGAGCTAGTTCGTCGTACAGAAGAACATTTAAAAGGTATGATCGTTCCGGGCACGCTATTTGAGGAGCTAGGCTTCAACTACATCGGCCCTGTTGATGGTCATGATGTCAATGAACTGGTTAAAACGTTGAAGAACATGCGTGAGCTTAAAGGCCCGCAGTTCCTGCACATTATGACCAAGAAAGGTAAAGGATACGAACCAGCTGAGAAAGATCCAATCGGTTACCATGGCGTACCTAAGTTCGATCCTTCTCACTCCTGTCTGCCAAAAAGCAGCTCAAGCAAACCAACCTATTCAAAGATCTTTGGCGATTTCCTATGTGATATGGCAGCCAAAGACCCTTCATTAATGGCAATTACTCCTGCCATGCGTGAAGGCTCTGGCATGGTACGTTTCTCGAAAGAGTATCCGAGCCAATATTTCGATGTCGCGATTGCAGAGCAACACGCCGTGACATTAGCCACTGGTATGGCTATTGCTGGTAACCGCCCAATCGTTGCCATTTACTCTACGTTCTTACAGCGCGGCTATGACCAACTGATCCACGATGTTGCTATTATGGATTTGCCTGTAATGTTTGCTATCGACCGAGCAGGATTAGTCGGCGCTGATGGTCAAACTCACCAAGGTGCCTTCGACTTAAGCTTTATGCGCTGCATCCCTAACATGGTCATCATGGCACCAAGTGATGAAAATGAATGTCGCCAGATGCTCTACACTGGTCACATGCACAATGGTCCAAGCGCCGTACGCTACCCACGTGGTGGGGGCAATGGAACAACACCAGAAGCTGAATTTACCGCTCTAGAAATCGGCAAAGGTCGCATCGTACGTGAAGGCGAAAAAGTAGCGATATTATCCTTCGGTACTTTCTTAGATAATGCGCTTATCGCGGCGGAGAACATCAATGCTACCGTCGCTGATATGCGTTTTGTCAAACCGCTTGATGAAGCGCTAATTAGAGAGCTTTGCAATAGTCACGACGTCATAGTTACTCTAGAAGAAAACGCTATTGCAGGTGGTGCTGGCGCTGGCGTAATTGAGTTCATGATGAGTGAGAAACTAATGAAGCCCGTCCTAAACCTAGGACTTCCTGACAGGTTTGTCGCTCAAGGCACTCAAGATGAGTTGCACGCAGAGCTTGGACTGGATGTGGTGGGTATAGAAAAATCCATTCGAGACTATCTAGAGAAGTAATCTTACTTCCATATGAAAAGCGGCTTGTGAGTCGCTTTTTTGTTTTTATGAAAAAAAGGCCGCAATATTTATTGCGGCCTTTTCAGTATCTTAGATTAGGAGTAATTAAGCGTTCGCTTCACGCTCAGCAATAAATGCTAAAGCCATCTTAATGCGAGCAATAACACGCTCTTTGCCAACCAGCTCCATAACTGCATCAACCGATGGAGATTGGCCACCGCCTGTTACTGCTACGCGAAGTGGCATACCGATTTTACCCATACCAATTTCTAATTCTTCACAGACCGCGGCAATGACTTGCTCTTTAATACTTACTGTTGTCCACTCTTCCAACGCTTCTACTTTCGCTAGCGCAGCTTCTAAAGGCGCTTTAGCTACACCGCGTAGATGTTTCTTCGCAGCACCAGCTTCGAACTCAGAGAAATCTTCGTAGAAGTAACGGATTTGCTGTGCAAGTTCAACCAATGTATTGCAACGCTCACCAACTAGCTTAATGACTTCTGTGATAGCAGGACCATTCTCTGTGTTTAGCTTTTGCTCATCAAGGTGCCATTGTAGATACTTTGCCACATACTCTGGCTCAGATGTCTTGATGTAATGGTTGTTCAACCAGTTTAGTTTGTCAGTATTGAACGCAGATGCTGATTTTGAAATAGCATTCAAAGAGAACAGTTCGATCATCTCTTCTTGTGAGAAGATTTCTTGGTCACCATGAGACCAACCTAGACGCACCAAGTAGTTGTTCAAAGCATTCGGAAGGTAGCCTTCATCACGATACTGCATCACAGAAACCGCGCCGTGGCGCTTAGACAGTTTCGCACCATCATCACCCAGAATCATTGCACAGTGTGCAAATGTAGGTACTGGAGCACCTAGAGCTTCATAGATGTTGATTTGACGAGGCGTGTTGTTGATGTGATCTTCACCACGAACAACATGTGTAATACCCATATCCCAATCATCAACCACTACCACAAAGTTATATGTTGGCGCGCCATCGGTACGACGAATAATCAGGTCGTCCATTTGGCTGTTTGAGATTTCAATGCGACCACGGATTTGGTCATCAAACACCACGCTACCCTCTTTCGGATTGCGGAAGCGAATAACACACGGGTCACCTTCTTTTGCTGCTGCGTTCGCTGCAACAATTTTAGGGTGGTTCGCATCATAGCGAGGAATTTCTTTGTTCGCTTCTTGCTCTGCACGAATCTCTTCTAGCAACTCTTTCGGCGCATAACATTTATATGCTTTGTCTTCCGCAAGTAGCTTATCAACCATTTCATTGTATCGATCAAAACGCTTAGATTGGTAATAAGGACCCTCGTCCCATTCCAAACCCATCCACTGCATGCCTTCCAAGATCGCATCCACTGCTTGTTGCGAGTTACGCTCTAGATCGGTGTCTTCGATACGAAGAACGAATTCGCCGCCTTGGTTTTTAGCAAATAGCCAAGAATACAGTGCAGTACGTGCACCACCGACATGAAGATAGCCTGTAGGGCTAGGAGCAAAACGTGTTTTAACCGTCATCGAATGTACCTTGTTGTCAACGTCGCACGATGCGCTTCATCGTGCGTTGCAAATTTGGGCGCTATTTTATCACCTTAAGCTAAATCTACAATCAATAGCTTGACCTTACCCTTGCGGTAAGGTTTATCGTTAGTCACAGTTCAATATTTCTTCGAGGTGTTTTATGAATCAATATACGCTAAATCTATCAGGACTCTCCTGCATGGGGTGCGTGAATAAGCTGCAAAAAGCACTCGATGCCTCCCCGCTATCGATGGATATCAAAACACTCACCACTGAACAACTTATCGTGGAGAGTTCGTCGGATGTCCAAGAGATTATTTCCATAGTCCAATCCCTTAACTACCATGCCATTCCTGTATGGCACTTTGCACTTTCAGGCCTGAACTGCGGAAAATGTGTAGCGAAATTGCGCACTCAACTTGAATCATTGGAAGATTGCGAAATTCTCTCTTTGAGTAAATCAGAGTTGACCATTGCAACATTAGATAATCCGCTAACTATTATCGATAGCGTAGAAGCTGTCGGATATCAAGCAAAGCAAGAGGCTAATTCTACCAGCGGCAATGACCTTGATACGTCTACGCAAAGCGAAAGTATTGAGCCTATTTCTCCTGATATCTCGTTGCTAAACGAGTCAAATGACGAACTGCTGTTAACACAAGAAGGCTACAGACTTCATTACCTGATTCATGGAATGACTTGTGCAAGCTGTGTGAGCTCAGTAGAGAAAGCACTAGCCAGTGTTGATGGCGTCGAGAACGCTCGCGTTAACCTTGCTGAACAAAGTGCTTTGGTAGTAGCTTCCAAAGATGTAGAAAGCATCAATGACGCTTTGCTCGCTGCGGTTTCGAGTGCTGGTTATCAAGGGGAGCTAGTTCAAGACTTAGCCACAAGCCAAAGTCAGCAACAGCAAGCACTTTTAGACCATCAAGCGACTCAAAAAAAACACACTATTGTTGCCTTAGCCATTGGTGCTCCGCTCATGCTTTGGGGAGTATTAGGTGGCAATATGATGATCCGCAACCCTCTAGACCAAATGACCTGGGGGCTAATTGGTGTCATCTGTTTATGGCTACTCGCTACTGCCGGGCGCGACTTCTATGTAAATGCTTATAAAGCGCTAACACACAAACGAGCAACGATGGATACCCTCGTCGCGTTAGGCACGGGCGCAGCATGGTTTTACTCTATGTTAGTGGTGGTTAAGCCTAGTTGGTTCCCACATCAATCTAGACATGTTTATTTTGAGGCAAGCGCGATGATTGTGGGATTAATATCTCTCGGGCACTACATCGAAGCCAAAGCAAAGTCTAAAACCAATCAGTCGCTTCAAGCGCTAATGAACCTTCAACCACAATATGCGACTGCCATTATTGATGGTCAAGATCAGTCTATGGCAGTGTCCGATATTCGTCTCGGGATGCTGCTTAGAATAAAGCCAGGTGAAAAAGTTCCTGTTGATGGACTTGTACTTGAAGGACACAGCTATATTGATGAATCCATGTTGACGGGTGAACCTGTGGCCGCAGCAAAAGATATTAATGACACGGTGTCTGCAGGCACATTAAACACCGATGGTAGCTTGGTTATCAAAGCAACAGGTGTGGGCGCAGATACTATGTTGTCGCGTATAATTAACCTAGTAAGGGAAGCGCAAAGCAGTAAACCTGCCATTGCCAAATTAGCAGACTCTATCTCAGCAGTATTTGTTCCCGTCGTTGTGGTTATCGCTTTGTTAGCCGCGGCAGTTTGGTTCTTTGTCGGACCAGAGCCTAGAGCCAGTTATATGCTTGTTGTGACGACAACAGTACTTATCATCGCCTGCCCATGCGCATTAGGTTTGGCAACACCGCTGTCTATTACTGTAGGTATAGGCAAAGCAGCCCAAGCAGGAGTATTAATTAAAGATGCCGACGCCTTACAAAAGCTAAGTAAAGTAAAAGTCGTCGTATTCGATAAAACCGGCACACTGACCATGGGTCAACCAACCGTACAGCGAGTATTTACATCGAACCTATCAGCACATGAGCTGGCAGAACATGAGCTGGCCAAATTGGTATTGCCATTAGAAAAACGTTCGGAACATCCTCTAGCGAAAGCGGTCACTCGATATTGGTCTGCCACTGACACAAGTGAGCCCCAACAATTTGAGAATCTTAAGGGCAAAGGGGTTAAAGGGATAGTTGACGATAAGCAAATAACCATTGCATCGCTCAATCACGTACAAAGTTTGAACATTGATACAACGCCGATTCAAAGTGGCCTCGATGAAGCAGCAAATATGGCTGCGACACCAGTGGTCGTAGTTATCGATAATTCAGCCGTAGCTGTTATTGCAATCGCCGATGAGCTTAAACCAGAAGCGGCTTCTGCAGTGGCATCATTGAAACAGCAAGGCATTCATACTGTGATGCTAACTGGTGACAACCGACATGTTGCTAACGTAATCGCTAAGAAGCTTGGTATCGACGAGGTGGTTTCTGAGGTATTACCAGATGAGAAATCCGCTCATGTAGAGTCACTCAAGGCTAAGTTTGGGCCTGTCGCTATGGTTGGTGATGGCATCAATGACGCACCTGCTTTAGCACTTGCTGATGTCGGTATTGCCATGGGCTCAGGGAGTGACGTGGCCATCGAAAGTGCGCCAATGACATTGCTTAATAGTAACCCTGCGACTGTGGCATACGCTATTTCACTGTCTAAGGCGACAGTGAAGAACATAAAACAAAACCTATTTGGTGCATTTATCTATAACTCGTTAGGGATTCCGATTGCAGCAGGGATTCTTTACCCGATTTTTGGTTTTCTGCTCAGCCCTGTTTTTGCTGGAGCAGCTATGGCACTGTCCTCTATTACCGTTGTCAGCAACGCAAATAGACTCAGAAACTTTCAATATAAAGGCTAATCGAGTTGGTTAACCGATAACGATATAGCCAATAATTACTTGTTAAAAGGATTCAATATGTCAAAGCAAACACGTCTATTCAAACTAGCAACACTGTCGTTTGCGATGGTAACAGGTTCAGCGTTTGCCACGGATATGCTCACGTATAAGTCACCTTACTGTGGCTGCTGTAAAGAATGGGTGAAGCATATGGAAGATGCTGGATTTAACGTTACGGTTGAAGAGCATAAGAATATGAACCCAATAAAAGAAAAACTAGGTATAAAGCCCGAACTCGCATCGTGTCATACGGCGGTTATCGGTGACTATGTTTTCGAAGGCCATATTCCAGCCGATGACATCAAGGCTTTCCTAGAGAACCCACCTAAGAACGCTAAGGGACTCGCTGTTCCAGGCATGCCCGTTGGTTCTCCAGGTATGGAATATGGCGACAAGAAAGACCCTTATCATGTCTATGCTTACAATGAGAAAGGTCAAGTCTACAGTTTCCGTGCTTACAATATGTAACGTGAAGCACTGATACTAGATAAACGCCGCAGCAATCGCTGTGGCGTTTATCTGGCTAAAAGTTATAAATCCCACCTATAAGAAATGCACTATTCGCTACACCATGGCTATAACGTGATACTTTGACATCCCCTTGACTCTTGTACTCAAAATACGGCTGAAAAGCGTATTTCGTTAACGTCAACCTAAACTCATGGTCCATGGTGCTGTCCGTGTATGGGTAGTATGGCCCATAAGCTCCTATGGCATGGTACACATTGTTATAGTGGATTTTCACTGGGTGCGTTTGGAACGTATAGGCAATCTTGTTATCAAATCGATAATCTGTATCCGGCTTATACCCCCAACGGTCATGTTGTGCATAAACTTCGATTCGAGTGCGATGACTCAAAGAGAGACCTTGCTCAAAGTCATAGCCGATTTTAAAGAGTGGACGGTACTGCATGGTTTCACCCACTTGCATTAGGTGTTCATATCCAGCCCCTAGCCAGAAGTTGTCCGACATTTGAAAACGCTGCTCTACCCCTAGCGTTACCAAAGGAGCTCTCACGCGGTGTCCATAGTACATGTTATGGTGGTGATGGTGACCATCACTGTGAGGCGTTGCACCAATCGCAATATCTTCTATTTTGAACTTAATCGTTGTATCCGTATCAAAAGTATGGCCTGCCGCCATCTTAGCTGTGGTTTTGGAATCATAGAGATAACTGCTATTGAACTGGATGTTACCTTCAATATATGACGATGCAGCAAATGCGCTGCTCGAGCTAAATGCGAGTGCCAAGAATGTAATTTTACGCAAGACGTTAGTCCTAACTTAGTCAGAAAAAAACGCATCTTCACGCTCGATTTACCTTGTGGCAAATTCTAACAAAGTCATGACTCTGCAAGACACAAATTGTCAAAAAATCAGATAAATACTGGAAATTCAATCAACTAGCTTAATCCTAACTTCGCTATGTAAATAAACCGTCTGAAAGACATATTTTCTGGACAGAAAAACGACAAAGGACGACCAATAGTCGACCTCAGTAAGGATAAGTAAAAGTTGCTGAGTAAACCGCAAATTTATTAAAACAAACTAAACGTTCAGATTTATATCAGCGTACCGCCTCAGTTCCTCTATAAGCGACCAAGACTTTGATTTGAACGTCCATCGTTATACTTCATTCGGAATCGCCAATCGAGGTCGTCACAAATCCCCAGATAGCTTTTCCCCATAATCCCTAACTTGTAGGCATCTTGCGCGCAGTATTCAGTTCGGCCTTTTTCATACCCTTCAGAGTATGCCGTTTCTAAAGCCGCGTCATTGACGCTTAATTCTTCAGGTGTTTTTTTCATGTAGCCTTTTTTTGACTGCTCATAACCAAATGTCTGCCATGAATCACTCGTCCCATCTGTTGGAAAAGCTGTCTGTGTACAACCACTCATAAATACAACTGTGATTAAGCTAGATACAAGAAATTTAATGTTCATCTCATCATCCTTTTAAGTCATTACTGAAAACAAGAAGTTTAGTACGCAATGACTTGAGTATTCGTTCAGTGTCGTTCACGTATTTTATCGTGTCACTCTTAAGATAAGGAACAGATAAAAAGAAATTGCGAGGCACCTCTATTCTAAATCCGAACTCAGAACAGAAAAAAGGCTCCTGACGGAGCCCTAAATATGGAAATATGAACAATCTTGGGGGATAGATTAGAAGCCGTATGAAGCACCGAACACAACAGCGTTGTTTACTGCACTGCTTCCGTCAGCATTCTTTAGGCCGTGAGCTTGGCTACGGAACTCAAAGTATGGTTGTACGCCATCACGAGTCCAAGTTGCACGAAGCTCGTGGTCCATCGTATTAACTTTATCATCGCCGTTCGCATCTTTGTCGCCAGCTACTACGTATACGTTGTTATAAGAAAGAGCAATAGGCTGATCAGCGAATTGATAAGCAATTTTGTTGTCCAAACGAACATCTGTATCTGACTTGCGTGCTTGGCCATCTAGCTGATTGTTAATGTGCACACGAGTACGGTTGCTCAAAGAAAGACCATTATCAAAGTTATAACCGATCTTAATAAGTGGGCGATACTGAATTGTTTCACCATCCTGAATCAAGTGATGGTAACCTGCTGCAAACCATAGATGATCAGTTGCATTGAATACTTGCTCTACACCTAGCGTGGTCGCAGGTAGAGGACCTTTTGTTCCTGGAGCTGGAGTTTGAGTTTTCCCTAGAGGAATAGCATCAAACTCAACTAATAGCGTAGTGTTAGAGTCAAATGTGTGGCCGGCTTCTAGAGTAGACGTTGCTTTAGAACCTTGAAGGTACGTGTCATGAAACTGAACGTTACCAGTTACGTAAGAAGAGCCTGCGAAAGCGCTAGTTGATGCAACTGCAAGAGCGGTAAGAGCGAGAACTTTTTTCATTATAACACCTATATATGCTTTAGTTTTGAGCAGCTTATGTTGCTGCCTTGATATGCTGCCGTCTGGCTTGAGCACACTATAACTAGATTTAATTCGCGCTAACAAATAATTACCCCACCAAAGTGATCAAAATCACAACAAGAAAATGACAAAAAATATAAATACATAAAAAACAGCAACTTAAAAAAGTTATATAAAATACCGTAAATTCACAAAGAAAAATTACCTATGATGGAAGTCACAAAAACTATACTCATATCGCCATATTGATGACAAAAATGTCGTAAAAACCACATCCCGTCCAAAATAACTCTTATAAAATCGTGATATCAAACGTACTTTTAGGTTTAAAACAGCATTTAATTCGCATTAAAAAAGTAGTTTTATCGAGGAAAAACAACCTAGAGCAGTAACTCTCTACTTCAACCTTGGCATTTGAGGAGCGAACTTGTGTTAGTCTGAACACTCAACCGTAGTTCAGAAAGTGGTGGATAGATTGCTTAGAGATATTTCGAGTTATATAAAGAGAGCTCACTTGGGGGGGCCTTCATTCATGAACCTTCTGTTGTTGATCTCATTTTTTTCTCATGCAGAACCGTTGTTATGGCAAGCAGACAAAGGTGAACAGCGCCTCTATCTCATGGGGACAATTCACGTTGGGGATACCAAACTCGATCCATTTTCTAGAAAAGTGACAGAAGCTTTAGATAGCTCTGATAGCCTGGTTGTCGAAACACGCCTAAATGAAAAAGTTCGTTTCCCGCAAGAACCACAACCCAGTACTAAGCAAATGTTAGACGAAGAACACTTAGCTACATTAGTTAAAATCTTAAAACAGACCTCCCTAGCTCCAACTAAAATATTGAACTTACCACCTTGGCAAGCAGCCTTAACCTTACAACAATTACAATTCCAATCTCTTAACTATCAACCTCAGTTCGGCATTGATATGCAGTTTGTTCAGTGGGCAAACACTCATCAATTACCAATAAAGGGATTAGAGAGTTTACAATTTCAAATCGATTTACTCGCAAATCAGCCTGATGACGGATTAGATATGTTGAAACAAACAATCCAAGAGTGGCCAAATAGTGAAGCAAGCATCCAATGTTTAATCGAGTCTTGGCGTATGGGGGATAAAAAGAACCTTGAAGAAGTGTTACAAGCAGAGGCCTATAACGATGACTTCTATCATTCATTCATTTACGAGCGGAACGAAAAGTGGGTAGAGATATTAAGCCAATCACAAGAATACAAAGCAGGAACCCATTTTGTGGCTGTGGGCGCTCTGCACCTTGTTGGAAAACACAGTGTTGTTGAACAGCTAGGAGAGCAAGGTTATGCCATAGACCTACTTTCCACACCAAACAAGGCAAATTGCTCGATCTCTGATTCCAGTCAAGACAACTGACTGTTATCGAAATTCGTTCATTTTACCTGCTAGTTAGAACAAAACATCGAAAACGAGCTCTTTTTGAGCTGGGAGCACGTCACCGCAAATCAGATTTCCTTAGAGTCCTTAATTACCAACTAGTTAACCATCATTGCCATAGATTGTTCTAGAAACTAAGTAAGTTAATTTAAGTAGTTGAGCGGCATTTCCCCATACTACATGATAAAACTATAGATTATTTTTACCATCTAAATCATATAGTTATTAATTTCACACAATTAATAAGTTCCACTTTTTTGGAATTAAAAATTTTTTAATTCTTACTCTTTTTTTTGATCTTTATTCTCTCTTGTTCATACTTAGGATTATCTCGAAGTGTGAGATGCCTCTAAATATTGAATAATTGAAAGGGATCGTTATGAAAATTTTCTCAGCACTAATCTTCGGCATCATGCTGACGCTTGCTCCAATCACCCATGCCTCAAACAGTTCTGCATTAGGTCCATATGTCGACTGCCAACTAAGCGATGACTCTCAAACGTATACTCCGATTGAGCGTTGCGAACGTTTAGGTGGCCAAAAACGCTTTTGATATATCAAGCCCTTGGCTGCATAGTACGAACATCAGTTTTGGACTTTTGTATTGCAGCCTTGCATCAAATCATCAACGATTGGACATGCCGAATTAGTGTCTCCCGGGCACTGAGAAAGCCAGACTTCCAGTTGCTGTTCAATAGCTTGCAACTCTGAAATCTTGCGTTTAACTTCCGCAAGTTTTTCGCTGGTTCGACGTTTAACTTCGGCACTCGTCCTGTCCGTTTTGAAGGCTAACGACACCATATCGCGACACTCATCAAGCGTAAAACCGACTCGTTTGGCCTTAGCAACAACACTTAGTTCATCAACATGCTTGGCCGAATAAATGCGATAGCCATTATCGCTTCTCAACGGTGACGAGATGATTTTCTTTTCTTCATACAGTCGGATTGATTTCGTTGTTAGACCGGTCTTTTTAGCAACTTCACTGATGTTCATATCGAACTCCACTTAGGCAAACCTACACAATTATTCAAATGATAAGTGACTCGCAAATTTCTGTACAGACGCTTTCTGCTTTCATAACAACGCTATTATTCGCGATGTAAAAAAACTAAGATGAAACAGACCCTACAAGAGAATTGCCATATTGGCAAAGTACTAAGGAGTGGTAATGAAATTAACAAAAACACTACTTGCGAGTCTAATTTTGGCACCGTCACTAGCCTACTCGTCAGTGACCATTGACGTGCCGTCTGGCATCCAACTGCTCACTGTTAATGGTAAAGACGCTGGCTACTCAAACTTTGGTTTCGATAGTAACGACAACATCGTTCTCGATAACGGTGTAAACCAACTGGTTTTTAGAATTTCTAAAATAGTTATGGAAACGGGCTCAGACAAAACCAAATTTAAATCTCAACCTTTAGTTGCAACATTTGATGCAAAAGATAAGGATATCTCTATATCCGTGCCTAACATTAAGACACTGCAACAAGGTGTAGAGTTCAATAGTAAACCTACCTTTGAACTTGTTAGCGATTCAAAGCCCCTCGTTGGCGTGAAGAAAGATCAGTTAGGTTTAACGTTTAGTCTAACTGCGGATATGGCACAAGAAGTAAAAGACTACAATCAAACCAACGCTGTTGCTAGCTTGTCACACTACTCACAATCCAAAATAGAAACCGCTGACATCCAACTTGATGGTGATGTGTACCAATCTTTAAAACGCTCTTTCAAAAGTGCCTCATACGAAGAAAGAAAGAAGTTTCTTACTTGGGCAATCAGCAACCTCGAAGAGTAATTTAACCGACTGTGCTCGCACTCGCGGGCACATTTTCATTTTATCGCGAGATCTCCTTTTCTTAACTCAACTTTATTTAACGTCCATCTTCTATATTTTCGTCAAAACAACTATTTATTAATCTCACTGTGAATTACACAATAAAAAAACGGCCCCTATTTCTAGGAGCCGAAGGTATAAGGCAGTATCAGATTGTATTTTAGAAGTAGTATTCTACGCCTAGACCCCAGCCGAATTCAGCAGAAGATTCGTCTTTAGAAATCATATAAGGACGTACATAGGTAATCGCTGAGTCATCCAAGAAATATAGTGCCTGTGCTGAAACGATGTAATCTGCATAGCCATCTGCATCGGTACTATCAATTTTAGGATCTAGATTCGCAGCATAATTAAGCTTGAACTGCCAATTCTCAACACCACTGAATACAGCTCCTAACGAGTAGCTATTCTGAGAAATTTTCGAACCATACTGTAGAAGATCATTATCGTCTTTGTCTTTCAACTCTTTATAGTCTGCTTCTTCGTATTTCCATGCACCATTAAAGGCAAATGTGTCAAAGTTCAGCTCAAAACCTAACAATCCAGCTTGCGTATCTGAACGACCATTAACTGTATCTTTATCACCAATGATTGGAGCACCAGGGTTTTGCTTCAAGAAGTTCTGGTAAGCTGAGTTGAGAGTATCAAACTTACGATCCTTACCATACTCGTAGCCACCGTGTAGAGTAAGCATTCCAACAGTATAGTGCGCCCCTAAGCCATAGAAGTTTGAGTCAGCACTTGCTTCATCACCACGACCAGCTGCTAGGTTGAATGTAAACCCTCCTAAGTTAGCAGAGTCATAACGAACCATATTAGATTGACGATCATAGCGTGCGCCACCTAGTACATCGCCACCCCAGTCAAAAATAGCACCAGCACGTTGACCTGAGTATGGCCAGTCGATGATTTCATAGAGTGGTGTCAACATACGACCAATACGTACGCGACCAGCTTCCTCGAACTCAAAACCACCGTAGGTATCACGAACACCTAGACCACTACCAGCACCGTCATCACCAACGTTACCACCTTCCAATTGCCAAATAAACTTAGGACCACGTGCTAGTTCATGTGAACCGCGTAAACCAAAGCGAGATTCATTTTCTAGTTTCAGTGGAGCATCACCGCCACCAATTTTATCTTCACCATATTGCCATACAGACAATGCAACTTGACCATAAAGATCAACTGTATCTGTTGCCGGTTTCGCTTGTACTGCACCCGCCATTGTTAAAGACGCCACTGCTGCACCGATAAGAGTGCGTTTAAACATTTTTTCCATGGAATAACTCCTAAAAATGGATATAGCTGTTTTTTATATTTCACTCTTAAGTTGGCCGCCGAAGGGTGAAATATTTCCTTATTTATTTAACCAAAAATAGACTGGTTAATTTTCCTGTCTACACCTTGTGTATCCATATTCACAAGACTAACTTCGCAGAGAAAATTATCAATTTCAAAATCAATTAAGCTAAAAAAAATAGGACGCACTACAAACTTTTACCATGGTTATTGATGAAGATCTTATTTTTCAAACACAGCTATAATGAAATGCTTTACATCCTTTATTTTCAAGGAGTTAAAAAGCCACCAACATTGCCATTCGTGATATGGATCGCATGGATTTTTTATTTAATTTAATTAAATAAAAAAACGCTATTTATACGATTGTTTTTTATTTATGACGTAGTAGAACCATCATTATTTGAACTCACTCGCAAAAAAAAGAGCCCCATATTAGGAGCTCTTTTTTCTATTCCTTAAATCAGCCGATTAATTCTATTAGGTCGTCCTCAGTTCTAATCTCAATATTGAGCTCTTGTGCTTTGGCCAATTTAGAACCTGCATTTTCTCCTGCAAATAAAATATCGGTTTTCTTAGAAACACTTCCCGTCACTTTCGCCCCTAGCGCCTGAAGCGCTGCCTTGGCATCATTGCGGTTTAGCTGTGACAACGACCCTGTTAAAACCACCGTCTTGCCCGCAAGTGGTTGAGGTGTATCTTCCGCTGGTGCTTCTACTGCCGCCCAATGAATACCTGCTGCAATCAATGCCTCAATTACTTTTTGATTAGATTCAGCAGCAAAGAAGAACCGAATATGCTTAGCAACAATCTCACCGACATCAGGAACTTCAATCAACTGATCATGAGTCGCGTTCATCACATTTTCTAAAGTTTCAAAATGCGTTGATAGATTCGCAGCGGTGGCTTCACCAACTTCACGAATCCCCAGTGAGTACAGGAATCTCGCTAGTGTGGTTTCTTTTGACACATTTAGGGCATTGACAACATTCTGTGCGGACTTCGGCCCCATACGCTCTAAAATAGTGAGTTGCCCCGCAGATAACTTGAACAAATCTGCTGGTGTCTCGACCATTTCTTTGTCTACAAGCTGCTCTATCACTTTCTCCCCAAGACCATCAACGTCTAAAGCCTTACGAGAAACAAAGTGTTTTAGTGCTTCTTTACGCTGTGCTTGGCAAACCAAGCCACCAGTACAACGGGCTACTGCTTCTCCTTCAATCCGTTCAATCAGAGATGCACATACCGGACACTCAGAAGGAAAAACGATTTCTTTCGCATCCGCAGGTCGACGCTCTGGCACATAAGAAACAATTTGAGGAATAACATCCCCTGCACGGCGAATAATAACACTATCACCAACCTTCACACCCAAACGCTCAATTTCATCGGCATTATGCAAGGTAGCATTGCTCACCGTCACGCCACCAACAAACACTGGCTCTAGCTTCGCAACAGGGGTAATGGCTCCGGTGCGTCCAACCTGAAACTCGACAGAGTTCAGTACGGTAATTTCTTCTTGAGCGGGGAATTTGTAGGCAATCGCCCAGCGAGGGGCTCGAGCCACAAAACCTAACTGCTCTTGTAGGGCAATGTCGTCAACTTTAATGACGACGCCATCTATTTCATATTCAAGCTCATCACGCTTTTCTTGGATCGCTTTGTGGTAGGCTTTAACTTCTTCAATACTGTTAACGCGTTTGGTTTCAGGCCCCATTGGAAAGCCTAAAGATTTGAGTTTTAGAAAACGATCAAAATGACTTGCTGGTAACTCGGTACCTTCAACAATGCCCAGACTATAGGCATAGAAGCTTAAAGGACGAGTTGCGGTGATACGAGAGTCTAATTGACGTAAACTACCTGCTGCCGCATTTCTTGGGTTTACAAACACTTTCTCACCTTTTCTTTCGGCAAGTTCGTTAAGTTTTGCAAACCCAGCTTTAGGCATAAATACTTCACCCCGTACTTCAATGCGCGCTGGAATGTCGTCGCCTTGCAGCTTCAGTGGAATTGCACTAATAGTTCGAACATTCTCTGTGATGTTCTCCCCCGTGGTTCCATCACCTCGAGTTGCAGCTTGAACAAGTACACCATTTTCATAAAGTAAACTCACTGCTAATCCATCGAGTTTTACTTCGCAACAATAAGCGCCAATATCGGTTCGATTTACGCGATCACAAATGCGCTTATTAAAACTATCTAAATCTTCATCTGAGAAAGCATTATCCAAAGACAGCATCGGTATTTCATGTTTCACTTGGGTAAAACTGTCAAGTGGTAACCCTCCGACTCGTTGACTTGGCGAGTCTACAGTTACCCAATCAGGATGCTCAGCTTCAATAGCGAGCAATTCTTGCATTAGTCTGTCGTACTCGACATCTGGAATCTCTGGGCTGTCTTCTACATAGTACTTCACGCCATGATAGTGAAGTTGCTCTTTCAGTTCATTTAATCGTTGTTGCGACATGGTATACCTTGGTAGTACGGATAAAAAAGGCTCCCGAGGAGCCTTTTCTCTAACATAAGTGGAACGATTACGCGCTTACTTTCGCTGCGTTAAAGTCTTGAATTTGTTTACGGTAGGCATCGAGTCTTGTCGGTGTCATTAAGTTACGCTTGTCGTCAAGAACGTTGCCCCCAAGATCATCAGCAATTTGCTGCGCTGTTCTTAGCATCAACTTGAAGTTCTGCTCGGCTTCACCAAAACAAGGTAGAGTCATAAAGAACGAGATACCTTTGGTAGTAAAAGTGGCTGGATCATTATGTTGAAGCGTACCTGGCTGCATCATATTTGCCACACTAAACAGTACTTTTCCTGTGCCTGATAAATCGGCATGACGATGGAAGATATCCATTTCACCGTAAATAAGACCATTCTGGCGCATGCTATCAAACAGCTGAGTACCAACAAAATCTTCAGAACCAGCACAATGCACGTTCATCACAATCACCTGCATTTCGGGCTCTTCAGGTTCACTTTCAGCCTGTATAGGTGCACTCGATTCCTTTGCCGACGTTAGGGTTGATGCCTCAATAGGCTGAGGTTTTGTTTCCAATTCCTCGTCAGTATCATCGAATTTGTTTAGATCTAGCTGAGGTTCAAGTTTTTCAAACTCTTCGGGTTCGACATCGGTTTTGGCCGAAAATGATGGTAGCTCTTCTTCAACCATTTCTTCTGATAATGCAGAGACCGGAGGCTTTTCGAATTGTTCTTCTAAAGGTTGATGATGAATCTGCTCTTCATGCTCAAAGCTCTGTTCAGAGTGACTAGCGACATCGTCTAAGGGATCATAATTAGTCTGTTGTTGGTTCAAACCAAAGTCAGGTTCATTACGCGTTTTTCTTATAATTTCGAAATCGTCTTCTGGCGCAACGTATTCGTCTTCTTGCTCAGCGTTGTCATCCAACTTTCCTAACGGCCTATCACCGAACTTCTTCTGTCCTTCTTTTTTGCTAGACCATAGGCCATGGAACAGCAGCGCCGCGATAGCTAGGGCACCGACAATAATGAGTACGAATCGCAATTCCTGCATTGTTTGCTCTCAACGTTAAAAAATAGTCCTTAATGAGGTGAATACACCTCAGCTCACTCTACTTTACCAAAACTCTATAGACTATTAGAACACCTTAGTATAAGAAGTTTGTGATTTCCTTAAGTCTTTTTTGATATAGTCGCTAAGAAACAACAGTAGCAAAAGGTAAAAGGAAACATATTTTGAACAAAGCCAAAACCGGATTCGGTTACTTTCATCAAGGTTTTCAAATCGCCTTTACACCGGGTATCCGTCGTTATGTACTGCTACCATTACTTGCCAATATTTTGTTAGTTGGTTCAGCAATGTACTACCTTTTCTCCAACCTCAACGCGTGGATTGAAGGCTGGCTGGGCTATTTGCCTGAATTTCTCTCTTGGCTGAGTTATGTGCTTTGGCCGCTACTCGCCATCACTATATTGGCGACCTTTTCTTACTTCTTTAGCACATTAGCTAACTTTATCGCCGCTCCATTCAATGGCCTTTTAGCAGAGAAAGTGGAAGAAATGCTAACCGGTCAAAAAGTTTCAGAAGACGGGATCATGAGCGTTGTCAAAGACGTTCCAAGAATTATGGCTCGGGAATGGCGCAAGCTATTGTATACCTTGCCTAAAGCTATCGGCTTATTCTTACTGCTACTTATCCCTGCGCTTGGTCAGACGATAGGACCTTTTCTTTGGTTCATTTTTACCGCTTGGATGTTAGCAATTCAATACTGTGATTATCCATTTGATAACCACAAGGTACCATTTAACGACATGCGAATGTCTATGAAGCAAAAACAAGGAAAAGCCTACAGCTTCGGTATGCTTGTCTCGGTATTTACAACAATCCCAATACTTAACCTGTTTATCGTTCCAGTATCAGTATGTGGCGCAACAGCGATGTGGGTACAAGAATTCAAACAGCAATATAAGTAAGTGTTTCTCACTATCTAGCAGTATCCAAAGAGACTGTAGGCAAGCCATACAGTCTCTAGAACAGCTAGCTTCTATGGTTTTAGGGGCTGTCGACTAAATGTACTATGACCACATTTTGGACAATCAGAAATGGTTGTTGGGTGGTTGTATTCTGTCTTATGCCCACACTGCTCACACACCAAAATACCTAACCCTATCATTTCTCCTGAGGAATAAACGCCCTGATGCTCAAGATCTTGGAACAGCTCGACCCACTCGACTTTTGTTCTATCTGTGATATCCAGCAGACCTTGCCAAATTGAATTAGCAATCATGAGATAAAAGGGCCCGCTTTTACTCTCTTCGTAGTTTTCGGCAAATTCCTTTAGATCAGACTTCACATACGCAGAAATTAACGCCATTTCGTCCTTAGTCATATCGTTGGCGGCCTCAACCACTTGTCCTGATTTTTCAAGCACGTGCTGTAACTCTTCAGGACTGTGTTTTAGGTTGTCAACCACATCTTCAATCATTTCTTCATAACTGGCTTTACGCTTAGGCATACATCCCCCTATTTTCACCAAAGTAGCAGAACACTATGTGATTACCGTTAACGTGCATCACCTCTTCTCCCACGAAGGGTATATTGACTATTGTTGACCGGGCTTCCTTTAGGTATTCTATGACGATCTAATAGTTTCTGTGGTAACAGAACTCACAAATTCCAAGATAACCGGAAATCATCGATGCAAGAACAATATAACCCGCAAGATATTGAACGTAACGTTCAACAGCACTGGGACAACAATAAGACCTTTGTTGTAAGTGAAGACCCAAATAAAGAAAAATTCTACTGTCTGTCTATGTTCCCTTATCCAAGTGGACGACTGCACATGGGTCACGTGCGTAACTACACCATCGGTGATGTGGTATCTCGTTTCCAACGCCTACAAGGTAAAAACGTAATGCAACCAATTGGTTGGGACGCGTTTGGCCTACCTGCTGAAAACGCAGCAGTAAAAAACAACACAGCGCCAGCACCATGGACTTATGAGAATATTGAGTACATGAAAAACCAACTTAAGTTGCTTGGTTTTGGCTACGACTGGAACCGTGAGTTTGCTACGTGCACACCAGAGTACTACCGTTGGGAGCAAGAGTTCTTCACTAAGCTTTATGAAAAAGGCTTAGTATACAAAAAAACCTCTTCTGTTAACTGGTGTCCAAATGACTTAACTGTTCTAGCAAACGAACAGGTTGAAGATGGCTGTTGCTGGCGTTGTGATACTCCAGTTGAACAAAAAGAAATCCCACAGTGGTTTATTAAAATCACAGAATACGCCCAAGAGCTTCTTGATGATTTAGACAACTTAGAAGGTTGGCCTGAAATGGTTAAAACCATGCAGCGCAACTGGATTGGTCGCTCTGAAGGGGTTGAACTGAAGTTTGAAGTACAAGGTCATCAAGACCTTGAAGTATATACGACGCGTCCAGATACTCTTATGGGTGTTACATACGTAGGTATCGCTGCAGGCCACCCTCTTGCTGCTGCGGCGGCTGAAAACAACCCTGAGTTAGCTGCATTTATCGATGAGTGTAAGAACAACAAGGTTGCAGAAGCTGAACTAGCAACAATGGAGAAAAAAGGTATGGCAACTGGCCTTACTGCTATTCATCCATTGAATGGTCGTGAAGTGCCAGTATTCGTTGCTAACTTTGTCTTGATGGATTACGGAACAGGTGCAGTTATGGCGGTTCCTGGTCATGACCAACGTGACTTTGAGTTTGCTACTAAATACAACCTAGATATTCTTCCTGTAATCAAACCGGTTGACGGCAGCGAGCTTGATATTTCAGAAGCGGCTTACACTGAGAAAGGCATACTATTTAACTCTGGTGAGTTCGATGGACTTGAGTTCCAGGCTGCGTTCGATGCTATCTCTGCTAAGTTAGAAGCAGAAGGCAAAGGTCACAAAACCGTAAACTTCCGTCTACGTGACTGGGGTGTTTCTCGTCAACGCTATTGGGGTGCTCCAATTCCAATGGTAACGACTGAAGATGGTGAAGTTCACCCGGTTCCAGCAGAGCAACTTCCTGTAATCCTTCCGGAAGATGTTGTTATGGATGGCGTAACTAGCCCAATCAAAGCTGATAAAGAGTGGGCAAAAACGACCTTCAACGGTGAGCCAGCACTACGTGAAACAGACACCTTCGACACCTTTATGGAGTCTTCTTGGTATTATGCACGTTACTGCTCTCCGCAAGCTGATGATATTTTAGATCCAGAAAAAGCGAACTATTGGCTACCTGTAGACCAATATATCGGTGGTATCGAGCACGCATGTATGCACTTGCTGTACTCTCGCTTCTTCCATAAGTTGCTTCGTGATGCTGGCTATGTAACTTCCGACGAACCATTTAAGAAACTCCTATGCCAAGGTATGGTGCTTGCTGATGCTTTCTACCACACCAACGAAAAAGGCACCAAAGAGTGGATCGCTCCTACAGACGTAAAAGTTGAGCGTGACGGTAAAGGTCGTATTACGTCAGCAACAGACAAACAAGGTCGTGACGTAGAGCACTCAGGCATGATCAAAATGTCTAAGTCGAAGAATAACGGTATTGACCCACAAGAAATGGTAGACAAATACGGTGCTGACACTGTACGTCTATTCATGATGTTCGCGTCACCTGCGGATATGACATTAGAGTGGCAAGAATCTGGTGTGGAAGGTGCAAACCGCTTCCTTAAACGTGTTTGGAAGTTGGTAAAAGAACATACAGAAAAAGGTACAGCAGAAAGCGTTGACGTTTCGGCTCTATCTTCAGACCAAAAAGCACTGCGCCGTGATGTTCATAAGACCATTGCAAAAGTAACCGATGATGTTGACCGTCGCCAAACATTCAATACAGCGATTGCAGCCATCATGGAACTAATGAACAAACTTGCTAAGGCACCTCAAAACACAGCACAAGACCGTGCGATTCTTGATGAAGCTCTACAAGCGGTCGTTGCCATGCTTTACCCTATCACTCCGCATATCTGTTTCGAGATGTGGACGGCACTGGGTAATGCAGACATCGACAATGCTGTGTGGCCAACATTTGATGAAAAAGCTCTCGTTGAAGATGAGAAACTTATCGTTGTTCAAGTTAACGGCAAGCTACGCGCTAAACTGACCGTTGCTGCGGATGCAACTAAAGAACAAGTAGAAGAACTTGGTCTTAACGACGAGAACGTGACGAAATTCACTGATGGAAAAACCATCCGTAAAGTGATTTACGTACCGGGTAAACTATTGAATATTGTAGCTAATTAATTCAGTTGTCTTTATGATACCAAGAGTCGCGAAAATACTTCGCGGCTCTTTTTCAGCCAAACATAAAAGCCTTATTTAAGTTCACTGCCTGATGAAACTTACATAAGCCTTTTTAACAGAGTCTGCGAGCACTATGCGCCTACTAAAAAACAACACAGCAAGAGTCAGCTTAGTCCTTTTCTTATCTACTTTGTTGACCGCTTGTGGTTTTCACTTGCGTGGAGAGTACAACGTTCCCGAAGATATCAAAGAAATCTCAGTCACTAGCTTTGACCCATATGGAAAAATCACCCGACTGGTTAAAGAACAACTAAGATTAAGTAAAATAGAAATCGTCGACCCACAGCCTAACATACCTAACCTCCATATTATCGGTGAGTCTATCGGTGACCGCACTCTGTCTTTGTATCAAAACACAAGAGCAGCAGAAAAAGAAATTACCTACAGAGTACGCTATCGTGTCACTGTTCCAGAACTTGGCTCTAAGAGTTTTTCAGCTCAGATAACACGCAGCTACCTCGATAACCCACTTTCAGCTCTGGCAAAGTCAGAAGAGCGCTCTTTGATTGAAGACGAGATGAGAAACTTTTCAGCTCAACAAATGATGCGTCAAATGGCTCGTCTTAAAACCGATATTGAACAGTACGAAGCACAACAAGAAACCGTAGAGTCAGACGCTACCTCGTCTCCTCAATCCTAGTGACGCAGAGTAGAACGACGTGAGAGTATTTGCTGACCGCCTTGCAGAAACACTGAACCGTCAGTGGCATGGCTGCTACCTCGTTTTTGGTAATGAACCATTATTTGCACAAGAAAGTCGAGACTTGATCATTCGTCATGCTCGACAGTTAGGATTTGAAGAACATCATAGGTTCTCCGTGGACAGTTCATTGGACTGGAATGATGTCTATGACTGCACACAAGCCCTTAGCTTGTTTTCATCTAAGCAAATTATAGAGTTATCCATCCCTGAGTCAGGTATTAACGCAGCTATCGCCAAACAGCTGTTAGAAATATCGTCACACTTGCATGAAGACATTGTTGTTATCATCACTGGAACCAAGCTGACGCGAGCTCAAGAATCAGCAAAATGGTTCAAGGCTCTAAATGGCTGCTTGGTGAGCTGCGCCGCCCCTGATGTCAAACACCTCCCTCAATGGGTAATGAGGCGATGCAATGCCTCAGGACTTAAGCCTGACGGTGAAGCGATACAGCTCCTATGTCAGTGGCATGAGGGAAACCTGTTTGCTCTTTCTCAAAGCTTAGAGAAGCTGTCATTGCTCTATCCTGATGGCCAACTCAACCTGCTCCGTGTTCAAGAGTCTCTAAGCCGTCATAACCATTTTACAGTGTTCCACTGGATAGACGCGATCTTAGAAGGTAAACCAAAACGAGCGAATCGAATTCTCTTACAACTTGAAGCAGAAGGAGTAGAAGCCGTTATTTTGTTGCGTTCGATTCAAAAAGAGCTACAACAGCTCATCAAAATGCAACAGATGTTGACTCAATCTTCGCTTAACCAAGTCTTTGATAGCTTCAGAGTGTGGCAAAATAAAAAACCACTCTATAGCGCTGCTCTGCAGCGCCTTACCGCAATACGACTTAAACAAGCCATGCAACTACTCGCTTCAATCGAGGTCCAAGTAAAGACCCAATACGAGTTGAGCCCGTGGCCCTTCCTACACCAGCTAACGCTCAACCTGAGTGCTACTGACAGCAGCCTGTCTTTACATCCATAATTTCGTGGTATAATTGCGGGTCAATTGAGCCTGAGGCTCAACTTAATTAAGAACAACGAGGAAAAACTTTTGCAACGCGAAGAATTGAAACTATTTCTAGCCGACAAAGCCGACGATATGAAAGCACAAGACATCGTAACGATTGATGTTGAAGGGAAGTCTAGCGTGACTGATTTTATGATTGTCTGTACGGGTACGTCAAAAAGACATGTAATTTCAATTGCCGATCATGTTGCTTCTGAAGTGAAGAAAGCGGGTATGGAACCTCTCGGCGTTGACGGTGAACAAGAAGGTGAATGGGTAGTTCTCGATATGGGATCAACCATGCTGCATGTCATGCAGGAACAGCATCGTGATCTTTACCAATTAGAAAAGCTTTGGAGCTAATACATTGAAACTGCAACTCATCGCAGTCGGTACTAAAATGCCGAAGTGGGTCGAAGAAGGCTTTCAAGAATACAAGCGTCGCTTCCCTCATGATATGCCACTTGAACTGGTGGAAATTGTCGCGGGGAAGCGAGGCAAAAATGCTGATATTGCACGTATCTTACAAAAAGAGGGCGAAGCGATGTTAGCAGCGGTTCCTAAAGGAAACCGTATTGTGACATTAGATATTCCAGGTAAGAAATGGGATACCCCTCAACTGGCTGAGCAACTCGAGAGCTGGAAGCTAGATGGGCGCGACGTCTCTATTTTGATTGGTGGTCCAGAAGGTCTAGCACCAGCTTGTAAAGCCGCTGCCGATCAAAGCTGGTCACTTTCAGCGCTAACGCTACCCCACCCTCTGGTGAGAATTGTCATGGCGGAAAGCCTCTATCGCGCTTGGTCAATTACTGCAAACCATCCTTACCATAGAGAGTAAGCCAACAAGTTATGAGACGTAAACGTAGCCAGATACGGGACCATCAGGCAGAAGCACGGCTGTTCAAAAGCCGTGCTGTCGTTGCATTCGTATTTATCATTGCCATGATGCTAGTACTTGTTGCAAACCTTTATAATATTCAGGTTAATCAGTATCAAGACTACAAAACTCGCTCTAATGATAACCGCATTAAAGTCGTACCAATCGCGCCAAATCGCGGCCTTATCTATGACAGAAATGGCATCCTATTGGCAGAGAACCGTCCAGTCTTCAACCTAGAAATCACCCCAGAAAAGGTGAAAAACATGGATGAGACTATTGCTGGGCTGCGTAAATTTTTAGATATCCCCGAAGAACGTATTGAAGCATTTGAACGAGACCGAAAACGTACTCGCCGATTCAAATCTATCCCTCTTCTTACTCAATTAACCGAGGAGCAAGTTGCTGTTTTCTCCGTTAATCAACATAAGTTCCCTGGCGTAGAAATAGCAGCAAATCTGAAGCGTTATTACCCATTTGGCGATGTACTGACGCATGTTATTGGCTACGTATCACGAATAAACGATCGTGATATGCGCCGCCTCGTCAGAGAAGAAAGAGACGCGAATTACCAAGCTACTCGTGACATTGGTAAGTTAGGCATCGAACGTTACTACGAAGAAATTCTACACGGCACCGCAGGTTATCAAGAAGTTGAAGTGAACAGTCGTGGTCGAGTACTACGTACCTTAAAGTTTGTTCCGCCAATTCCGGGCAAAGATATCGTGCTAAACCTCGATATCAAACTACAACTTAAAGTTCATAAACTGTTAGCAGGAAGACGCGGATCTGCGATTGTCCTAGACCCAAATGACAATGGCGTACTCGCGATGGTGTCTAGCCCTAGTTATGACCCTAACGCCTTTGTAAATGGCATTTCAAGTAAAGCTTATAAAGCCCTTTTGGAAGATAAAAACCGTCCACTGGTGAACCGTGCAACGCTTGGTATTTATCCTCCAGCATCAACGGTAAAACCTTTTATTGCAGTTGGGGCGCTCCAAGAAGGCGTCATTACGCCTCAAACCACGCGTAATGACCCTGGATATTGGCGAATTCCAAACTCGAAAACGCGCCCCTTCCGTGATTGGTTGCGTTGGGGACACGGTAAAGTCAATATCCTTAAAGCCATTGAAGAATCAGTGGATACTTTCTTCTATCAAATCGCCTATGATATGGGCATTGATAGACTATCTAAGTGGATGATGATGTTTGGTTTTGGTGACTATACTGGCATTGACATCTATGAAGAAAGTAAAGCGAATATGCCGACACGTGAATGGAAAATGGCTCGTCATCGCACGCCATGGTATCAAGGTGATACGATTCCAGTAGGTATTGGACAAGGTTATTGGACTGCAACACCAATGCAAATAGCCAAAGCTACTTCCGTGCTGGTTAATCATGGAGAAGTTTTATCTCCACACCTATTACGTGCCACCATCGATAATGGTGATAGTTTTGAACACCAAACAATGGCTGAAGTTGACTCTCGCCCGCCGATTACTGGAGTGAAAGAGAGCTACTGGGACATCGCACTCGAAGGAATGCGGTTGGTTAACCATGGTGTCAAAGGTACTGCTCGCCGCGCATTTAAGAACATGCCTTATCAGTCGGGTGGTAAGTCCGGTACAGCGCAGGTGTTTAGCTTGGCTCAAGACCAGGAGTACAACGCTGAGGAACTGGAGGAGCACCTAAAAGACCACGCATTATTCACGGGTTTTGCACCTTTCAAAGATCCAAAGGTAGTTGTGACAGTTGTACTAGAAAACGCCGGAGGTGGTTCTTCTAATGGCGCACCTGTAGCACGTCAGCTGTTTGATTTGGCCCTTCGAGACGAAAAGAGTGAAGAAGAATGAGATTTGATCCATCAACAGGACAAAATAGAGTTCTATTCGAACGCTTCCATATCGATTTGCCACTGCTATTAGGTATTCTGGCTTTAATGGCCTTTGGTCTAGTTGTTATGTACAGTGCAAGTGGGCAGAGCTTGGCCATGATGGACAGGCAAGCCATGCGTATGGTTCTCGCCCTCGTTGTTATGATTGTACTCGCACAATTCTCCCCGAGAACCTACGAGTCACTCGCTCCAATCATGTTCTTTGTTGGGGTACTATTGCTACTCGGAGTATTGTTTTTTGGTGAAGCATCTAAGGGAGCGCAGAGGTGGCTCAATTTAGGCTTTGTTCGCTTTCAACCTTCAGAACTACTGAAACTTGCCGTGCCTTTAATGGTCGCTCGATACATAGGTAAGCGTTCACTTCCTATCACCTTCCAAACTTTAGTGATGTCTTTAGTGATGGTATTTGTACCAACTATTCTGATTGCGAAACAACCCGACTTAGGTACATCCATACTAATAGCCGCTTCTGGTATTTTCGTAATCTTCCTTGCAGGTATCAGTTGGAAAATCATTATTAGTGCGATTGTAGCACTTGGAGCCTTTATCCCTGTGTTATGGTTCTTTTTGATGCGTGAGTACCAAAAAGTCCGTGTCAGAACCTTGTTCGACCCAGAATCAGATCCACTCGGTGCGGGCTATCATATTATCCAAAGTAAGATAGCCATTGGTTCCGGTGGGATTACTGGCAAAGGCTGGATGCAAGGTACTCAATCACAACTTGAATTTATTCCAGAACGACATACTGACTTTATTTTTGCAGTTATCGCCGAAGAATGGGGCATGATAGGCATTTTATTATTGCTTTCCCTCTATCTATTTATTATTGGCCGTGGTTTATATTTAGCCAGTTCAGCACAAACCGCATTCGGTAGAATGATGGCAGGCAGCATTGTACTTAGCTTTTTTGTTTACGTTTTCGTAAATATTGGTATGGTAAGCGGTATATTACCTGTAGTAGGCGTACCTCTACCTCTTGTCAGTTATGGCGGTACCTCCATGGTGACGTTAATGGCTGGTTTCGGCATCTTAATGTCTATCCATACGCACAGAAAGGCATTTTCAAAGGCAACTTAATGAATCGATTTTCTATCCGCCACCGTCACTACCAAACATTGCTTTGCTTTACTGTGGGATTGGTCGCTCTTGCTGGTTGTTCGTCGTCTGACAGTCGCTATGAGTTAAGCGATGATGTTGCACCTTCAAGTCCTATCTCTGTTGACCATATTGAAGGTGCTCAACCTAAATATGAACCTTATAGCTTAGGCGGCAACAAGAACTACACCTTGCGAGGAAACAGCTACAAGGTGATTAAAGATCCAACCGGATTTAAAGAGCGCGGACAGGCTTCGTGGTATGGGAAAAAATTTCATGGCCATCTGACGTCGAATGGTGAAGTGTATGACATGTATTCTATGTCGGCTGCCCATAAAACCTTGCCTCTACCAAGCTATGTTAAGGTCACCAATTTAGACAATGGCAAAGAAACCATCGTTCGCGTCAATGATCGAGGTCCTTTTCACGAAGGGCGAATCATTGATTTGAGCTATGCGGCGGCAAAGAAACTCGATGTCATTAAGACAGGTACCGCCAATGTTGAGATTGAGGTAATCATTGTCGAACGCTCCACTAGCCAACATAAAGTAGACAAACACCCAGAGTACACCATTCAAGTTGCCGCATCTCCACATAAGGATCGCGTCGAAACTTTATCGAAAGAACTCGGTCAAAAGCTATCAGTGGACACATTTCTAACACCTGTAAATAGCAACTACCGTCTAATGCTTGGTCCTTTCAAAGACTACAAGCAGACTCAAGATGTTCTCGAACAAGTGAAAAAGATTGGCTACTCCTCAGCTTTCGTCAAAAAAATGTAAACATCATTGACATAAATAACGGTTGTTACTTAGTGTAAGCTATCTAGTTTGCCCAGACCGTTCTGTTAATATACGGACAACAAACAAAAATTGTATTCAAATGAATAAGAATAAACCTTCTATGAAACTTCTAACTTCCATTGCTCTTACCGCAACTTTAGCAGCAACTTCTGCTTCTGCGGCGCCTGTTGTTATGCCGGATGCACCTCAAATCGCAGCGAAAGGCTTCGTTTTGATGGACTACAACTCAGGTAAAGTCCTAGCTGAAAAAGAGATGAACACTCAACTTCACCCGGCTAGCTTGACAAAAATGATGACCAGCTACGTTATCGGCCAAGAACTGAAGCGTGGCAACATCACTCCAGAAGATGAAGTTACCATCAGTAAAAACGCTTGGGCAAAGAACTTCCCTGATTCATCGAAGATGTTTATCGAAGTTGGCACAAAGGTAACCGTTGAAGAGCTTAACAAAGGCATCATTATTCAATCAGGTAATGATGCATGTGTAGCAATGGCTGAGCATATCGCAGGTTCAGAAGACGCGTTTGTCGATCTAATGAATGCGTGGGCAAAGTCTATTGGCATGAACAATTCACACTTCGCCAACGTACACGGCTTGGACAACCCGAACCTATATTCTACGCCTTACGATTTAGCGCTACTTGGTCGTGCACTGATCCGCGACGTTCCAGATGAGTACCGTATTTACTCAGAGAAAAAATTCACCTACAACGGCATTACCCAATATAACCGTAATGGCTTATTGTGGGATAAGAGCATGAACGTTGATGGCATTAAAACTGGCCACACAAGCCAAGCTGGTTATAACTTAGTGAGCTCAGCAACTGAAGGTAAGATGCGTTTAGTTGCGGTAGTTATGGGCACTAAGAGCGCCAATGCACGTAAATCTGAAAGTAAAAAGCTGTTGAGCTATGGCTTCCGTTTCTTCGAAACAGTGAATCCACATAAAGCCGACGAAACCTTCGTAGAAGAAAAAGTCTGGATGGGTGACAAAGACGCTGTAGCACTAGGTGTTGACCAAGATACCTTTGTCACACTTCCACGCGGCCAAGCGAAAAACCTAAAAGCAAGTTTCGTACTTGAAAAACAGCTTGAAGCACCAATATCTAAAGGCGATGTCGTTGGTAAGCTATACTATCAACTAGACGGCGAAGATGTTGCTGAATACCCACTACTTGCACTTGAAGATGTTCAAGAAGGTAGCCTATTCAGTCGTCTATGGGATTACATCGTATTACTTTTCAAGAGCTTGTTCTAATAATCAAACTCTAGAGCTAAAAGTAATCAAGTTTCCGTAAAGCCGCATAATGCGGCTTTACTTTTTGTTGGCTTGAGATCATCCACATAAGGCATTACTATTCGCATCGTTATAACGAATTGGTATTTTTGGAGTCCCTAATATGTTGACCATCAACTCTGATGCAAAACTCAAAGACCTACTAGAGTTCCCTTGCTCTTTTACATTCAAAGTGATGGGTTACGCTAAGCCAGAACTTCCTGAAAAGGTAGTGGAAGTAATCCAGCGCCACGCGCCAGGGGACTACAGCCCAACTATCAAACCAAGTGCAAAAGGCAACTACCATGCAGTATCGATCAACATCACTGCAACGTCTATCGAGCAGGTAGAGACCTTATACAAAGAACTTGGTGAAATCGATATTGTTCGCATGGTTCTATAAAAATTTGAAAAATTAAATTTTTTTTGAAAGCAGCTTAGGCTGCTTTCTTTTTATATTTCAAAAACCTAGCACTTAATAGTGATTCAGTCGTTAAGAATTCGTTATTTATTGGTAGTTCAAAACCACCAACATGTTTATAATGCGAATACTTTATTAAGTGGCAGCGGAGTGATTGGTGGAAAATCAACTAGTTGTAAAAAAGCTTGGTAGAAAGGACTATGAGCCTGTCTGGAAAGCGATGCATGAGTTTACTGATAATCGCACAGAACAAACGCGCGACGAAGTTTGGTTAGTTGAACACAACCCTGTGTTTACGCAAGGTCAAGCAGGCAAAGCCGAGCATCTACTTAACACTGGTGATATTCCCGTTGTACAAAGTGACCGTGGTGGCCAAGTCACCTATCATGGTCCAGGCCAGTTAGTGGCCTATTTCTTAATCAATCTCCGTCGTAAAAAACTGGGCGTTCGTGAACTGGTTACTCATATCGAAGACCTCGTTATTCAAACGCTAAAAGAATACAATATCGAATCGGCTGCGAGACCCGACGCACCTGGCGTCTATGTTGACAATAAAAAAGTATGTTCATTGGGCTTACGCATCAGAAAAGGATGCTCTTTCCATGGACTGGCGTTGAACGTCAATATGGATCTCACTCCCTTTTTAAGAATTAATCCTTGCGGCTATGCCGGAATGGAAATGGTTCAGGTCAGCCAGTTGGGCGGTCCACAGCAAGTGTCCGTCGTAGAAGACCAATTAATCAAAGCACTCATAACAATACTTGATTACGAGCAAGTAGAATTCAGCGAAGAAGCATAAGACGATGAGCAAACCTATCCAAATGGAAAAAGGCGTTAAGTACCGTGACGCTGACAAAATGGCATTGATTCCAGTTAAGAACATGCCTACCGAGCAGAAAGAGATCCTTCGTAAACCAGAGTGGATGAAGATCAAACTCCCTGCAGACAGCCAACGTATTCAAGATATCAAATCTGCAATGCGTAAGAATGACCTGCACTCTGTTTGTGAAGAAGCATCCTGCCCTAACTTAGCTGAATGCTTCAACCACGGTACAGCAACATTCATGATTCTTGGCGCAATCTGTACTCGTCGTTGCCCATTCTGCGATGTTGCCCATGGTCGCCCCAACGCTCCAGAAGCTGGTGAACCTAAAAAGCTGGCGCAAACAATCAAAGACATGAAGCTGAAGTATGTTGTGGTGACTTCTGTAGACCGCGATGATCTTCGTGATGGTGGTGCAACACACTTTGCTGACTGTAACCGCGAAATCCGAGCACTTAACCCAGAAATCCGTATTGAAACCTTAGTTCCAGATTTCCGTGGCCGTATGGATGTTGCGCTTGAGGCAATGAAAGACAACCCACCAGATGTCTTCAACCACAACCTAGAGACCGCTCCTCGTCTCTATCGTAAAGCTCGTCCAGGTGCAAACTACAAGTGGTCGCTACAACTGCTTAAGAAGTTTAAAGAGATGCACCCTGACGTACCAACAAAGTCGGGCTTAATGATGGGCTTGGGAGAAACAAAAGAAGAGATCGTGGAAGTGTTGAAAGACCTTCGTGAGCACGGCGTTACCATGTTAACGTTAGGCCAGTACCTTGCGCCAAGCCGTCACCACTTACCTGTAGAACGCTACGTTCCACCTTCTGAGTTCGATGAGCTAAAAGATATTGCACTGGAACTTGGCTTTACTCACGCGGCATGTGGTCCATTCGTTCGTTCTTCTTATCATGCGGACTTACAGGCTCAAGGCGTAGAAATTAAGTAATTCCATTTGTGGTTTTTTGTTAAACACGGATTCGCTCTCGGAGCCATCCGTGTTTTTTTTTAAGAAAAATCGCCAAGATGACAATCTCATACTCGCATTTTCGCTATATTTAGGTAGGCTTAAAGAAAAATATTATTCAATCAAGGATGTAGCATGAAGTTACTTAAAGTTGGTCTGCCTATTTTAGCCGCTACTGTTATTGGTGGTTGTGCGCAGAATACTCAACAAGACAACTACTTAGAGGCGTCATTTGAACTGTGTAATACCGAGGTAAATCTGTACTCGGTGAGCGACGATGGTCGAGTTCGTATCGTTTGTAAAGACGGCGCTAAATTCGCACTGAACAGCGAGAAAACGCTGGATATCATGCGTGACATTAATATCGATTACTGTAATGGTGAAGGCTTGGGTCAATTTAGTGAAAGTCGCAAGTACTACTCGTTCAAGTGTAAATCTGGAACTTTACTGAATATCAATAAATAGCTAGCGTTTACTTTTCAAACGAATACAAGATCAAAAAAGCGAGCTCATAGCTCGCTTTTATTATTTCTTAGATAAATCTATTAAGCGTAAACAGGTAGACGCTTACAGATCTCGAGTACTTTAGCTTTTGTTGCTTCAATCACTGTTTCATCATTGATGTTGTCTAAAACATCACACATCCAGTTAGCAAGCTCAGTCGCATCTGCTTCAGTAAAACCACGGCGAGTAATCGCTGGAGAACCAACACGGATACCAGACGTTACGAACGGGCTGCGAGGGTCATTAGGTACTGAGTTTTTGTTTACAGTAATGTTCGCTGCACCTAGGGCTGCATCCGCTTCTTTACCTGTAATATCTTTGTCGATTAGGTCAACAAGGAACAGGTGGTTCTCAGTGCCGTTAGACACGATCTTGTAGCCGCGCTCTTGGAACTGGGCAACCATCGCTTTTGCGTTCTTAACTACGCGAGCTTGGTACTCTTTAAACTCAGGCTCCATTGCTTCTTTGAATGCTACTGCTTTACCGGCGATAACATGCATCAAAGGACCACCTTGACCACCAGGGAAAACAGCTGAGTTAAGCTTCTTGTACATGTCTTCGCCTGCATTAGACAGGATTAGACCACCGCGAGGACCCGCTAATGTTTTGTGTGTTGTGGTCGTCACAACGTGTGCATGAGGAACAGGCGTTGGATAAACACCAGCTGCAATAAGACCTGCAACGTGCGCCATATCAACAAACAGATACGCATCAACTTTATCCGCAATTTCACGCATACGAGCCCAATCTACGATCTGGCTATATGCAGAGAAACCACCAATGATCATTTTTGGCTTGTGCTCAAGTGCTAGCTGTTCCATCTCGTCATAGTTGATTTGACCAGCTTCATCGATACCGTAAGGAATTACATTGTAGTGCTTACCAGAGAAGTTAACTGGAGAACCGTGAGTAAGGTGACCACCATGAGCCAAGCTCATACCTAATACTGTATCGCCCGGGTTAAGTAGAGCCATGTACACGGCACTATTCGCTTGAGAGCCAGAGTGAGGCTGAACGTTCGCATACTCACAACCAAATAGCTCACACGCACGGTCAATCGCTAGTGCTTCCGCTTTATCGACGTATTCACAACCACCGTAGTAGCGCTTGCCCGGATAACCTTCAGCATATTTGTTTGTTAGCTGAGAGCCTTGCGCTTCCATTACGCGAGGGCTGGTGTAGTTTTCCGAAGCGATAAGCTCGATGTGCTCTTCTTGACGAAGGGTTTCTTCTTGAATAGCTGCAAATAGCTCCGCATCGTAATCAGCGATGTTCATATCACGCTTAAGCATCTGTATCTCCTGACTCAGATTGTTCTGAAAGTTTCAAAAAAACCACACAATGACCAAAAGCAAACGTTTTCGTCACCACATTTGATGACTTGCATCATACATAATTTGATCTAGGTCATAAAGAGAAAATTGGAAATTTCTCATGCAGTTTTCTCATAGTGAACCTTAGGTATCATCATGGGCGCCTGAATTAGTACGACAATGTGTACACTAAGTGTCAATAATTCCATTTACACAGTGTAAAATTTGAATTACATAGGTTTACCGCAAATTTCGCCTTCAAGCTACCGAAAAGATCATCTTTTCAATACTATTGCGGCGATTATTACTAAGAAGAATTTTGAACTGATGCAAAAACACTCACGTAGAGAAGATTGGATAGCAATACTGACTGGTACATTTATTGTTGCCCAAGGTATTTTCTTTCTTCAGTCGGCTCAACTATTAACTGGCGGTACCACAGGCCTGGCGCTTCTTGTAAGCCAGTTTGTGCCGGTTTCTTTCGGTACCTTGTATTTTGCCTTCAATAGCCCGTTCTATCTGTTAGCATGGAAACGCTTTGGTAAACGTTTTGCCGCGAGTAGTGCTATTTCGGGGGCGTTGGTCTCTGTTATCACTGATAACATGTACCGTGTCGTGTCACTGGATCAGATTAACGATATTTATTGTGCTATTGCTGGCGGCTTGCTGATGGGGCTCGGCATGCTGATTCTATTCAGACATCGCTCAAGTCTTGGTGGGTTCAATGTGCTTTGCCTGTTTATTCAAGATAAATTTGGTATTTCAGTTGGCAAAACTCAAATGGCAATAGATTGCTCGATCCTAGTCGCTTCGTTCTTCTTTGTCTCACCGAGCGTCATTATGATCTCCATCTTGGGTGCAGTAATGCTGAACCTTGTTCTAGCTATGAACCATAAGCCTACCCGCTACGTAGTGACCTACGGTTAATACCAATGCCCTTCGCTTTCCTCTCAGTTCGGCGAAGGGCATTGCTCGTTACTTATTAATCAAAATAGCTACCGTCTCATACGGCTTCATGACTACTTTTTTCTCAAGTGTTACTTTGCGTTCTAGGTCGTAGTTGCTCAAGACTCGTTGTCCAGTGAGCGCAACGAAAGATTCAGGTAGAGTGACCTGAGTCTCCTGCCCGAAATAGTTATTCAGGCATAGCAACATGGTTTCAGCGTTTTCTCGCAGATATCCATGCACCTGTTCATGCTCCGGGAACAAATCAGTATAACTACCATCGGTTATCACAGGCACCGTTTTGCGAAGAGCGATAAGCTCCTTGTAGAAGTAGAACACGGATTGTTCGTCTTGAAGTGCTGCCTGAGCATTGATCTGCGAGTAGTTTTCAGAGACTCCAATCCAAGGTGTTCCTGAAGTAAAGCCAGCATTAACACTGCCATCCCACTGCATCGGCGTACGAGAGTTATCGCGAGATTTTTGCTGCAAAATCGCCATCATCTCATCATGAGACGTTGTGCCCTCTTCAACCATTAGTTTGTACATATTCAAACTTTCCACATCACGATACTGAGCAAGCTCAGTAAAGCCTGGGTTAGTCATACCAATCTCTTCGCCTTGGAATATGTATGGCGTTCCCTGCATTAAATGGACGGATGCTGCGAGCATTTTCGCCGACTTATTGTGATAGCGGGTATCATTACCCAAGCGGCTCACAATACGTGGCTGGTCATGGTTACACCAAAACAGTGCTCCCCAACCTTTGCCATTCAGACCCGTTTGCCAATGGTTGAAAATCTGCTTGAGCTGGGCAAAGTCAAAATCCGCTTTAGTCCACTTCTCTCCATTTGGATAATCAACTTTCAAGTGATGAAAGTTAAACACCATCGACAGCTCTTTGCTATCTAACGCGCTGTATTGCTGGCAATGCTCTAGCGTTGTCGAAGACATCTCACCGACCGTCACTGAACCATACTTTTGGAATACCGCTTCGCTGATCTCTTGTAGATATTCATGCACTCTAGGGCCATCAGTGTAAAAGCGACGGCCATCACCAATATGATCATCTGCAAAATCTTGCTGCTTTGAAATCAGGTTAATGACGTCTAACCTAAATCCATCGACTCCTTTTTGCGCCCAAAACTCAATCACACGTTTTACGTCGTCTCGAACAGCAGGGTTCTCCCAGTTCAGATCGGCCTGCTCTTTGGCAAACAAATGCAAATAGTATTCGTTTGTGGCTTCATCTAGTGCCCATGCAGAGCCACCAAATTTAGATTGCCAGTTGTTTGGGGCTTGCTCATCACGACCAGGTTTCCAAATATAATAATCACGATAAGGACTTTGCTTATCACCAAGAGCCGACTGGAACCATTCATGCTGTGTTGACGTGTGGTTCACTACGATATCCATGATAATACGAATCCCCTTTTGATGAGCTTGTTCTAGTAGCTCATCAAAATCTTGCATGGTGCCAAAATCAGGGTTAATAGCGTAATAGTCAGCAATATCGTAACCGTTATCAATCATTGGAGAGGCATACACTGGTGTTAACCAGATAGCATCAACACCAAGCTGATCAAGGTAATCTAGCTTTGAGGTAATGCCTTTGATATCCCCCATACCTTTGTTGCCGCTGTCACAAAAACTCTTCGGATAGATTTGATAAATAGTGGCGGTTTTCCACCAGTCTTGTTGAGCTTGTTGACTCATCGATTTCAATCTCACTTACCATTACAAAAGAAACAAAAAGAAAACAGTGGCTCAAATTGAGCCACTAATGGGGGAGTTACGCGCTTGCAAGCTCTAGCTCGCCTTTTGACTGAGCGCGTTTATACAGGAACAGGGTTAGGATAATTGGCACCGCCATAGCTACTAGCATCGCCATTAGATATACCGTCCAGTACTGAGGTTGGATGGAAAGAATACCCGGTAGACCACCAACACCAATACCATTCGCCATTACACCAGCACTACCACAAATCGCTGCAGCAAGCGCACTACCAATCATGGCGCTCAACATCGGAAATTTGTATTTCAAGTTAATACCGTACATTGCAGGCTCTGTTACCCCTAAGTACGCAGAGATAGCAGCAGGAACTGAAATATCTCGTTCGCCTTCGCGCTTACTAATAATGATGATACCGACAACTGCAGAAGCTTGAGCAATGTTTGACAAAGCAATCAAAGGCCAGATTGGCGTACCTCCAAGGTCTTGCATAAGCTGTAAGTCAACGGCGTTAGTCGTGTGGTGGATACCCGTTATCACAAGTGGTGCGTATAGGAAGCCAAATACCATAGAACCAAGAACCGCGAAGTCACCCGTCATCGCAGCTTTCGCTGCAAATGCAACACCGTCACCCAGCACGCGACCAAAAGGACCAATAAGTGCGTGCGCTAAAATCACAGATAGAATGATTGAAACGAAAGGCACCACAACCAGATACAGGTAACTTGGAACAATACGTTTAAGGTTCGTTTCGATAAAGGCCAACGCAACACCGGCTAACATGGCCGGAATGACCTGAGCTTGATAGCCCACTTTCTCTATCACGAATAAACCAAAGTCCCAGACTTCAGGAACCTGCTTACCGATTAAGTAGGCATTCATTAGTTGTGGCGACACCAAGGTCACACCCAGAGTAATACCCAGAATAGGTGTGCCTCCCAGTTTTTTCACTGTCGACCAACACACACCAACAGGCAGGAAGAAGAAGATTGCTTCACCAATTAACCATAAGAACGAGTGAACCGTGGCCCAGAACTGGCTGATTTCAACCAGCGTCTTGCCATCGAACATGCGAATGTCGCCAATGACATTTCGAAAACCAAGAATCAGACCACCAGTGATAATCGCAGGTAAAAGAGGAACAAAAATTTCGGCTAAATGCGAAATACCACGCTCGAGAATATTCATATTTTGGCGAGCAGCCAGTTTGGCATCATCTTTTGATGCAGCTTTCTTTCCCGCCATGTCAATAAGTAGCTTGTATACTTCATCGACTTCAGTACCAATTACGACTTGGAATTGGCCTGCATTGGTAAAACAGCCCTTAACAACCTTTAAGCTTTCCAGTGCTGATTTATCTGCTTTTTCTGTGTCGTTAAGAACAAATCTCAGACGAGTTAAGCAGTGACTCACACTGGCAATATTGTCGGCTCCGCCTACCCCTTCGATGATGGCTGCAATGTCTTGCTTCGCTATCTTGCTCATCGTATGTACACCTTTTTACTGATATAGAGACGTTGGATAACAAACGTCCATGTGTCTCGTTGTATTAATAATACCGCAACGCGCCAATGGGAACATTCCCAAAAATCTAAATGCAGTGTGACATACGAGAAAAAAACGTAAATGGGAACATTCCCATTAATTGAGAGTGATCACAATAATTGTAGAGAAATGCATCAAAAGAAAAGGATGAGAAGACAGAGTAGAAGCCGTTTTTACACAGCTTCTTGTGTGAGATGAGAGACGACAGCGTCGCCTTTCAATTGCTTAATCAATAGGTTAGCAGCTTTTTCACCTGCTTGATGATAGCCAGGATCAATACTGTAGATATTTGGGAATAAAAATGACAACAATTCATTGCCACCAATACCCGTGACAATAATGTCCTCTCTTCCTAACTCTTGTAAGCGCTTAATGGTGCCCAGTGCTAGAGTATCGCTGGCGCAGACAATGGCTTGCAGAGAATCACTCACCACATCATCCACTAGTGAGTATGCACTCTCATGATGAAGTGCTCCGGTACGAAACCGAGCCGGCAATTGCTGCTCTTCACACCAAACTTGATAAGCGTTTAAGCGAGCTAAACCTGTAGTTTTATCTTCAGGATCTACACCAATAAACGCCAGATCACTCACGCCTTGATCTTTAAGCTTATTGAGAACCGCATGGATCAAACCGGCATTGTCGTAATTGATCGACGACACTCGATCGGTATCCATCGCAATCACAACTACCTTTTCATCCCAATCTGCCACGGCATCCAGATCCAACTCGGTAAAACCAAACACTATTACCCCATCCACATTTCGCTTTCGCAACACGTTAAGATGCTCATTAGTTTTCACCGGATCGAACTGGCTTTCCATAATCACCACGTCATAGCCTGCCGCATAAAGTACATTAAGCATGCTGCTGACGGCTTTGTTTTCAGAAGGGGAATCCAGTCGAGAAATGATCACACCAATCACGTTCTGAGCTCCACCACCTCGCATAGACTGAGCCGATTTTGACGGAACATAACCATGCTCCGCGATCACCTGCTCTACCTTTTCGCGAGTCTCAGGCTTAACTTTGGGGTCATTGGTCAACACTCGAGAGACGGTCGATTTGCCGACTCCCGATAGTTTCGCGATATCAAGTATGGTCAGTTTTTTAGTCATTAGCCTTTAGGAATACTGCGTGTGGTCATACGGCAGGACTTATCAGTGACACCATTCATTGTCAGCATGCCTTCTCGACCTTTACTGAACAACTCAATATTAGAATCGGTTTGCGATTCACCATCCAAGGTATAGCGCACGCCGGATGCTGAGGGGACTCGATGCAACGGATATTCCGTCTTATCTATCAGCAAAAGGATTTGTTCACTGGAAAGTTGAGTGACCTGGAAATTTTGACTATCACACTCATATTGGAGCACATGATAATTACTAGCTGTGGATTCCGTTTGTCCGCCACTACTGCATGCCGCCAATCCACTCACCAATAAAACGGGTAACAACGTTTTTTTTGCAATTGATAGCATCATTTCTCCTCTTTAAGGCTAACACCCATTCAGTTTGTGTCTATTTAGCAAGATACGCTGGTACATCGCGGATGCTATCAAGAACCGTAGTCGCAATGGACTCACCGCGCTCAGTAACAGGCTTACCTGTACGTACCAAAATCTTAGTACCTACACCAGCTGCTTCAGCCGCCATCATATCTTCTGCTTTGTCACCCACCATAACGGATTTAGCCATATCTATCTTGAGAAAATCTCTTGCCGAAATGAACATTCCCGGCTTTGGTTTGCGACAATCACAATCTTGTTTGTAGTCACCAACACCGTGCTCTGGATGATGAGGGCAGTAGTAAATACCGTCAAATTCGACGCCATTATCTGAGAAATTCCAGTCCATCCATTGAGTTAGAGACAAAAAGCGGTCTTCTGAGAACATCCCACGAGCGATCCCTGACTGGTTCGTTACTAGCACGAGCATGTAGCCCATATCTTGTAACTTCTTGGTCGCTTCAAACACACCTTCAACATATTCGAAGTCATGTTCATCGCTTACATAGCCATGGTCGATATTGATTACGCCATCACGGTCTAAAAACACAGCTGGTTTTGCCACAGGTTACTCTCTTGCTCTAGATAAGTGCTAATGACATGAATTATTACATGCTTTTATATCCACATCACTATGAAAATGCCGTTTAGACGTCTAGACGTAAAAATATCTATTGACACAAATCGGTGAAACCCATAGCATCTTCTATCAATTGAGATGTAGTTCAAACTTTTATGCTACTCATTGGGTTTAGGTTGCTTAGATGATCGAAATTAATCAGGTAAACAAAGTGTTTTATCAAGGGACAAAGGAAATCAATGCTTTGTCTGATATTAACCTTCATATTGCAGAAGGCACCATTTTTGGTGTGATTGGCTCGTCCGGTGCAGGGAAAAGTACCCTGATTCGTTGCGTTAACATGCTAGAAGCACCGACGTCTGGAGCAGTCATTGTTGATGGTATTGACCTGACTAAACTGTCCAAGTCAGAGCTCAGCGAAACGCGCCGCAATATTGGCATGATCTTTCAGCACTTTAATCTGCTTTCATCTCGTACCGTATTTGAGAACGTCGCGTTACCACTTGAACTTGCAGGTAAAGCGAGCTCTGATATTGAGAACAAAGTCTCTGAACTGCTTAAATTAGTGGGCCTTGCCGACAAACGTGACACCTATCCGGCTAACCTGAGTGGCGGACAAAAGCAGCGCGTCGCCATTGCTCGAGCCTTGGCTTCTGATCCTAAAGTTCTGTTATGCGATGAAGCGACGAGCGCACTAGACCCAGCGACGACTCAGTCTATTCTTGAACTGCTCAAAGAAATTAACCGTAAACTTAAAATCACCATGTTACTTATTACTCATGAAATGGATGTGGTGAAAAGCATCTGCCATGAAGTGGCAATCATTGGTGATGGTCGCCTTGTAGAGAAAGGCACTGTGGGCGAAATCTTCGCTCATCCTAAAACCGAGCTCGCGCACGAATTTATTCGCTCCACACTGGATCTTTCTATTCCGGAAGATTATCAAGCTCGCTTGCAAACCGAACGAGTTGACGGCAGTTACCCACTGGTACGCCTTGAGTTCACTGGAGCAACCGTTGACGCACCGCTAATGACGCAAATTGCGCGCAAATACAATATTGATGTAAGCATTCTCAGCTCAGATCTTGATTATGCCGGTGGGGTTAAATTTGGCATGATGGTTGCTGAGTTATTCGGTAATGAAAGCGATGATAATGCAGCAATCCAATACCTTCGTGACCACAATGTAAAAGTAGAGGTACTTGGCTATGTCCTTTAATACTGTCTCTGAATGGCTATCACTTAATAGCAATCTACTGCTCGGCGCGACATGGGAAACGCTCTACATGGTCGCTGTTGCTGGCATTGTTGGCTTCGCAGTAGGTATTCCGCTAGGGGTGATTCTCCATACGACGAAGAAAGGTGGCTTGCTGGAAAATCCACGCCTAAATAGTGTGCTAGGTGCCATAGTCAACGTAGGCCGTTCTGTACCATTCTTAGTGTTAATGGTCGCCATCATTCCAGTGACCAAAATGCTCATCGGCACCTTTATTGGTACAACTGCAGCCATCGTGCCATTAACAGTAGGGGCTATTCCATTTGTCGCTCGTTTAATTGAAGGCGCCTTGCTTGAAGTTCCAACGGGCTTAGTGGAAGCGGCGCAGTCAATGGGTGCTACCCCTTATCAAATTATTACCAAAGTGCTGCTTCCTGAAGCATTACCGACTATTGTCAATTCAGTGACAATCACATTAGTGACACTTGTAAGCTACTCAGCAATGGCTGGCACAGTGGGTGGCGGTGGTCTTGGTGATGTCGCGATACGTTACGGATTCCACCGATATGATGTGGTTATCATGGCAGTTACTGTCGTCATGCTCATCGTATTAGTACAAATTATTCAGTCTATTGGCGACGCTATTGTGCGCCGAGTAGACCACAGATAATTGAAGTTTTAGATTTATAACAAGGAGAGAGTCATGAAATTCAATGTTAAGAATTTACTCGCAATCGCAGCAGCAGCGTCTGCACTCGTTCTAGCCGGTTGTGGTGAGAAAGAAGCCGATACTAACAAAATCAAAGTTGGTGTTATGGCCGGTGCAGAAGCACAGGTAGCAGAAGTAGCAGCGAAAGTAGCAAAAGAAAAATACAACCTTGATGTTGAGTTAGTTACCTTCACAGATTACGTGACGCCAAACGCAGCGTTAGATGATGGCTCTATTGATATCAACGCATTCCAACATAAGCCATATTTGGATCAACAAATTGCAGACCGCAACTATAAGCTGACTGTTGCAGGTAACACATTTGTCTACCCTATCGCAGGCTACTCTAAGCAAGTAAAGTCTGTGGATGAAATCCAAGATGGTGCTCGCATTGCAGTACCAAACGATCCAACAAACCTAGGTCGTTCTCTGCTGCTTCTTGAGCAACAAGGTCTGATCACGCTACGTGATGGCGTTGGTCTACTGGCTACCGTTCGTGACATCGAGAGCAATCCGAAAAACATCACCATCGTTGAGCTTGACGCTGCTCAACTTCCACGTTCACTCGACGATGTTGCGCTGTCAGTCATTAACACTACGTACGCTAGCTCTATCAACCTAACACCTCAAAAAGACGGCGTATTTGTTGAAGATAAAGAGTCGCCATACGTAAACCTTATCGTAGCTCGTGAAGACAATGTAAACGCTGAAAATGTACAAAACTTCGTTAAAGCATACCAAACTGACGAAGTCTACAACGCCGCTTCTGATATCTTCCAAGGTGGTGTTGTTAAAGGCTGGTAATGACTCGCTTTTAACTCAGATAAAAAAAAGGTTGAAGCATCTCGCTTCAACCTTTTTTACGTTCTAAACCCTGCGTTCAAACTGTTTTACTTCAGATGATCCCAAGAAATATTCGACACTATTCGGCAGGTATCGCATTTGAAGTAGAAAATGTCATGCAAAGGCTCATCAAGTAGCCATTCACCACCACATTTAGGGCATTTGCGAGCTTTCTCTTCTGCTAGATCCTTACCACCAACTTTGTAGAGATAGTAATAGGTTGGAATTTGTGTAATGTACTCAATGCGGCCACGAATATCCCAACCACGACGGAAAATATCACTACCAATGTCCGATAGCTCTCGTAATGCGGCATGCTCAGCTTTACATCCTCCTGCCATCTGAATCTCATCGCAAGCTTGCCATTCGGTTTGCCATTTAATGACCGACTTATGGTCTCCATTTAGAGTCGGAGGGTTTCGGTAGAGCGGAATAGGCAATAAGGTCTCACCACTTCGAAGTGGAGAACAAGTGTGCACATAGGTGGTATAAAGCACTTGCCAACTTGGTACTTCATCTTCTGCCGCTTGCTCTGAGTTAATATCGCGTCCCAATAATCTTACTTTAGGTGCGAGCAGGCATGCCTCTGATAAACGCTTGAGGCAGACTTTCACAAAATCAGAGTGATGTTTGGGATGTAGGCTTTCTTGTTCAGGACACACAGCTCGTACAAAAAACTCCCCTTCCCCCATCACTATGGGAAATTCACGCCCTAATACCTGACCGTTATATCGCAGCGCATCCATCAGGCCATTAATACCTTTTTCTACTGCGCTGATGGTGGTGTTATCAAAACACTCAAAATGAAGCTCAACAACATACATAATTAAACGTTAGGCTCCAATCCATCGAGGAAAGTGACGATATCTTCAGCAATCACATCTCTTCTATCGGTACCCAAACGCTCCAGAATGACATTTCCAGTGATGTTGCAGATTGAAATCACGTCCATATCGGCATCGGTTGCCGCGATAAATACCGTAGGCTTAAGCTTCAACCTTCTTTGTGTCACCAAGTGGCCCAAGATATTTTCTTGCAAACGAGTAAAATCATCGTCACTCCAAACTTGCAGTAAGGTCAGTTCGTTACCCTGCCAAGTTGCTTCCATATCAGCACTATATTGATGGCCGTAAAAACCTTTAATGTCATCGTGAAGGCTCAACTCAATACCTTGTTCGATGTTTTCGAGCATCTCAGGAGCATCGCGAAGACAATGTGTCCAATAAACCTGTTGCTCGTCTTTGCTATCAATACATGGGGAAACTAATCCATGCAATTCTTCACTAGCAGGAAGTGTTTGATGTTTTTCTTGCCATGCTTGTTGATAGCGTTTTGAAAACGCCTCCAAAGCTTGTTGTACACTTTGATTCATATTCTCTCCAGTTATCCTTCGCTTACAACGCGTTTTACCACGACAAAGGATGACAGCTATTCAGGGATCTCGTAAAATTCAGCTTATTCTAATCGAAATATCACACAATTATGAGCAAATATTCCAACGCTAAAGAGCTTTCAGGTCTCACCCTCGGCCAAAAAACCGAGTACGCCAATCACTACGATGCCACTTTATTGCAACCAGTGCCGAGAAGCTTAAATCGTGATGACCTTGAACTAGGGAAAACTCTGCCATTCCAAGGGTGTGATATTTGGACGCTATATGAAATCTCATGGCTCAATGCTAAAGGTTTACCTCAAGTCGCGGTCGGTGAAGTGTCCATTCCAGCTACGAGTGCAAACCTTATCGAGTCGAAGTCATTCAAACTGTATTTGAATAGCTACAATCAAACGCGATTTGCAACTTGGGAGCAAGTGCAGTCCACAATTGCAACTGATCTGTCTAACTGCGCAGGCGAAACGGTCAGTGTCAAACTGACCCCTGTCGCGGATTTCGAAAATACCAAAATCGTAGGTATGGCAGGCGAATGTATTGATGACCAGGATATTGCCATCGATAACTACGAATTTGATGCAGAGCTTCTTAAAGACGCTGCGGGTGATGAAATCGTTGAGGAAGCGCTTCATAGCCATCTGCTAAAATCAAATTGCTTGATCACTAATCAGCCAGATTGGGGCAGCGTGGAAATACAATATCAAGGCGCAAAGATAGATCGAGAAGCGTTACTGCGCTACTTAGTGTCCTTCCGCGAACACAACGAATTCCACGAACAGTGTGTCGAACGTATTTTCACTGATTTGATGCAATACTGTAATCCAACTAAGTTAACTGTGTATGCAAGATACACTCGTCGCGGTGGTTTAGACATCAACCCATACCGTTCTAATCAATATCAAGCACCTGAGCATAATGCTCGTATGGCAAGACAGTAACCTTTTAAACTTCAGGAAATGGACACTTTCATGGGCTCTAAATTTTGGGTTGTATTAGGGATTTTTGCAGCGCTTCTAAGTAGTGTGGCGAATGCAACGTCGTCTTTTACTTCTCCCCTCTTGGTTGAGGCGGATAAGTTGGTCGAAATTGAGCCCAGCAAAGCGCTAGAAATCGCGACCGACTACCTGACAAACCGCAGTTTTGCAGAGCCCAATGATGATCGCCTTCCAAACCTATCTCGTGACGATACCGACCAACGCATTCGAACGCCATTAAGTACGGTGAATGCGTTAATCATCGCTTCTCAAGCCCAGTTTAACTTGGGGCGAGTCCGCGAGGCGTTGCAAGGCTTAGATAAAGCCGAGTCAATGACCAAGCAATATCACTTGCTGTTCTTAGAGTTGGATGTTCGTATTCTCAAGACACGTTTACTATGGCTGACAGACAGCGAAGGGGCAAAGGCGTTAGATGCGCTCAAGACTATAGAAAAAGACCTTGAGGCGATTCGTAAAGGCCAAAGCATCGCTAACCGCACCAGCTACCGCATCAAAATCTTACAAGCAGAGATAGCTTCGGCGGAAAATGAATACGATCTCGCGAATCATATGTATCAAAAGGCGAATGAATTCGTACCGCAAGATAAACTTTCGAAATGGGAAGTTGAATATCATACCGCTTATGGCACCCACTTCCTCCGCTACCGACGCTACAACGAAGCGCTATCTGAGCTCTTGCTCGCTTATTGGACCGCAATCGAGCTGAACAGTAGCGATCAGCTGGCACATATTAACCAATTGCTAGCGCAGTTATTCATGCAGCGTCAGGTACTGGATAAAGCGCTTGAACACTTGTCACAAGCCGCCGATTTTTATGGCAATTACCCTGAGTCCCCTATCCTCGCGGATGTGTTAAAGCTCATGGGGGATATTTATTTCCTTCAAGGGAAATACAACTTGGCTTTAGTGCATTACTTTAATGTTATCGACCACCAAGCAACCGATAAAAATATCGAAAAAGTCATCGATATTAGAATTAGTTTGGCATCCACGTATTTGCAACTCTACAACTATCCGCTTGCCGAGCAGTATCTTACCCGAGCAGAAAACCTATTAAGTTATGCCGATTACCCGGCGCTTAAGGCGCGTGCGTCACTATTGTACGCAGGACTAGCTTACCACCAGCAAGAAAATGACAAAGTCATTGAACATGCCACCAAGGCACTTGAGCTGAGTAAATCCCTGAATCAAACATCGCTAGAACAGCAAGCATACCAGTTGTTAGCGTTAGGCCATGAACAGCAAGGCCACTACCAACAAGCACTCGATGAAATTAAGAAAGCTAATTCGCTGCGCATTTACCAGCAAGATCAGCTTAATCAAATAAGTGAAGACGCCTTCAGGCAACAAAAACAGTTTGTTGAACAGGGCCTACACTACGAAACGCAAAAACAAGAGCTCAAAGATGCACTGCTGCAACAGAAAAAGTTCCAGAAAGTCGCTTTTGGTCTGTTCTGTGCCCTCTCTGTCATGGCACTGATGGGGCTGAGATTGTTCTATGTTTATCGACGTAACAAAACCGAGTTAAAAGAACTTAATGACACGTTATTTACCCATGCTCGCTCTGGTTTACCGAACCTACGTTTATTGAACGCTAACTTACCAAGTTCTTTACAGCGTACCCAAAGCTACTTTGAACAGTGGCAGGTTGGTGAGCTCATTAACGAGCCACTAAGCGATCGTCTTCGTTTTGTCATGATCGATGTACCGTTCCTAAGAAACATGTACCTTCAAAACGGTTACAAATCGGGTCTCGAACTAGAACGAGCATTTGGTGAATTTATCCGTAGCAAAATAGAAAGCCCCGCTCGTATCTATCATTTCTCCGACGCGAACTTACTCTACATTGAGCCGAGTATTAAGCCGCGAACCGCAGAGAGTTTATTCGAAGAAATTCAAAGTTGGGTGGACGAATTTGAGCCAAATCGAAACATCAATCGTATCGTCCGAGTCGGCATGGCCAACTACCCCTTCTTGCCACGAGCCTACACCGCCATCAATGATAAAGAGCTGCTTGACATCTTACTCATCGCCACGCATATGGCACGTGATGTCAGTATGAAAGAAAGTAAAAGTCATTGGGTTTATTTGAAGGCGATAGATAATGCACCTGCTGCAAGTTTAGCGACTGAAGATATCCGACAAGCATGTCGAACCGCTATAAAACAAGGACTAATAAAAGTGCACTCATCCTCTCAGAATGAGGACGGGTTCAAAAAAATACTGACTAGTGAGTAAAAATACGGCACTTGAACGCAAGATTACGTGACGTTGTGATGTTTTTTGATATTATCAATCAATACATCAATAAGTGTGACAACTAGTTTGTTTTTATAGGATTTATGGGCTCACAGGATAGCGAGACAATGGAGAATCTCCATCAGCTTAGAATGCAGTTGGAGCAATTACGCGTTGCTCAACGAGATGCATCGCTGAAATCTCGTCGTGAGCAAACCATTCTAAAACGCTTTATTGGTACCTTAAGTCACGCCCATATTGGTTCGCACTCGCGAATTGATGACAAACTGATTGAATTACGCCATGAGTTAGAGCATAACAAAGACATCAGTAGTTTGGTGCCAAAGTTTGCTATTTTGGAGCGCCTGATCGGTCAAAAGGCAGTTGCCATGGAAAAACAACAAAGCTCATTGGAAGAGCAGACTCGACGCAGTGGCGAAACGTTGCAGCGTGTTGCTGGCCTACCCGCTCAAATCAAGCGTGACCTGCGCTCTATCCTTGCTTACAACGACAACAACTCACTAAAACTCACTGATAACGCGGTGAAACTGCTGGCAATTTATGAACGTGCCATCAAGATTATTACCTCAAACTCTGCGTTAACCTCCAAAGAACCAGAAATCAGTGCGGATTCCGCTTTACTGTTAACCTTAGGTGACGAGCTTCAGAACCTGATTACAGAACTTGATTTTGACGGTGAGCCTGGGGAGCAGTTGTTTGAAATTCGCTCTAAGCTACTTACTGATGCCTCCGGCAATAACTTGCTCGAGCTGACCTTACAAGTACTACGTTTGGTTATTGATGCCACCAAATATGAGCGTCGCACCTCAGAGCAATTTTTAGAACGAGTAAATACGTCACTTTCGTCCTCACTAAAAAGCAATGCTCAAAACCTCGATCAGAATCAAATCTACTTTGAGCAGCGACAAATCATGAGTAAAGAACTCAGTGATTTAGTGACTACGGGACAAAACAGTATCGCCAACTTGCAAGACTTAGAAGATGCTAAGCGAACCATGAATCCATTGTTTGCTCAACTAGCTTCCCTAACCGAGCGCCTGCAACATGCCGAAGCTCGTGAACAAGCCTTGTTAGAAAGAATGACGCACAGCAATAATCAGCTTGAGTCACTTTACGATGTCACTCAAGACTATCGACGCCGCCTAGAGGATCAATCCAAACGCATGCTGTTAGACCCCCTTACTAAGGTCTACAATCGTACCGCTTTGCTGGATAAACTTGAGATCGAATATCGTCGCTGGCTTAAGAATCAGCATCCACTCTGGGTTATTATCTTTGATATCGATAAGTTTAAGAGCATAAACCACAATTTTGGCTATAGCGCTGGAGATAAGGCTCTTAAAATCATCGCTAAAACCATTTCAAGCACAGTTTCAAAGACAGATACCGTTGCTCGCTTCTCTGGCGAAGAGTTTGTACTGATTATGCCTGAGCAAAATGAAGCTTATTGCCAAGCTAAAGTTAGAGAAATACAAACTAAAATCAGCAACTTACCATTCAAATTCCGTGACCAACTGATCACTATCACTTTATCAGCAGCAAGTACGGCCTTTAGTCACAATGACACCCCAGATGAAGTGCTTGAGCGTTTACACAAAACGATCACACACACTCAAAAACTCGGTCCTAACCAATTGGCTTGGAAGCCCTAGTCCTCTTTTATTTTTCAAATAGTTATAGAAACTTGTGTCACATTTGCTAATCTAATAGTTATCTGTGTACTTAACCGAAGCTATTGCTGGAACTAAGTCCACAGCCAATAACTAAAACTACGCGACCGACTGCAAAGCGCGAGTAACTATAGCAACGCAAATAACTATAACAACACGAATAACTAAGGCGATTGGTTCACTGTCTGATATTTGACTCTTAAGCTTTCAGCCAACAAATACAGACAGTAGCGAGACATGAATCGCTTTCGGTTCTAGAAAAGGAAATGCTTATGATCACGCATATTAGCCCAGCAGGGAGTATGGACCTGCTGTCTCAGCTAGAAGTAGAGCGTCTTAAAAAAACCGCATCTAGTGACCTTTATCAACTGTATCGCAATTGTACCTTAGCGGTACTCAATTCCGGCAGCCACACCGACAACTCAAAAGAGCTGCTCGACAAATATAAGACTTTTGATGTTAATGTCATGCGCCGTGAACGCGGCATCAAACTTGAACTAGCCAATCCACCAGAACATGCATTCGTGGATGGTCATATTATCAAAAGTATCCAAGAACACCTCTTCTCTGTGTTACGTGACATCGTATACGTCAACATGCACTTGGCCGATAGTCAGCGACTTAACCTGACCAACTCTACCCATATCACTAACTTAGTGTTTGGTATCTTACGTAATGCGGGCACATTGATTCCGGGTATCGAACCTAATTTGATTGTCTGTTGGGGCGGACACTCCATAAACCCAACAGAATACCAGTACACTCGAGAAGTCGGTAACGAACTTGGTCTACGAGAGCTTAATATCTGCACTGGTTGTGGTCCAGGCGCAATGGAAGGACCAATGAAAGGAGCCGCGATTGGTCACGCCAAACAGCGTTATACTGAGCAGCGTTATCTAGGTTTAACCGAACCATCAATTATTGCGGCCGAGCCACCAAACCCAATCGTCAATGAGCTGGTTATCATGCCCGACATTGAAAAGCGCTTGGAAGCGTTTGTTCGAATTGCCCACGGTATTATTATTTTCCCTGGTGGTCCAGGGACAGCTGAAGAACTACTATATATCCTTGGTATCATGATGCATCCGAATAATGCCGACCAGCCAATGCCAATCGTCCTGACAGGTCCAAAAGAGAGCGAAGCCTACTTCCGCTCCATTGATGAGTTTGTCCGTTCGACCCTTGGCGAAGAAGCGACGAAGTATTATCAGATCATTATTGATAATCCAGAGAAAGCTGCACAAATCATGAAACAGGCGATGCCAACGGTAAAAGAACATCGTAAAAAAACGGGCGATGCATACAGCTACAACTGGTCACTGCATATTGAACCTGAGTTCCAACTTCCGTTCGACCCCACTCATGAAAATATGGCAGGGTTAGATTTACATCTTAACCAAAGACCTGAAAACCTAGCAGCCGCCCTGCGCCAAGCGTTTTCTGGCATCGTGGCTGGTAACGTTAAAGCTGAAGGCATCAAAGAGATAGAGAAACATGGACCATTTATCATTGACGGTGATAAATCATTAATGAAGAAAATGGACCGATTGTTAGCTGATTTCGTGGCGCAACAACGCATGAAATTACCGGGTTCTGAGTATGTTCCATGTTATCGAATCGCCAACGGCGAATAAAACACTGAAACTCAACTGAAGATTATTTACAATAAGGCCACGTTCTCAAGTGGCCTTAAATTTATGTCAATTCATCTCGTTATCATCGATGCACTCAATCTCATCCGCCGAGTACATGCGGTTCAACCCGACCCAACAGATATCGATAGAACCATTCAAACCACGTCGAGAACCTTACATCGCATTTTAGACGAGTCCAAACCCACGCATATCATTGCCGTGTTTGACCATCATGAACAGGATCGAGGTTGGCGCGCTGACATCCTTCCTGAATACAAGCAAAACCGTAAACCCATGCCTGAGCCTTTATTCAATGGTTTGGAAAAAATACAAGATGCTTGGTGGCAATTAGGCATCGATTCCTTGCTTTCTGAAGGCGATGAAGCTGATGACTTGGTCGCGACCTTGGCGGTAAAAGTAGCCAGTCACAACGAGAAAGTCACCATTATTTCTACAGATAAAGGCTATTGCCAGATACTTTCGCCAACATTACAAATTCGCGATTATTTCCAACACCGTTGGCTAGACGCACCATTTGTTGAGCAAGAGTTTGGGGTCAAACCGGAACAACTTGCCGACTACTGGGGGTTAACCGGAATCAGCTCATCACAAGTACCCGGGGTTGCCGGGGTAGGACCTAAAGCGGCCAAGGAAATCCTTAATCAGTTCGACGATATCGAGTCGGCTTATGCCTCAGAGGACCTCGCAGCTAAATACCGTAAGAAGTTAGATGAGCATATTGAAATGGCGAGAAAGTGTAAGCAGGTTGCCGCACTCAAAACCGACATTGAGCTAGGCTTTAATTTACAAGATATCAGATTCGAGGGCTCAAGCGCTCAGTCTTAAGCCCCCAATACGCTTTAGTGAGGCGAGATGTTGGATAGCACTTGGATGTGCACTGTGATTTCTTCACGGTCGTGATACAAGTGCTTAGCTTGAAGCTTAAACTTCACCTTGTTCTCGATTAAGAATACCTTAAGGTTTTCAATATCCTGAAGAACTTCGTCATAGCGACCTTTCATTGGCAACTTCAGGTTAAAGATAGTCTCTTTCGCCCAACCACGAATCAACCACTCGCCCATCAGATGAGCAACACGAGCTGGTTTCTCAACCATATCACACACCAACCAAGTAACGTTTTTACGTGGTGGCTCAAACTTAAAACCATCGACTTGATGATGCTTAACTTGACCAGTATTCATTAAGCTGTCTGCCATCATGCCATTATCGATAGCATGAACAAACATCGAACGACGCACTAATTGATACGTCCAACCGCCTGGACAAGCACCTAAATCAACGCCCCACATGCCTGATGCTAATCGAGTATCCCACTCTTCTTTAGGGATAAAGACGTGGAATGCTTCCTCAAGCTTTAATGTTGAGCGACTTGGCGCATCCGCCGGGAACTTAAGACGAGGGATACCCATGAAAAACGCTGAGCTATTTTCTGGATAGGAGTAACCAACAAAGCAGTGTCCTGAACGAATAAAGCAAATATGCAGCACTGGCTTCTTACTATGCTCTTTATTGAACAGATAACCTTTACCACGCATCGCTTGGCGAACCGGCACCGTGAACTTACGACAGAACTTAAGAAGCTCTTTCGCTTCATTAGTATCAGGGGTTTCAATACGTAAATCCCCACAGCGAGGAAATTGCTCAATGGACTCCAATGATTCAAGTAGCGGCGTAATACGGTCTTCTGCTGGGAGTGACTCTAGTTCACTCGCGATGGCAAACATTTGACGAGCAAAAATCAGTGATTGGAAATCGATCTCACGAATCAATCTATCTGCATCGCCTGCTTGGTAACATTCAAATATCACATAGCCAGAGTTATTCTTCACTCTAGGGAAGCCGAATACTTCAATGGCATTCGCTTTGTCTTGAATCTCACCTGCACACTCTTTCTCGAATCCAGAGCGGCAATAAAGCATTACTTGTTTCACTGATTGACTCCATCTTTGGTTGTTTCGTCAGTCATCTGATATCCAGCGTAGGCGAGAAATACCCAACCTACCATAAACATCACGCCGCCCATTGGAGTGATAGGTCCAAACCACTTCACCCCTGTTAGCGCTAAGGCGTATAGACTACCGCTAAAGAAAAGGATGCCGATGATAAAGCAAATCGCAGCACGATGAAATGCCTTTCGAGAATTAGGGTTGCTAACGATCGTTGCCAACAAAGCACACAGTAGGATCGCTAAAGTATGAATAAACTGATAAGTCACGCCCGTTTCGAAAACGCCAATAAGATAAGGCGACAGTATCTTTTTCAAACCGTGGGCAGCAAACGCTCCAAGCGCAACACTCAACAGCCCCGAAATAGAAGCGACTATGACAAGAAAGCGGCTAGACATCAGAGATCCCTTTGATAAACAACGCGAGACGATCTACGGCTAACTGTCTATTTTGGGCTTCCGTGAACCCCGAAGACTTGCGAGGCTTAAAGCTATGATCACCATCGGGAATAAAGCTGGTTGAGACTTGGTCTGAAAACTCGAACTGTTCGAATTCTTCAAATTTCCCAAACGTATCTCGCTCTCCTTGGATAATAAGAATCGGTTTATCGATCGTCGCTAAATGTGCGCCTTTATAATTCTCTGGTTTACCAGGAGGATGGAATGGGAAACCTAGACAAGCAATGGATTGAACCATGGGATGTTCAGATAGCATGGATGCCATGCGTCCTCCCATCGACTTACCACCAATCACTATCGGCTGACCATCAGCAACTTCCTCTATGACTGCAGTCATCGCCTCTAACAGTTTAGGCGCACGATCAGGTGGGCGTTTTCTGCCATCTATTGCACGTTTTTCCATATAAGGAAAATTGAAACGAGCAACGCGAACCCCTTTTTCAGCCAAACGCGTGGTGACATCTTGCATGAACTCATGGTCCATTCCAGCGCCCGCACCGTGAGCAAATAAGAACAGTGGTCCATTTTCTGGGCCATCAAACACAACATTATTCATCCAGAAGTTCCTCTTGCTCACTCTGTGCCTTAGCTAACATCCAATCTCTAAAGGTCGCGATACGTCCCATATCTGCTTGTTTATCATGGCACACGACGTAAAACGCATTCTTGGTGACCAGCACTTCATCAAACGGAGCAATCAATCGCCCAGCATCAAGCTCGGGTTGGGCTAATACGTTATTCCCTAAAGCAATCCCTTGCCCATGTGCCGCAGCTTGCAGCACCATAGTCGAGTGACTGAATATCGGGCCATGATTCACATTTACGCCATCAATCTCGTTTTGTTTCGCAAACTGCTTCCAGTCTTTACGAGAGGTATCATGCAATAAGGTGTGTTTTGACAAATCGGATAGCGCATCTAAAGGCTTATTGCCAAGTAACAGTGCTGGAGAGCAGAGTGGCACCAAAAACTCCTGATAGAGCTTATCAGCACGTAAACCAGGCCAATTGCCGCGACCGTAGTAAATCGCTACGTCAACGTCATCCGTTAGCGAACCCTCATCCATGTCCACCGCCTTTATGCGCACATCAATGTCAGGTTCTTGCTCATTAAAGTCAGCAAGCCTAGGAACCAACCACTGAATCGCAAAGCTCGGCGGTAAGCTGATGGTCAACGCACCTTTTTCGCTTCGCTCTAACACCTTATCTGTCGCTTCGGCTAAAGAGGTAAATATATCTTTGATATCAAGAAAATACCCTTGCCCTTCTTCGGTAAGTAATAATGAACGATTACGGCGACGAAACAGTTTTAATCCCAAGAATTCTTCAAGGGCTTTAATCTGATGACTGACCGCAGCTTGGGTCACAAACAGTTCTTCGGCTGCGCGAGTAAAACTCAAATGGCGCGCTGCAGCTTCGAAAACTTTTAGCGAGTTAAGTGGAGGCAAACGTCTAGACATAGCGACTCTCTAAAGCATTAGTTTTTTTAATCTGAAACATTATAAATTGTCCATTGCCGAACAGCCAGAGAAATTCTATATTTCATCCCGCAAACGCGAGTCTGAACGGCTTGATTCTCTGTAGAATCAATTGACTTGCGCTTGCGATGTTGTGTTTGCAATCTCGATTTTCGAGTTAGGTAGATTCTACCACCACACTTTGGCTAGTTATCCCCTAGTCGATGTGTGTACTTCCTGTATTTTTGACCTGTCTGTCAAATTTTCTTACACCGCCTAAATGGCGGTGTTTTTTTATCTGCGTTTTATTCGAAACTATTGCATAAAAAAACGGCCGCAATTTGCGACCGCTTATTACAATATTATTAATAGTAGAACTAATCGTTAATCTATCAGATTAAGATTACAGACCTGCCGCGGCAAACACCTGATTGACGATTTCTTGCGCTTCTGCCTCGATCAGTTTCAAATGCTCTTCACCTTTGAAGCTTTCACAATAAATCTTATAGATGTCCTCTGTGCCTGACGGACGAGCCGCAAACCAGCCGTTTTCTGTCGTCACTTTCAGACCGCCGATTACAGCACCGTTACCTGGAGCGTGCGTCAAACGAGCTGTGATGGCATCACCAGCTAACGTTTCTGCCGCTACCATTTCTGGAGACAGTTTCTTAAGTACATTCTTTTGTTCAGTGTTGGCAACAGCTTGAATACGGTTGTACTTAGATTCACCGTGCTTCGCTGCCAGCTCTTCGTAGTACTCTTGTGGATTCTTACCCGTTACCGCGGTAATTTCAGCAGCTAGCAAGCAAAGGATGATACCGTCTTTGTCCGTTGACCATGGCGTTCCGTCTTTACGTAAGAAGGACGCACCAGCACTTTCTTCACCACCGAAGCCAAACTCGCCGTTATACAGACCATCTACAAACCACTTAAAGCCCACAGGTACTTCACACAGTGTGCGGCCAAGGTCGGCAACCACACGGTCAATTAGCGCACTCGATACTAGCGTCTTACCTACTGCCACATCGTCACGCCACTGGCTACGATGACGGTACAGATAGTCGATACAAACAGCCAAATAGTGGTTCGGGTTCATTAGGCCTTTTGGCGTCACAATACCGTGACGGTCATAATCTGGGTCATTACCAAATGCTAAATCGTAGTCATCTTTAAGCGCCAGTAATCCCGCCATAGCATAAGGTGATGAACAGTCCATGCGAACCACGCCGTCTTTATCTAAAGACATAAACTGGAATGATGGGTCTACCGCTTCGCTGACTAACGTCAGATCCAAGTTGTAAGCGCTGGCAATTTGACGCCAATAATCGATACCTGAACCACCTAATGGATCAACGCCGATTTTCAGGTTTGACTTCTGAATCGCTTCCATATCAATCACATTTACCAAGTCATCGATGTACGGCTTAACAAGGTCACGCTCTTGGAATAAAGGCTGAGTTTTTGCTACTGCAATAGGAAGACGTTTCACGTCTTTCATTTCATTAGCAATGATGTCGTTAGCACGATCCTCAATAGCCTGAGTAAGTTCTGCTTCTGCTGGACCGCCATGCGTTGGGTTGTACTTGATGCCACCATCTTGCGGTGGGTTATGCGATGGTGTGATAACAATACCATCCGCTTTATCCGCATTTGCTAAGTTATGTGTAAGAATAGCGTGAGAAATACCCGGTGTTGGGGTGTAGCCATTGTTCTCTTGAGCGATAACAGTAACGCCGTTTGCTACAAGCACTTCAACGACAGTTGAGAATGCAGGCTCTGACAATGCGTGAGTATCTTTACCTACGAAAAGTGGACCTGTAGTGCCCTTTTCTGCACGAACTTCAGCAACAGCTTGCGCTATTGCTAAAATGTGGTTTTCATTGAAGGTTGCTTTGTCAGCGCAACCACGGTGACCGGAAGTACCAAATTGCACACTTTGTGCTTGGTTGCCAGCTTCAGGTTGAATTAAAAAGTAATTAGCAACGAGCGCAGGAATATTATGCAGGTCTTCTTGCTGAGCCTTTTGGCCCGCGCGTGGGTGTATAGCCATAACAGACGTCCTTTCAAAATTAAGCTTAAAAATAAAAAAAACCTCATAATACTCGTTTCAATATGAACATTATGAGGTTTGAATCGAAATCTTAGATGGATGCCGTCACTTTTTCGATGAGTTCGGCGGGATAATCCATCATGGTCATCACCTGCTCCACCATTTGCCTTTTACGACTGGTATTAGTGTTGGTGATAACCCAGAAAGGGGTATTAGGAATTGCTTTCGGCTTAGTCGTATTGCCGCTTTCTAGCAAAGCCGCTTCATTATTTGCGAAATAAACGCGTTTGCGACCTTTAACTTGTGAAGCTTCAGAGAAGCCTTCTGGATTTAAGCGATGCAGAGTTGATAGTACCAACATAAATCTATCGATAGCTTTTTTCAATCCAGCAAACTCGTCAGAAATCAGCAGTGAGCGCATTTCTTTTACTGAATCTACCGCCTCTACCTGAGGGTTCTCTTTACTAACGACGATAGTTTTAGCGGCAGCTGGTTTCTGTTCCGTTTCGGCTGCATCTACCTTTAATAAACGTCGTAAGATATCTGAAGCACTTTCGCCAATGTGGTGGGTCTGGCTTGCAATATAACGGTATAGATCCTCATCAACCTCAATTGTTTTCATTCGCTTTTCACAGTCTCTATGTTTAAACTCTGGGTGATTATAACGAGTTCCGCGATGAACCTCTACGTTAAACACATCACGAATAACAGAAAAATGTCAGCTTTATTGAACTATAAAAGAGAAGGTCAAGGCTTACCTGTCGTCCTCATCCACGGTCTGTTCGGAGACTTGAACAACCTTGGTGTTTTGGCTAGAGACCTAAAACAAGACTTTGATGTCATTAGTATCGACCTACGTAACCATGGTCGTTCTTTCCATAGCGATGATCATAACTACACCTTGATGGCTCAAGATGTGGTGCAACTGCTTGAGTCATTAGATATCACTAAGCCAATTGTCATCGGTCATTCAATGGGTGGCAAAGTTGCTATGCGTTTGTGTGATTTTGATTATCCACTTTCAAAACTGATTGTGATGGACATGTCTCCAGTCGAGTACACTGTGCGCAGACATGACAATGTATTGTCTGGACTAGACGCGGTGATTGCCAGTAAGCCAACGTCGCGCGCCGATGCTATGGGACTGATGAGTCAACACATCGAAATGGAAGGGGTTCGCCAATTTCTTGGTAAATCTTTGTATAAACAGGATGACTATCTTGCTTGGCGTTTTAATGTTGAGAGTTTGAAGCGTAACTACATAGCTATCTTGAGCTGGCAACCAATTGAGAAAAGTAATGTTCCGATTTTATTTATTAAAGGCGGAGACTCAGATTACCTCACGGCCGAACATCAGCCTTTGATACAAGCTCAATTTTCAAATGCCAAAGCGCATGTTATTGCCAATACTGGGCATTGGCTTCATGCAGAAAAACCGGCAGAAGTACTAAGAGCTATACGCAAATTTATCTAAATTTGACGTCAAACCATTACTCGACTGCGAGCACGCATTAACTTTATCGAACAACAGTGGTATAGTTCCGCGCAAGCATATTGGCATAAAGGAATACCATGCTTTACGACTACATAAACAAACTGGAATCTATTGGTTTGGATCTACTGTTTGCAGCGATCTTCTTTTTGATCGGTATGGCAATCAAAGATGTCCTCAAACAAGGTAATGTTCCTGTTTTTGGTCGACGTATTGTATGGCTTGTGCTGTTCTTAGGGTGTGCAGGTTTTGTCGCAAAAGGCATTATTCAGCTCAGCTGGGAAGGCACAGGACTCGGCTAACGTTCCGGTTCCTTAATCCAACACAGACAATGAAAAGGTACTGAATCTATGGCAAGTGTAGGTCTATTCTTTGGTAGCGATACTGGCAACACAGAAGCTATTGCAAAGATGATCCAAAAACAATTGGGTAAACAGCTCGTTCACGTTCAAGACATTGCAAAAAGCAGCAAAGAAGATATCGACAATTTCGATTTACTGCTTTTAGGTATCCCAACTTGGTATTACGGCGAAGCTCAAGCAGATTGGGATGATTTCTTCCCAGAGCTAGAAGGCATTGACTTCTCAACTAAGCTTGTTGCTATCTTTGGCTGTGGTGACCAAGAAGACTACGCAGAGTACTTCTGTGATGCTATGGGTACAGTACGTGACATCGTTGAAGCAAAAGGCGGTACTATCATTGGTTACACACCAACTGAAGGGTACGAGTTTGAAGCTTCTAAAGCACTTGTTGAAGGCGATGAGTCACAATTCGTTGGCCTATGTATCGACGAAGACCGCCAGCCAGAACTAACTGACGAGCGTGTATCTAACTGGACTAAGCAACTTTATGAAGAAATGTGCTTAGCTGAGCTAGAAGATTAATTCACTCGCCAAAGTGAATGCAAAAAAACCTCCATTTCGGAGGTTTTTTATTTTGATTGTGTATCAGAAATACTACAAATTCGGGTTTTTGAAGCAATTTGCCCTGTTTCAAACTCAATCGACTCTGTCGCAGCAATTTGGCTAACATTGCTAAACCGTCCATTAAGTATAGGCATCAGTTGCTGACAGACTTGCTGAGTCATCGCCTCTAGCATCCAGGTAGTCATTGATTCTGTTTCAGGGTCTCCCGCATATCGATATGTGGTCGTTCTAAACAAAATCCCATCATTGAGCGCAAGATGCATATCAGAGATTGTGATTTTAGGGTCAACTTGCTTAAATTGAGTATGAGCAAGATCGTCGTTGAGCTGCCTCAAAATTTCAGGTGTTAAGGTTTCTGAAAGTGCAGTGCCGCTAAAGAGCACTGTTAAACCTAAAATGACTAAACGCTTCACTGACACCTCACTACATCATTAATTCAGTTAATAATAAACCAAACCATAACCGTGTTGTGTACTACTGGCAAAAACTAAGCTTGCACCGACGTCGTATCATCTTCCGTTTCTGCGCGGTATTTAGGCTTCTTACGGATATAAAGTTTACGTTGAATGGTGGCTACGACCTCACCATGCTGGTTGTGAATGTGGGTGACAAACTCTGGAAAGCACTTATCCCCTGTTGCCGTACTGTGTAGAATGCCGTCCAACATATCTTGGCTCACCACAAACTCAGCATTTAAGTCAGAAAAACCTGGCTTGATAAAATCGATACTGGCTTCTTTATCCCAAACATAATATTGCTCGCGAAGAATTCCCATCAACATCAACGAATAGATAGGATCAGTCATAGCGAAAATACTGCCGCCAAACTGGGAACGATTGGCATTTTTGTTCCACCACTTCAGTTTTAACCGCACTTTAACTGAACGAAAATCCTCACTGATCTCAGTGATTTTTATCCCGGCTCCCCAAAAGGGTGGCCAGATGTTCAATGCAAACTTCACGTATTTGGGTTTATAAATTTTCGCTAATCGTTTATCCATAACTCGCAATCCAACTTGATATGTAAACGAATTGTAACTGGTCAGACGTGTTTGTAAAGTGACATTGTTCGCCTTCTATGTTAATACTTAGTAACCCTTTGAAGTTCGAGGTTTATTGTTACGCTGTAGTACCCTATAATGAATAGATTACTGAAATCTGTTTATTGCTGCAGATCATTACAGGAAAGTTTATGTCAGACAACAATAAGGCACTTAAAGACGCGGGACTGAAAGTCACGCTGCCGCGACTAAAAATTTTAGAAGTACTGCAGAAGCCAGAGTACCAACATATCAGTGCAGAAGATCTGTACAAGAAGCTCATCGATCTTGGAGAAGAGATCGGTTTAGCAACGGTTTACCGTGTTCTAAACCAATTTGATGATGCGGGTATTGTTACACGCCATCACTTCGAAGGTGGTAAATCGGTATTTGAGCTTTCTACTCAGCACCATCATGATCACCTTGTATGCCTAGATTGTGGTGAGGTTATCGAGTTCTCTGACGATGTGATTGAAACTCGTCAAAAAGAGATTGCCGCTCGTTATAATATCGAACTCACCAACCACAGCCTTTACCTCTATGGTAAGTGCATTGGTGGAGCATGCAAAGATAACCCTAAAGCGCACGAACCTCGTTAACACGCAAAATGGGTAGAATTAAAAAAACCAGCCATTGTGGCTGGTTTTTTAGTATCTAAAGCCTCTCTTAGAAAAGAGAGGCTTAAAGTGATTATTTTGCTTCGACCTTAGCCCAAGTATCACGTAGACCAACGGTACGGTTGAAAACCAAAGATTCAGCACTAGAGTCTTTGATGTCCGCACAGAAGTAACCCATACGCTCAAATTGGTAACCTTGAGAAGCATCTGCTGCTGCCAAACTTGGCTCTACAAAGCCCTTTGACACAACTAGAGACTCTGGATTGATGGTTTCAGCAAAGTTATCCGCCGCCGCAGGGTTAGCAACAGTAAACAAGCGATCATACAGGCGAATCTCAGCAGGTAGACCTTTATCCGCTGATACCCAGTGAATAACGCCTTTCACTTTACGACCGTCAGCTGGATTTTTACCTAGCGTATCAGCATCGTAACTACAGAAAATCGTAGTAATATTGCCAGCTTCGTCTTTCTCAATGCGCTCTGCTTTGATCACATAAGCACCACGTAAACGAACTTCTTTACCTAAAACAAGACGCTTATACTTCTTGTTGGCTTCTTCGCGGAAATCTTCACGTTCAATCCAAACTTCACGAGTAAATGGCACTTCACGTGTACCCATTTCTGGTTTATTCGGGTGATTTGCAATTGATAAGGTTTCACCTTCACCTTGGTAGTTTTCGATCACAATTTTCACAGGATCTAAAACAGCCATTGCACGAGGAGCGTTCTCATTCAAATCATCGCGAGCGCATGACTCTAGAGAACCAAACTCGATCATGTTCTCTTGTTTTGTCACACCGATACGTTTGCAGAATTCACGAATTGAAGCAGGCGTAAATCCACGACGACGCAGACCAGAAATCGTTGGCATACGCGGGTCATCCCAGCCGTTAACCAGTTTCTCAGTCACCAGTTGATTAAGCTTACGCTTTGACATCACTGTGTATTCCAAGTTCAGACGACTGAACTCATACTGATGCGGTTGGCAATCAATAGTGATGTTTTCAAGAACCCAGTCGTACAAGCGACGGTTATCTTGGAACTCCAGCGTACATAGCGAGTGGGTAATGCCCTCAAGCGCATCTGAAATACAGTGAGTAAAGTCATACATCGGATAAATGCACCACTTGTCACCTGTTTGATGGTGATGAGCGAAACGAACACGATAAAGCACAGGATCGCGCATAACCATAAATGATGAACTCATGTCGATCTTGGCACGAAGACAAGCTGTACCCTCTTCGAAGCCGCCATCACGCATTTTTTCGAATAGCGCTAAGTTCTCTTCAACTGAACGATCACGATATGGGCTTGGTTTACCAGGTGCGGTAAGCGTTCCACGATACTCGCGGATCTGCTCTGGACTTAGCTCGTCAACATACGCTAAGCCTTTATTAATCAATTCAACCGCATACTCGTAAAGCTTATCGAAGTAGTTTGATGAATAACACACGTCACCAGACCACTCAAAGCCTAACCAGCTTACATCATTCTTAATCGACTCAACGTATTCAACGTCTTCTTTTTCAGGGTTTGTATCATCAAAACGAAGATTACATTGTCCCTGATAGTCCTGAGCAATACCGAAGTTTAAACAAATAGATTTTGCGTGACCGATATGCAGGTAACCATTTGGCTCCGGCGGAAAACGAGTATGCACGCTAGTATGCTTGCCATCCGCTAAATCTTTATCAATGATTTGGCGAATAAAGTTCGATGGACGAGCCTCAGCTTCACTCATCTATAACACCTCTATGTTTTAAGTATTGTCAGATATATAAACGCTAATGATCCACAATTCCTTGCGAAACCTCAACAAGAACTCGCATTTTCACAAGATTATTTTAGTACTGAAACTTGAACGGTGAAAAAGCAGAAGAAAAGAGGCATAAAAAAAGCCTCTCAAATGAGAGGCTTTACTATGGAAATCAATGAGTAGCTAGACTATGGAAGTTTTACTTCTGATAAGTCTTCACCAGCACCGATAGACTTCATTTCACCGGCAATGATTTCAGCTAGAGGGCCTAGGATAACTTGTAGGTTATTTTCACCTAGTTTCACTACACCTTTCGCACCTAGCTTTTTAAGTACAGCTTCGTCAGCAACAGAGCGGTCTTTAAGCGTTAGACGTAGACGTGTGATACAAGCATCGATTGAAGTTAGGTTATCGTGACCACCTAGGGCTTTTAGGTATTGGCGAGCTAGGTCACCGTTTTTCACGTCACCGTCAACTTCTACTTCTACGTCATCGTCTTCACGACCAGGCGACTTCAGGTTGAAAGCGCGGATTGCGAAGCTGAATGTGAAGAAGTATAGAGCACCGAAGCCTAGACCGATTAGTAGCAGTGTGAATGGTTTCGTCGCTAGACCCCAGTTCAATACGAAGTCGATTAGACCAGCAGAGAAGCCGAAGCCGTGTAGCGTACCAAACATGTTAGCAACAACTAGAGCTAGACCAGTGAATACTGCGTGCATTGCATATAGTGCAGGAGCTAGGAATACAAACATGAACTCTAGTGGCTCTGTGATACCAGTTAGGAATGAACAGAATGCTACAGAGAATAGTGCACCACCAACTTGGCTGCGTTTCTCAGCAGGTGCTGCTAGGTACATTGCTAGTGCTGCACCTGGTAGACCAAACATCATTACAGGGAAGAAGCCGTTCATGAATACACCAGCGCTCTTATCGCCGCCGAAGAAGCGGTGTAGGTCACCAGTTTTCACTGTTTCAGTAACTTCTTTAACTGTTGCTGTGATTTCAGGAGTTACAGAGTTAGCAAACTCGAATGTATGAGCTTGACCAGCTACTAGAGTCTTAGCAAGAGCAGGGTCTACACAAAGCTGTTGTAGAGAAGGAAGCGCTTGACCAGCAGCTTGAGCGCCAGTAACTAGAACTTCTTGACACGTACCCATACCGAACCAGAAGTATGAGTTAAGAACGTGGTGAAGACCTACAGGGATAAGTGCACGGTTAAGCGTACCATAAACGAACTGACCAATTGCGCCAGAAGTTGATACTGCGTGTGCTAGAGCGTCAAGACCACCTTGGATGCTAGGCCAAACCACACCTGAGATCGCACCTGCTACTAGAGCAAATAGACCAGCCATGATAGGAACTAGACGCTTACCTGCGAAGAATGCCAACCATTCTGGAAGACGAGTCGCATGGAATGCGTTGTAAGAGTGACCTGCAATGATACCTGCGAAGATACCACCGAAGAATGACATGTTAACGTCAGCGTTGATTGTTGTTGCTGTCGCAGTTAGAACGAAGTAAGCAACTGCACCAGCAAGACCTGCTGCACCGTTACCGTCTTTAGAAAGACCAATCGCAATACCTAGACCGAATAGCAGAGGTAGTTGACCGAAAATCGCTCCACCAGCTTGCGCCATAAATGGAATGTCTAAAAGGTCGCCTTGACCCAAACGTAGTAGAAGCGCCGCAATCGGAAGCGTTGCGATAGGTAGCATTAACGCTTTACCTAGCTTCTGTGCATATCCTAGCATATTCACCTTAAGTTCCCCCTATAGGATTTGAATTTTGTTGGACGACTTATTTTAGCCGTTCAATTTAGTCCTATTCAGTTTATGAAATTAATTTTGCTCCGCAAATTAAAACCTCACCATTTGTGATCATAATCACCAGTTTTTGCCAAAATAGAGGCTTTTTGCTAGCTAGATCATAAAACTTATTTTATCATACGAAAAAATAGCAAAATCTAAGTAGGATTTTGCCTGAGAGAGTTGCACTAAGTAGCGATTATTTTGCGATTGGAATCAACTTTTCCAATGTAATGACTACACATAAAATAACAATAACTCCCTCATTATCATTAAGTTACTTTGACTGTTTTATCTAATTAAAACTTGCTGACTACTAAATCCGTCTCATTGCTACAAGCAGAAAACTAAGTCGAATCTTCACTGTTTCGATAACCGCAATGAGCTAAAGAGAATACAACACAAGGATTCGCTAACTATGTATGCATTAACTAACTGTAAGATCTTCACGGGTAGTGACGTTCTCACCAATCATGCGGTGCTAATCAATGGTGACCAAATCGAGTCAGTTCTGCCTAGCGCAGAGCTTCCAAGTGACATTAAGTGCTTGGATTTAAACGGCGCAAACCTAAGCCCGGGTTTTATTGATTTGCAGCTAAACGGCTGTGGCGGTGTGATGTTCAATGACGAAATAACCGCTGACACTATCCATACCATGCATAGAGCTAACCTTAAGTCAGGCTGTACTAGCTTCTTACCTACGCTGATTACTTCATCTGATGACAATATGCGTCAGGCATTGACCGCTGCTCGCGAATACCACAGCCAGTACCAAAACCACTCTCTTGGCCTACACCTAGAGGGTCCTTACCTAAACGTTGCGAAAAAAGGCATTCATAGCCCTGACTTCATTCGTCAATCTGACGATGCAATGATCGACCTTATCTGTGAAAACCGCGACCTCGTCGCAAAAGTGACCTTAGCTCCGGAACAAAACGCACCAGAGCATATCGAAAAGCTACGTAAAGCAGGTATTGTGGTCTCAATTGGCCACACTAATGCCACTTACGAAGAAGCCCGTAAAGGTTTTGAATCTGGCATTACATTCGCAACGCATTTATTTAATGCGATGACGCCAATGACAGGTCGTGAGCCAGGCGTTGTTGGTGCTATCTACGATACGCCAGATGTCTACGCTGGTGTGATTGCCGATGGTTTCCATGTTGACTATGCGAACATTCGCATCGCGCATAAAGTGAAAGGTGAAAAGTTAGTATTAGTGACGGACGCCACAGCTCCAGCGGGTGCTGACATGGATTACTTTATTTTTGTCGGTAAGAAAGTATATTACAAGGATGGTAAGTGCGTGGATGAAAACGGCACGCTAGGTGGCAGCGCACTTACAATGATTGAGGCGGTTCAGAACACAGTTGAACACGCTGGTATCGCTTTGGACGAAGCTCTACGAATGGCGACGCTTTACCCTGCTAAAGCAATGGGTTTAGAAGACAAGCTTGGCCGTATTAAGAAAGGCATGATTGCTAACTTGACCGTATTCGATAGAGATTATAATGTCCAAGGCACAATTGTTAACGGACAATACGAGCAAAATTGAGCATGAATGGCGGACAAATAGGTAACGTAGATTTAGTAAAACAACTTAACAGTGCAGCGGTTTACCGTTTAATAGACCAACAAGGGCCTATTTCTCGCATTCAAGTTGCTGATGTTAGCCAGCTGGCACCTGCAAGCGTTACCAAGATTACCCGCCAATTATTGGAGCGCGGCCTTATCAAAGAGGTCGCTCAACAAGCCTCAACAGGTGGACGCAGAGCCATCTCTCTAACGACAGCAGTGGAGCCTTTCCACTCTGTCGCTGTACGTCTCGGTCGAGATTATGTGCAGTTCTCTCTTTACGATTTGGGTGGCCGTGAAATGGCCTTCTCCCATAATGATTTTTACTACACCAATCAAAGTGAACTTAGCGAAGGCTTGGTGACATCGCTTCGCGAATTTCTAAAAGAACACAGCCCTAAAATAGAACAGCTTATTGCTATTGGCATTACCCTACCTGGGCTGGTTAACCCGACTACGGGTGTTGTTGAATACATGCCAAATACCGACATCGACAAACTCGAGCTCGCTGACTTAGTTCGTGCTCAATTCAAAGTAGAGTGTTTTGTAGGTAACGATATTCGTGGTTTAGCTCTGGCAGAACATTACTTTGGCGCAAGCCGCGACTGCCAAGATTCCATATTGGTCAGTGTTCACCGTGGTACTGGTGCTGGTATTATCGTCAATGGCCAAGTGTTCTTAGGGCACAACCGCAATGTGGGTGAAATTGGTCACATCCAAATCGATCCGCTAGGTGAGCAATGCCAATGTGGCAACTTTGGCTGCTTAGAAACGGTTGCGGCTAACCCAGCAATTGTCAAACGCGTTAAAAAGCTGATTGAACAAGGGTATGAGTCAACACTTGCTCTAAAAGAGCACATAACTATTGAAGATGTTTGCTCACACGCATTAAATGGCGACGAGTTAGCCAAACAGAGCTTGGTTCGAGTAGGCAACCAACTCGGCAAAGCCATCGCAATCACTATTAACCTGTTCAACCCGCAGAAAATCATTATTGCTGGTGACATTACCATGGCAAAAGAGATTGTCTTCCCAGCGATTCGTCGTAATGTCGAAAACCAGTCGTTAACGACATTCCACACAGAGCTACCAATTGTTGCTTCAGAAATCGATAAGCAACCTACAATGGGTGCCTTCGCTATGATCAAACGCGCCATGCTAAATGGGGTTTTGTTACAAAAACTACTCGAAGATTGAGAAAATGTTTTGAAATAACAAACAAACCCTTACATAAATTATGTAGAATATGTGACCACACCTCGGTGTGGTCTTTTTGTCTTCAGATAATAAAAAATACTATGGAACTGATCCTTATAACCGTCGCCTTCATCGCGGGTTTCCTCGCATTGAAATGTCAACTACCACCCTTAGTAGGTTTTCTACTTGCTGGGTTTATTCTGCATCACTTTGGTTTTGAATCGACCGATACTATTACCACTCTTGCAGACCTTGGTGTGACACTTCTACTGTTTACTATTGGCTTAAAGCTCGACATTAAAACTTTGTTGTCCAAAGAGATTTGGGCCGGCGCAACCATTCATAATCTGCTTTCGACACTTTTGTTCGCCGTTTTGTTACTTGGTTTGAAAATTCTGGGGGTTTCTAGCCTTGCTACGCTCGACGTTGAGCAACTTATTCTGTTGGGCTTTGCTCTTTCCTTCTCAAGTACTGTATTTGCAGTAAAAACCTTACAAGAAAAAGGTGAGATGAATGCTACCTATGGCACTCTCGCCATTGGTATTCTGGTTATGCAGGATATCTTCGCGGTCATCTTTTTAACGGCCTCAACAGGCAAGTTCCCAGAATGGTATGCCATCGGACTATTTGCTCTTCCTCTCCTTCGTCCCATCATGTTCAAGCTATTAAATAAAGCCGGACATGGCGAAATGCTCGTATTAAGCGGCATTTTCTTCGCACTCGTCATGGGTGCAGGGTTATTTGAATTGGTTGGAATGAAGCCGGATTTGGGTGCGCTTATCTTGGGTATGCTGTTAGCTTCACATTCTAAAGCTTCTGAGCTGTCAAAATCACTTTTCAATTTAAAAGAGCTGTTCTTAGTCTGCTTTTTCCTCAATATTGGTCTTGCTGATCAGCCGACAATCGAAGGTTTTGTGCTCGGTGCATTGCTCCTCTTGTTACTGCCACTGAAAGGCATTCTTTACTTCGTGGTCATCAACGCATTTAAATTCCGTGTCCGTACGTGCCTTCTAACTACACTCACTCTATTTAACTTCAGTGAGTTCGGTCTCATTGTCGGTGGCTTGGCTTACAAACTGGGTTGGATTTCCGGTGACATCCTAGTCGCGTTAGCCATTGCCGTATCGTTGTCCTTTATCGTTTCTGCCCCTCTAAACCGAATTGGGCACAGCATTTACTTGCGCAGTGCGAAGTGGCTAAAGGAACAAGCAGCAGAGAAGATCAATACCCGCGACCAATTCATCAATCCAGGCGAAGCTCAGGTTCTGATTCTTGGCATGGGACGAATCGGCACTGGCGCTTATGACGAGCTCTACCAACGATATGGAAAAGTTAGCCTAGGTGTTGAAGTGCGCGAAGAAGCCGCTAAGCAACATCGAGAGGAAGGCAGAAATGTTATAGCCGGCGACGCCACCGACCCTGATTTCTGGGAACGTATTCTCGACACAGCTCATGTAAAGTTGGTATTGCTGGCAATGCCCCACCATCAAGGTAATCAAACTGCGTTAGACCTACTTCACCAAAAGCAGTTTAAAGGGCAAATTGCTGCTATCGCCGCTTACCCAGATCAATTGGATGAGTTGGAGCAGATGGGTGTCAATGCAGCATTTAATATCTACAGCGAAGCAGGTAGTGGTTTCGCACGCCATGTGTGCGATCAGCTGCAACCTAACCTCAAATAACAACCTCTACAAACATATTTAAAAGCCGGTCAATCCGGCTTTTTTTGTGGTTAATTGACCATCAAAGCACCAATATCTAAATGCCATATACCAAAAAAGCCATTTAATTAAAAAAAATTTAATCAAACCTCACTTTTATCATCTTTTTCGTTCATCACGGTTGCTTTTTTTTGAGCAGATGGCAAATTGAACTCAACAGCGTTAAATTTCATCTAAAAGGAAGTTGTATGTGTTCAGTATTTGGCATTTTAGACATAAAAAGTGATGCAGCCGCTCTACGTCCAGTCGCGTTAGAGATGTCTAAAAAGCTTCGTCATCGTGGACCAGATTGGTCTGGTATCTATGCTTCAGACAAAGCAATTCTTGCGCATGAGCGCCTAGCTATCGTTGGCCTAAATAGTGGTGCTCAACCACTTTACAGCCAAGATAAAAAACACATCCTTGCTGTTAATGGTGAAATCTACAACCACAAAGAAATTCGTGCTCGCTATGAAGGCAAATATGAGTTCCAAACTGACTCAGATTGTGAAGTCATTCTAGCGCTATACCAAGACATGGGTGCAGACCTACTAGAAGAGCTAAACGGCATTTTCGCTTTCGTCCTTTATGATGAAGAGAAAGATGAGTATCTTGTTGGCCGTGACCATATTGGTATCATTCCGCTTTACCAAGGCTACGACGAACACGGTAACTACTATGTTGCGTCAGAAATGAAAGCGCTAGTGCCTGTTTGTAAGACTATTAGCGAATTCCCTCCTGGCAGTTACTATGGCTCTAAAGATGCAGAGCCTCAGCGTTACTATATTCGTGACTGGAACGAATACGCAGCAGTGCAAGGCAACAGTACAAGCAAAGAAGAACTGACTGAAGCATTAGAAGCGGCGGTTAAACGTCAGCTAATGACAGATGTACCTTATGGCGTACTACTTTCAGGTGGCCTTGACTCTTCTATCACTTCTGCTGTCGCAAAACGTTTCGCAGCAATGCGTATTGAAGACGATGAAAAGTCAGCGGCATGGTGGCCTCAACTTCACTCATTTGCAGTTGGCCTCGAAGGCGCTCCAGATCTCAAAGCCGCTCGTGAAGTGGCTGACCAAATCGGTACCGTTCACCACGAGATGACCTATACCATTCAAGAAGGTTTGGATGCGATTCGCGATGTTATCTACCACATCGAAACGTATGACGTCACCACAATCCGTGCTTCAACGCCTATGTTCCTAATGGGACGTAAGATCAAAGCAATGGGTATTAAAATGGTTCTTTCTGGTGAAGGGGCAGACGAGATCTTTGGTGGCTACCTGTATTTCCACAAAGCGCCAAACGCAAAAGAGTTCCACGAAGAAACAGTTCGTAAACTGCTTGCATTGAACATGTTTGACTGCGCACGTGCCAACAAATCACTTGCAGCATGGGGCGTTGAAGGCCGTGTACCTTTCTTAGATAAAGAGTTTATCGATGTAGCAATGCGCTTAAACCCTGAAGACAAAATGTGTGGCAACGGTAAGATGGAAAAACATATCCTGCGTGAGTGTTTTGAACACTACCTTCCAGAGTCAATCGCATGGCGTCAAAAAGAGCAGTTCTCTGACGGTGTAGGTTACAGCTGGATTGATACACTAAAAGAAGTGGCTGAAGCGAAAGTGACTGACCAACAAATGGAAACCGCAGCATTCCGCTTCCCATACAACACGCCAACAACAAAAGAAGGTTACGCATACCGTGAAATCTTCGAAGAGCTGTTCCCACTCGAATCTGCGGCCCAATGTGTTCCAGGTGGCCCGTCGGTAGCGTGCTCTTCTGCAAAAGCACTTGAATGGGATGAATCTTTCCAGAACTGTGTTGATCCTTCAGGTCGAGCTGTTCAAGCAGTTCACAACGACTCTTACTAAGTGTCAAAGTTAACCTAATCCAAAAAAACCAGCCTCACGGCTGGTTTTTTTATTTGAACACTAAATTGACGTTAGCCCGGGTGACCATCCACTCTTGGAGTGACTAGCATTTTGCCAAAGTGGTATACATACATACCGAACGCAAAGGCCCAAAGTCCCGCACTAATATCAATCATCAGGAACATGTGCTGTGGCCACACGGCAACACCAATACTACGAATGACTGCTGCAACAATAATAGCGACAAATGCCCATGTCATATTAGGGCCCTTATAGATAGCACGACCGGTATGCCCCATCGTCACGCGACTGATCATAGATAAAACTACGCCACCTAACGCGCCTACCGCAAACAAGTGCAGCATAGCGTGTGATGCAAAAGCATCGCTTAGCATTCCTCGGTACAACAGGCTTAATGGCAGACATAAATAAGTCAGCATTAATGACCAAACTAAAGGTTCAGAAAGCGTCAGCCAAGGCTTCCAACGCAACCAACGCACTAATTGAAACAGCCCTGCAATCAACATAAGCGGTTTACCTAGCACAGCAAATGACAACGGGAAGAAACTCAGCACGAATAAACCCATCAGAGGCAGCGTCGCTAGCCACTCCAGCCAAATTAACGGCTGGGGTTTATCAAACTGGAATCGGCGCGCAGAGAAAAACGGAATCACTCTACCGCCCATTACTGAGATCAGGATAGTGAACCACCAGATCATCGCGCCCCATACCGCACTTGAACTAAATGGAGGCATTCCTTTAACGGTGGCATAACTGGCAAAGTTGGCAAAAATAGCTAACAAAAACAAAGGCACAAAAAACAAGTTCTTCCAGCCTTTTGACTGGTAAACCCTAAAACCTACTTCGTATGCGGCTATCAAGATGAACAGAGACTCAATACTAGACGTCAACCACAACGGTGCTGGTGTCCAAAACAAAACACGTGTTAGCCCCCACAGTGTAACGAGCAATAATAGGCGATAATGCTTAGTTCCGTTAACTCCGGTCCATGTCTGCACTGCTGTTAGGACAAAACCGACCACGATTGCCATCGCAAAACCGAATATCATTTCATGGGCATGCCACCATAACGCGGGGACTTGCAACGCTTCGGGCTGACCTTTTTGGAACATGATGACCCAGGCCACCACCGCAAAGATGGCATAAACGCTTCCGAGTAAGAAAAAAGGACGAAAACCAAGACGAAGCCAAGCTGGTATCTTCTCTTCAACCTTTTTATCAGTAATATTTAGCATAACGACTCACTTAAAATGACATACATTTGTGTAAGTGCACAAATCATACCAAGTAACAAAGGCCCCATATTTCGGGCACCACGAGTCCAAATCACTTAAAATAAAGTCAAATGGACATAGATAAAATACAAGTCATTATGACTCATGTAGGTTCAATTTAAATCATCCAGAATTTGATCTCTTTGCTATACGAATCAATGACAAATTAGTACTCTAACGCTCACTTTATTCTGGTTGATAATATAGAGAATAGACAATGAAAATGGTTGCGGTCACGGCTTGCCCAACTGGTATTGCTCATACATATATGGCAGCTGACGCTATTCGAAAAGCGGCTCAAAAAGAAAATATAGGCATCAAAGTAGAGACTCAAGGTGCAATGGGTATTGAAGGACAACTGAGCACCCAAGATATCGCTAATGCCGATCTTGTCCTCATTGCTTCCGATATTGAAGTTGAGCACCGAGCTCGATTTACGGGTAGTAAAATACACTGCGTCACAATCGAAGAGGTTCTGACTGATGTTGATTCGGTTATACAGCGTTGCATGGGGCTTGTTAGAGGTTAACCTTGATAGAACGTAGAATCACCTTTGTCCTACCGGAAGACGGGTTCTCTGGATGGAAAATCAATCGATTAAAAACACTGAGTAACATGTTTCGCTCAGTGGTGATTCTGCGTAATTTAACCTGCTGGGATAGTGCTAATATAGAGCATCCACTGCGTATTCTTTCACTAGCAGGCAAACAAGATGACCTTTGCCAGCTGCACATTGAAGGCTCAGATGCTGAGCTTGCTTGTATGGTCTTGATGGACTTTATTGCTGAACACTTTATGTTGGTGAATACGGCTCATCGTTCCAATAAACACGCCAATCTATCGTTATTGAGAGGATTAAGCACCTTCCGGTTACCATTTGAAATCGACTACCATTTTGCTCGTGATAGCAGCAACGATAAAACCGCCATTCTTGAGCAAGTCGCTAATCTGACAGCCCAAGTTAACTCCGCAGAGATGACACAGAACTTACTGAAACGAGAACAGTATTCGTCAACTGCAACGGGTAAAATGATCGCATTACCACACATACTCACTAGTGACGTAGATAAAGCATCGCTAACCGTCATTAAGTGTGAGAATCCTGTCGATTGGCAAGCACCTAAACTAGGACCCGTTACTCTGGTTATTGCCCTAATACTCCCCTCTCCTCCGGAGCGCTCGCTATTAGTGAGTTTTACTCATCTCACCAAATCGCTATTGGATGAGGAGTTTTGTCAACTGCTGACCACCAGTAGAGAGCCTGAAGCAATAAAAGCGATATTGATTCATCAGCTGGTCAAAGGTCAACGGGCAAAAGCCTTATAATACCTGTCGGTACTCGCTTGGCGTTTGCCCTGTTCTTGACTTAAATACTCTAAAAAAGTAATTCACATCATGATAGCCACAGCGAGTTGCCACTTCCTGCAGCTTAAAGTCGTATTTTTTCAGCATAAACTTCGCGCGTTCCATTCTCACCCATGTGATGTAGTCCGCTAAAGTCATGTGTCCTTGCTGGCGGAACAGTCTCGATAGGTGATTAGGACTAATATGAAATCTCTTCGCAATACTACTGCGAGTAATAGTGCGGTGGAAATTCTCCTGAATGTAAATACAGATACCCTGATACAGGTCGCCACTTCGTAAGTTATCCGATGGTTCTGACACCATAGACTGGCTATAGGAAAGTAACGCCATGAGCAAGTGCTCATCCATTGGGGACTTCTTCGGCTCTCTTGCTATCGCATTGAGCGCCTCAAGAATATGGTCAATGGCATGACCCGTACGTGTTTGCACACTGTGCTTTTGGATATCGTAAAACCCAGTTTCACCGTGTCTCTTACTCACTAAGCTAAAGCCTAGTTGGCGCTTCCCAAACAGCAAACTTAATACTGAGCAGTCCCCTTGCCAATTTGGTTTGTTCCAGCAGTTCGGAGGAATGTACAACGCATCACCCGATAATACCTTGATTGAGGATATACCCTGTTCAGGATCTTCAAGTTCATTCTCATACTCTCCACTAATTACTAACTCAAGCCTTGGGAAATTAACTTGATAGCTAAACGGTGGTGGCGTGAGCTGATCGGCAGCAAACCAGATTCGGTTGAAATGCTCCCTTTCGGCAATTAACGTTTCAATTAAATTGTGGAACATTGGCGAATTTCTCCAGCGACCAAATAGAAATATGAGCTCTTTTTGTGAGCTGCGTCATGCATTCCTGCGACATTCATGAGGTTACAAAGCTCTAGCCAAGTCTAACATAATGACAATTACGACAATAATAACAACTAGAAACAAATAAATAAGCACCTGATAAATAAAAAGTTTAACACAGTTCACTTACCAAAAATGGGTTATATAAAATATTGAGCCAGTTCACATTAAAATTCCATAGGTACAATAATCCAGTAAAAGCCTTTATGGTGCTCTAAAATTTCTTGCCAAAGCCACCGATAATTACCCTATCGAATGACTACATCACTTCTCAGCGAATCGGTCACCCCAATACTTGGGATGCCAATATGTTGTAAATGAGAAATCGTGTAGTCCAACCTCCACCTACAATGGTCAATAGGACAATCATTATGATTACGGATCTCATTAATGAAAAACTGATCTGCCTAAATCTAAAAGCAACGAGCAAGGACGAAGTATTCGCAGAAATGGCGCAGTTGCTCCATGCTCAAGGCAGAATTAGCGATAAAGCACAATTCCTAACCGATATCTATGCTCGTGAAGAAATTGGCAATACCGGATTTGAAGATGGTGTTGCGCTACCGCACGCGAAAAGTAAGGCGGTTGTTGAACCAGCCGTTGCGATTGGTGTGAGTCAATCTGGGATCGACTACGGCGCTGAAGATGGTCAACCGTCAAAACTCTTTTTCATGATCGCCTCTCCAGATGGCGGCTCTGATCATCATATTGAAGTGCTTGCTGAATTATCTTCCAAACTGATTGAAGATGGTTTTATTGAGAATTTCCTAAAGGCAGAAACAGAGCAGCAAGCGTTAGAGTTGCTGCTGGCTAAATCTGAAGCACCAGCTAATCAGCTGGAAGCAAACAAAGGCTTTCTTATCGGCGTAACAGGCTGCCCAACGGGCGTCGCACATACTTACCTTGCAGCAGAAGCATTAGAAAAAGGCGCAGCCGAGCTTGGTTATCAAATCAAGGTAGAAACTAATGGCTCAATCGGCGTAAAAAATTCACCAAGTGCCGATGAAATTGCTCGCGCTGATGCCATCATCGTCGCATCAGACAAGCAAGTGGATATGAATCGCTTCGCGGGTAAAAAATTGATCGAAACTGGCGTTAAAGCCCCTATCAGCGATGCAAAAGCTGTTATAAACCAAGCGCTTGAGGCGCCTGAATTTGTTGCTGATGCCAAAGCAGCCAAATTGGAAGACAATTCTTCGAAGCGTTCTGACTTATACCGTTACTTGATGAACGGCGTATCACACATGATCCCGTTTGTTGTAACTGGTGGTCTTTTGATTGCTTTGGCTCTTGCGGTGGGTGGTCAACCTAGCGAAGCTGGCATGGCTATCCCTGAAGGCAGCATGTGGCAGAAAGTACTTGATGTCGGTGTCGTCGCGTTCACTCTAATGATTCCTGTTCTATCCGGTTATATTGCTTACGCTATTGCCGACCGCCCTGGACTTGCCCCTGGCTTGATTGGTGGCTGGATTGCAAACAACGGTTCATTCTATGGTGCTGAGGCAGGTACAGGCTTTATCGGCGCTATCGTTGCTGGTCTACTTGTCGGTTACTTCGTCAAATGGGTTGTCACTCGTAACTATCACAAGTTTATTCAACCACTTGTGCCGATTATGATTGCACCGATTACTGGCTCTCTCTTTATCTCTGCACTGTTCATCTTCGTTATCGGCGCGCCAATTGCAAGCCTTATGGACAGCTTGAATGCGATGCTTATCAGCATGAGTACAGGTAGCGTTATTCTTCTCGGTATCGTACTTGGTGGCATGGCTGGCTTTGATATGGGTGGTCCATTCAACAAAGTAGCGTTCCTATTCTCTGTTGGCATGATTGCAAGTGGTCAAACTCAATTCATGGGTGCTATGGCATGTGCTATCCCAGTTGCGCCACTTGGTATGGGACTAGCGACTGTGTTAGGCCGTAAGTTCAACCTATTCGAAGAGTCTGAACTTGAAGCTGGTAAAGCTGCTGGCGCAATGGGTCTAGTTGGTATCTCTGAAGGTGCTATCCCATTTGCTGCACAAGACCCAATGTCAGTAATTCCTGCAAACGTCGTTGGTTCAATGGTTGCGGCAGTCATGGCGTTCTCATTCGGTATCACTAACAGCGTGGCACACGGTGGCCCTGTTGTGGCTCTACTTGGCGCAATGAACAAACCTCTACTTGCTCTAGTTTGTATGGCAGCAGGTACGGTTGTGACAGCACTAGTTTGTATCAGCTTGAAGAAAATGCGTGCAGCAAAAGCAGAAATGGCTGTTGCATAACCCGAGCTCCTAAAGGTGCCCCCTGCGCCTATCTTTGAAGCCCCTACTCGGGGCTTTTTTTGTTCTAGAACGATATATAACCCCCTCAAAGTGCGAAACGTTTACATTGGCATCAAGTTCAATATCTACAAGGCGTTACACATCACAAAATGTCTAACTTTGTGAAACTTACATTGCGATATTTACACGATAGGAGTCTAATGAAGTCATATCGAATGAGAGGTTTCAAATGGCAACGATTAAAGACGTAGCAAAGGAAGCTGGCGTTTCAGTAGCAACGGTTTCCCGGGTAATCAACAAATCCCCAAAAGCAAGCGCGGCATCAATAGAATCCGTCACCAGCGCAATGAAAAAGTTAGGCTACCGCCCAAATGCAAACGCTAGAGCTTTAGTCAGTCAAAGTACCAATACTGTAGGTGTTTTGGTAAGTGATGTGTCTGACCCATTCTTTGGCACCATGGTGAAAGCCGTAGACAAAGTTGCACACCAACATGGAAAACATATCTTAGTGGGTAATGGCTATCACGATGCTGAAGAAGAGCGTAAAGCAATTGAACTGCTCATCAACAGCCGCTGTGATGCCTTGGTGATACATTCCAAAGCCTTGTCTGATGAAGAACTCATTCAATACGCTGAAGAAGTAAAAGGCTTGGTCTACATTAATCGCGACATCCCCCAACTCCCTGGTCGTTGTATCTCGCTAGATAACTATAAAGGAGCCTATATCGCGACCGAGCATCTCATTCGTAACGGACATACCAACATTGCTTGTGTAGCATCTTCACACAATATCGAAGACGTAGACCAGCGACTAGAAGGCTATCGAGATGCCCTTAAAGCCAATAATATAAAGCTGTCCGCCAGCTATATTGAATACGGCTCTCCAGACAGTGATGGCGGCGAAATCGCCATGACCAACCTACTAACGAAATCACTGCCAATTACTGCTGTGGTGGCGTACAACGATAATATGGCAGCGGGTTCTCTATCAGTGCTTGAAGAAAACCAATATGCTTTGCCAAATCAAATGTCCATTATCGGCTTTGATGATGGTTTGATTGCCAAATATCTTCACCCAAAACTCACCACGATCCGCTACCCAATTCAAATGATGGCGGAAAAAGCAGCGCAAATCGCTTTGGCATTATCAAAAAGTGAATCGGTTGAAACCGACCCAATGATTTACTCACCAACATTGGTACAGCGAGCATCTGTAGCTCGTAAGAACTAATTTGATTCCAATGCATAAACGAAAAAACACGGCTTTTGCCGTGTTTTTTATTGCTTATCAACTCGTTAGTTTGTTACTTGCTGCGCGTTAACCGTTTCAACATTAACGCCTTCAGCAAACTCACCACGCTGTAATTTTTCACGCAGAATCGCATGTTGATCTTCCGTAAACGTGTACTTCGACATAATAAAGATTCGAATCAGCGCCCCTAGTGCAGGCAATAACGCAATACAGAAGAACATGCCATCAAGCGCTGTCTCTGTCTGCTCTGCATTAGGTACATACCCTATCGAAGCTAAAATAAGGCCTGTTAACCCACCAGCAACCGCTACAGATAATTTGCCAGTAAACGTTTGACCAGAGAAAGTAATTGCCGCTGTACGCTTACCACTGTGATAGTACGAATACTCTACGGTGTCAGCGATCATTGCTGAAATCAGGGGGTTAGTCATCATAAAGATAGCGGTAATCACGGCTAACCATGACATCACAACCGTCGGGTTATCGTAACCGGTCATGTAGAAACCAACACGTGCAATAATTTCTAATACACATAGCGTGATAAAAATATCACGTTTCTTAAAGCGCTTCGTTAACACTGGCGTCGCTAAGCAGGCAATCGCACTGACTAAAGTAATCGTACCGATCAGTGAGACTAGTCCAGCATCACCCATGTTGTAAGTGAAGAAGAAAATATACAGGCCATTAACTAAGTTAAAGAACACATTCATAAAGAACGCAGCAAGAATAAAAAACAACGGTTTATTCTTGCGCACTGCTTGGAATGTCTGTTTAAGTGTAACCTTCTCACTCGCCGTAGAAATTCGTTCCTTGGTGTTATAGAAGCCATTCCACATGAACAGCAAACCCGCCACCATCAGGACAATAACTGCAGGTAAATAACCTTGGTCCGCGCGGCCGTCAGCAAAGTAAGCGCTCAGTTTAGGAAATAGCACCAGTGTTGCACCAATACCCGCATTAACACCTAGCATTGCGCATGTTGCTGCTTTTGCACGCTCTTGTGGTTCATCTGTCATAACAGAAGACATCGACCAAAATGGAACATCCGAAATAGTGTATAACGTGCCCCAAAGAATATAGGTGATACCGGCGTACATTACTTTTGTAGATGTATCGGCATCTATATTGTAGAACGACGCAATAGTCACCAATACGATAAGTATTGGCGTAAACAACATATAGGGTCTGAATTTACCAAAGCGAGACTCTAAGGTATCCATGTATCCGGCGATGATAGGGTCATTCACCGCATCCCACACTCGAGCAATTAGAAATATGGTACTCGCCGCGATGGGAGAAATGCCCAAAATATCAGTATAAAAGTAGAGGATAAAGGAACCCACGAGACCAAAGCTAAAGCATTGGCCTACGCCATATCCAAAATAGGACATCAGTTCCTTATTCGAGAGTTTGTTTTGTAGGGTATTCATAATGTGTACTCATCCAGAATTATTATAGTAAAGCCAGTTGCTTCTTTAAGCCACTGGCGAACACTAGCCTCAGTCCAATGTTGCTAGCGATTGAATTAGGTGAACTTCCTTTGGGTCATAGGGTGTGCCATCATCATTAAGCAGATCATGGAACCAGCGTTGCGCGTAGTTCTCATCACTACGCTTAATCTCAGGCCATGGTAAGTGTGTTTGCGTTTTGCCCTTAACTAGCCCCCATTGATAGCAACCGATTTGTTCCGCCTGAAACACTGGCAGCTGTTCAAGAAGATGTGACTCAGCGTGACGCGCTAACCATTCGGTACACATCATTGGTCGGTTATGTTGTTTAACGATTTCGACAGCTTGTTTGAACTGTTCAAGAGGCAAATAGGCGTGGAAAGTGATGATGTCAGATAGCTCCATCGCTTTCCGATCTGTTGGGTGTTCATAGAGAGGCAAAGATAGGTCAAGAATACTCGGAGCGTGCCAAGCACCAACCGTCAAAGGTTGTACGGGTTGTTCTTCACGCGCCCACTGGAATGCTTTTTCCATCAATTCATGACTATAACGCTCCATCTCTTCATCGAAAGCAAGCTCACCAGAGGTGGTAAAAATCATTCGGTTAGTTGGCTCGTTATATAAATCCCAAATAACGATGCGTTCATCGGTATTGTAAGTTGAGATAATGTCACGAATATACCCTTCAACCTCTCCCCATTGAGACTTGTCCATAACAACATTACGGCCTGGACTTGCTGCTGCTTGGCTATTGTGAAGCTCTGGTACAGGTAACTTCTGCTCGCCAAGATATGGATGGTCACCAGAGAAACCGCAGTCATCCATTGGAGTCATCATTACTTTGATTTTGTTTCGCTCACAAATATCAAGGAAACGGTCAATCCTTTGATGTAAACCTTCGCGATCGACTTGCCACACAATAAACGGCAGATTGGTCCTTAGCGTGTTATACCCCACGCTTGCCGCCCACTCGAGTTCTTGCTCCATGATCTCAGGGTCAAAAGTGTTTGCCTGCCACATTTCCGTCCAGTTCACAGCCGTACGAGGTAAATAATTAAAGCCACGCAACCAACCATGAGTTTCTTGCCATTGCCACGCTTTCTTTTCAGACCATCTTTGCATCTTACTCACCTTGAATTAATAAGATTAATAACTTAACTAATAATATTAGCTAATATATTTATTAGTTATTTCAATTAAAGATAAAAGCAATGAATACGTGTTATGCGTCACATCTACTAGAGGATCATTAAGGCATTCTGTGATCACGATCTTTCGAAGGTGCATTTAAGTAGGCAATTCGCTAATATATAGCTAATAAAAATATTGGCAGAGACAGAATGACGAAAAGTAAAAAGATCACTATGAGTGACATTGCTGCAGCAGCGGGCGTATCACAACCTACCGTATCGTTAGTTCTCAATGGCTCTCAAACGGTAAAAATCTCAGAAGCAACGAAGCGCAAAGTTCTCGATACTGCGAAAGAATTGGGCTATCAAAGCAAGAAGGTCGCTCATGCGTTAGGAAGGTCGAAGAAAATTGCTATGGTCGTCAATGGGCTAACCAGTTACGATCCTTTCATAGACGCTGTCAATACGGCGAGAGAAGAAGCGTGGAACAACGACTATCTACTGATTACCTTTAGCTACAATCACGATGAAATACTCGCCAATAAAATAGAAACAGAGATCAACAACGGTGATTATGCGGGGCTTATTTATGCATCGAGCATGACACGTGAGCTTTCAACGCAAAGAGTACAAACTCACCTACCGACGGTTTTACTCAATTGCACCATGAGCGATCAGCAAAACACGCCATCCATCCTACCAGCAGATATGATCGGAGCTTATAAAGCCATCAAGCACCTAACGAATCAAGGCTACAGACGAATTGCTATGTTAGCTGGAGAGAGTTGGATGTATGCATCGACACAACGTATTGATGGCTACAGACAAGCGCTTATTGATGCGGATATTATTCCTAACGAGGATTACGTCTTAGAGGCCAACTGGTCCCTCAAAGAAGCTTACGAGCAAACAAATCGTTTACTGGATTTGGCTATTCCGCCCGAAGCTATATTTTGTAGTAGTGATTATATGGCGATGGGCTGTTACCAAGCGATTGCTGAACGTCAATTAAAAATCCCTAAAGACATTGCAGTTGTTGGTTATGACAACCAACAAATTGCCTCAGAGAGCTTCCCAGCACTTTCTTCTATTGAACTGCCTTACGCTGACATGGGTAGGCTGGCTGTAGATAATATCCTTGCACAAATCCAAGAACAGCCGTTACTGTCGCAAATACGAAAAGTCGAAGGCGAACTGATTGTTCGTGCTTCTTCCACCAAGGCATAAAAAAAGTGAGCAGTTGCTCACTTTTTACTAGGCAAGTTACTTCACCAATACACTAAAACTTGAAACGATAGGTGGTTTGATGTTGGTAGTTTTCTCCTACTTCAAGTACACCATTGCTGCTCCCCCATTCTGGGCGATTTGGCCCATCAGGGAAGAACTGGGTCTCAAGAGCTAAGCCATCAAGCTTATCGTAAGTACGGCTTAAGCCAGGTGTGCCATCAAGGAAATTACCCGAATAGAATTGTACTGCAGGCTTGGTGGTCAGGACTTCCATCAAGACATCTTGCTCAGGGGATTCCAATGTCGCCACCACAGCGCTGCCATCAGTGAGCTTGGCGTCAAACACAAACGCATGATCGTAACCACCTGCTGTGATTTGGTCCTGCTCCGACAGAAAATCTCGACCCACTTGCTTCAGCACTGTGAAGTCAAAGCTGGTTCCCTCTACCGGTTTTAGCTCACCAAGAGGGATCAAATCCTCTCTAGTAGGTAGATAGGCATCAGCAAACATTTGCAGTTTATGATCCGTGCTCTTCGCCTTACTAGATTCGCCAGCTAGGTTGAAATACGCATGATTGGTCAAGTTCATCGGCGTTGTCCTATCGCAAGACGCCTGATAAGTAATCTTCAACGCATTATCGTCAGTTAGCTGGTATTCAACTTGAACCTTAGCCGTACCAGGGAAACCTTGATCACCATCTTCCGACTGTAACGACATAACAAGAGTTGATTCAGTGTGCGAGTCGATACTCCAACGACGCTTATCAAAACCCTCTACACCCCCATGCAAAGCGTTTTCGCCATTATTACAAGTGACTTGATACGACGTGCCACCTATCTCGAATTGCCCTTTATCAATTCGATTGGCGTATCTCCCCACCACTGAACCAAAATAAGCCCCTTGCCTCATGTGCTCAGCCATATTTGGCGAACGCAACAACACTTCACGTTGTTCCCCTGGCAAAGGGAGCGAGCAACTCAGCCACGTTGCTCCGATATCCATAAAAGAAGCCGTCATACCAGATGCATTTTTAAGGTGGATCACCTTTGCAGGCAGTCCATCAAATGACGCTGATTGGGTCATCGCGTCTTCAATCGTACTAAAATGCTCGCTTGTGGTGATCATTGTGAGACAACTCCTGCGCCATCTTTTGCTTGGCAGACATAAATCGACTCTTTCAAACCTGTAGCCGCTTCATATTGCTCTGCAATAGCCGTCGTAACTGCTTCTACAAGCGTCGGTGGGATAAGAGAAACCACACAACCACCGAAACCACCGCCAGTCATACGCACACCACCTTGGTCGCCGATTACCGCTTTAACGATATCAACAATGGTGTCTATCTCTTTCACTGTGATTTCAAAATCATCTCGCATCGATGCATGAGACTGTGCCATTAGCTCACCCATACGCTTCATATCACCAGTACTTAGTGCTTTTGCCGCCTCAACCGTACGATCGTTTTCAGTAATAACGTGACGAGCACGTTTAGCCACCATCTCATCCAACTCAGAGACACGATCATTAAATTGCTCAATAGTGACATCACGCAACGCTTTCACACCAAAAATGCGAGCTGCTTCTTCACATTGCTCACGACGAGTGTTGTATTCACTGTCGACTAAGCCACGCTTTTTGTTGGAGTTAATAATCACAACTGCCATATCTTCTGGCATTGAGACTGCTTGAGTCTCTAAGCTACGACAGTCAATCAACAATGCGTGATTTTCTTTACCTTCGGCAGAAATAAGTTGATCCATGATGCCGCAATTACAGCCCACAAATTCATTCTCTGCTTGCTGGCCGTTAAGTGCGACTTCAGCTTGCGTGATCTCTAAGTTATAAAGCGTTTTAAATGTTTGACCGATAACCACTTCTAGTGCCGCAGAAGAGCTCAGACCTGCGCCTTGCGGTACATTGCCAGACACAGAAATGTCCGCGCCACCAATTTGATAACCACGAGCCATTAAGAACTTAACCACACCGCGGATGTAGTTCGCCCACATCTTGTCTTGTTGGAAAGTAATCTCTTGAGTGATATCAAATTCGTCAGTGGCATCCTGGTAATCCACAGACACAACGCGGACGAGATTATCGTTACGCTTAGCGGCCGCAACTACCGTTTGATAGTTAATGGCACACGGTAGGACAAAACCGTCATTATAGTCGGTATGCTCACCAATCAGGTTTACACGACCAGGAGCTTGGATAACGTGTGTCGGCTTGTAGCCCAGTACGTTTTCAAAAGAGTTCGCTACGTTTTGGATTAGGTCTTTCATGTTTTCGTCTCTCAATACCTGATGTTGGTTTGCGTACCAACTAATGCGTTCGGCACGCAGCAACATCAAATTCTTAAATTATTGTTGTTTGTAATGAACGTCGCTCAATGCTCTTAGACGCTCTGCTGCTTGCTCAGCGGTTAAATCACGCTGCGATTCGGCCAGCATTTCATATCCCACCATAAACTTACGAATGGTTGCAGAGCGCAATAATGGTGGATAGAAAATAGCATGCAGCTGCCAATGCTCTGTGCTCTCACCTTCATCAAAGAATGGCGCGTAGTGCCAACCCATGGAATAAGGGAATGAACACTCAAATAAGTTGTCGTAACGAGACGTCAGCTTCTTAATTGCTACCGCTAAATCGTCTTTTTGTTCTTCACTAAGTTCACTCATGCGACGAATGTGTGTCTTAGGGAGCAACATAGTTTCGAATGGCCACGCCGCCCAGTATGGGACCACTGCAAGCCAGTGCTCTGTTTCTACTACCGTACGGGCACCGTCTTGCATCTCCGCAGTGACATAGTCCACCAGCAGGTTTGAGCCTTGTTGCTGATAGTATTCGCGCATTAAGCGATCTTTTCGTTCAATTTCATTAGGAAGAAAACTGTTCGCCCAAATTTGGCCATGAGGGTGCGGCTGTGAGCAGCCCATTGCTTCACCCTTGTTTTCAAATGCTTGAACCCAAAGGTATTCTTTGCCCAATTCTTCAATTTGCTCATTCCAAGTATCAACGACACAACGAAGCTCTTGGGGGCTAAGCTCAGGAAGCGTTTTACTGTGGTCTGGCGAGAAGCAGATAACGCGACTTAAACCGCGTACCCCTTGGGTTTTAAACAACGGATTGTCTGATTCAGGAGCATCCGGAGAATCTGGCATCAAAGCCGCAAAGTCGTTACCGAACACGTAAGTGCCTTTGTAATCTGGGTTTACATCACCAGAAATGCGCTCGTTGGTCGGACACAAAAAGCATTTCTCATCGTAAGTTGGTAATTGAACGTGAGAGACCTCTTCATTCTGACCACTCCAAGGGCGCTTAGCACGGTGTGGCGATACTAGGATCCACTGGCCTGTGAGAGGGTTATAACGGCGATGTGGGTGATCTACTGGGTTAAATTCAATGCTCGACATAATGCTTACTCAATAGTTAAATTCTAAAAATCAATTGGATAACAAAGCGGTCTATTCGCTGTCATAACCATTAGGATTGTTTGACTGCCAATGCCATGAATCAGCGGTCATGTCTTGCAGTGTACGTGACGCTTTCCAGTTTAAATCGGCTTCTGCTTTGGCCGTACTTGCCCAGCACTCTGCAATATCACCAGGACGGCGAGGCTGCAAATCATAAGGAATAGGCTTACCACAAGCTTTCGCAAAAGCATCCACCATCTCTAGTACACTGCTGCCTTTGCCGGTACCAAGGTTATAGATATGCAATCCAGACTTAAGACCAACGGCTTTTAACGCAGCGATGTGACCATCCGCTAAATCCATGACATGAATATAATCGCGAACGCCAGTGCCGTCTGGGGTTGGGTAATCATTACCAAACACCGCTAACTTTTCACGGCGACCAACAGCTACTTGAGCAATAAATGGCATCAAATTGTTCGGAATACCTTTTGGATCCTCGCCCATAGTGCCCGACGGATGTGCGCCAACTGGGTTGAAATAGCGCAGTAAGGTAATGCTCCACTCTTCATCCGATGTGAATACATCGCTTAGGCAGCGCTCGACCATAAACTTGCTGGTGCCATACGGATTAGTCGTATTGCCAACAGGAGACGTTTCGGTGATAGGTACTACTTCTGGATCACCATAGACTGTGGCAGAAGAGCTGAAGATAATACTCTTCACGCCTGCTTTTCTCATTGAACGTGCAAGTACTAATGTGCCATTCACATTGTTGTCATAGTACTCGATAGGTTTGGCAACAGACTCACCCACAGCCTTGAGACCAGCAAAATGGATCACCGACTGAATTTCATTTTCCTCAAAAATACGGTCAAGTAGTGCTTCGTCGCGAATATCACCCTGATAAAATGTCGGTGCTTGACCCGTTAATGCTTCAATGCGTGATAGCACGGCTTGATTCGCATTACACAAGTTATCGATGATGATAGGTTCGATACCACTTTCCAGCATTTGAACGCAGGTATGACTGCCGATATAGCCCATTCCACCCGTCACTAGTACTTTCACATTACACTCCTACGTTAAACTCTGATTATTGAGCGAGTTGTTACGCGAATACGCTCGTTATTCTCAAACTGAGGAAATTGTAGCAATAGCCAGCAAGATCGATCTGTGATCAAGCGCAAAAAGTGTAAACGTTTACACTAATTTCAATAAAAAACAGCTACTGATAGCGTAAAAGTGGATATGAACACCTTTAGTTAAGGAACCTAAACCCAAAAACCAAAGTTAAACGATTACACAAATTTAACCAATAGCTGTGAAAAGGAAACAAAAAGGCGCCCGAAATGGACGCCTATTGGAAGTTACTTCTTGTTCGCGTACTTCATTGAGTCAAGTGCGACCGCGAAGATAATGATGGAACCTTTAATGATGTACTGCCAGTACGGACTCACACCAATATAAGTCATACCATAGTTGATAACGGTGAAGATAAGAACACCGGTAACGACCCCGGCGATACTACCGACACCACCTGCAAAGGACACACCACCCACCACACAGGCCGCAATGGCATCAAGCTCGTAGAGGAAACCTAAGTTGTTGGTGGCACTACCGATACGGCCAGCTTCTAACATACCGCCGAAAGCGTAGAATACACCAGACAACGCGTACACTTTTAACAGCGTCATTGGTACGTTAACGCCCGATACTTTCGCAGCTTCCGGGTTACCACCCACTGCAAAGATGTTTTTACCAAAGACCGTCTTGTTCCATAGAATCCACATAAAGATGATGGCGATAATGGCGTAGAAGGTTATGTAGGAGAACCTAAAATCTCCCATCCGTATAAAACCTTGCGTGAACACAGAAAAGCGCTCATCGAAACCTGCAATCGGTGATGCACCTACAGAGTCGTAGTAAAGAGAGTTAATACCATAAACGATGATCATCGTACCTAGAGTAGCGATGAACGGTGTTACTTTGAGGTAAGCAACGATGATACCGTTCACTAAACCGATGATTGCACCGATAGCACAAACAACAAGGATAACCGCAACAATTGGCACTTCACCAATGCTTGGGAAAACCTTGTTTACGTTATCAACGGATTGCAGTAACGTCGCGGAGACCACCGCTGCTAAACCAACCTGACGGCCTGCAGAAAGGTCAGTACCCTGAGTCACAATCAAGCCAGCCACACCCAGAGCGATAATGACACGCACCGAGGACTGAGTCAGGATGTTACTGAAGTTACGTAAACTTAAGAAAGACGGTTCTTGAATCACGATTACCGCTAACAAGATAAAAAGAACCGCATAAATAGCCCCTTCTTTGAGGTGCTTTAGTGCAAATGTTTTTACTGAGTCCATAATATTTTTCCTAGAGGTAACGAGAGGCCAGCTCTAAAATTTCATTCTGAGTAGTATTCTTCGTCTCGACGACACCAGCAGCACGACCATTACTCATCACAAGAATTCGGTCGGTGATACCCAATAGTTCCGGCATTTCTGAAGAGATAATGATGATGCCTTTGTTCTTCTTCGCTAACTCTAAAATAAGTTGATAGATTTCGAACTTCGCACCAACGTCGATACCACGAGTTGGTTCATCAAGCATGAGAATTTCAGGTTGCGTTAACAACCAGCGACCAATGATGACCTTTTGTTGGTTACCACCAGACAGTGATCCAATCGCCGTTTCATGACCCGGCGTTTTCACGCTCATTGAATCAATCACCCATTGAGTGTCACTTTTCATTTTCTTATTGCTTAGCAAACCAGACTTGGTTTTGTATTCCTCAACGTTCGCCACTAAGGAGTTAAAGGTAATATCAAGATTGCCGTAGATACCGGTCGAGCGACGCTCTTCGGTAACCAAAGCAAAACCATTGTTGATCGCCTCATGCGCATCTCGATTTCGCATCTCTTTGCCGTTAAGCAAAATGGTGCCTTCGCTGCGCTCTCGAACACCAAAAATGGTTTCTACGATGTCAGTTCGTTTTGAACCCACCAAACCTGCAACCCCTAGGATTTCGCCGGCTTTAAGTTCAAATGAAACATCTTGAATAGAAGGTTGGTTAAGTGCGGTGAGATTTTTGACCTCAAGAATCGTTTCTTTAGGTACATTACTTTTTTCTGGGAAACGCTGCGTCAGTTCACGACCTACCATCATGGCGATAATAGAGTCCATAGTGAGACCTTCAAGAGGGCGCGTATCGACCCATTGACCATCACGGAGAATGGTGATGTCATCACAAATGGCAAAGATCTCTTCCATTTTGTGTGAGATATAAACAACACCGCACCCTTTATCTTTCAATTTCTTGATGATAGTAAACAGGTGGTTTACCTCTTTCTCAGTCAGAGAGGAGGTTGGCTCGTCCATGATCACGATTTTTGCATCGTAAGAGAACGCTTTAGCGATTTCCAACATCTGCATTTGTGATACCGATAAGGTATTCACTTTCACTTTAGGATCGATATTGATGTCGAGTTCTTTAAAGATCTCTTTGGTATCATGGTACATTTTGTCGTGATCGACAAAGAGGCCTTTCTTTGGATAGCGGCCAAGCCAAATATTATCCATAACGGTACATTGAAGTACCTGGTTCAATTCTTGGTGAACCATTGAAACCCCAGATTCCAATGCTTCTTTTGATGATTGAAAATCGACATGCTTTCCTAGGAAAACAATATCGCCTTCATCTTTTTCGTATATTCCGAATAGGCATTTTAGTAACGTCGACTTACCCGCCCCATTCTCACCCATTAACGCATGAATAGAGTGTGGTCGAACTTTAAGATTTACCTTGTCTAATGCCTTAACCCCTGGGAAAGACTTACTCACCCCTGTCATTTCTAACAGAAATTCATGCTGTTGATTTTCCATGGCATCACTTATTAATTATCTGGTATTAGGTAGAAATCAGACAAAACAATCCCATACCAATAATTTTAATGATTGGTATCGATATGCTTGGTAGGGATTAAGGGAGAAGTTATCACTTCTCCCTTATTTGCGAGATTATTCTAGAGTTGACTTATCAACGCCAACATAAGGAACACGTACAACTTTGTTGTTCAGTTCCCACTGAGTGCCTTCAGTTGCCGCTTTGCCATTTGCTAGGTTACGAGCCAATTCAAATGTTGCTTTTGCTTGAGAGTCTGCATCGTTAAGTACAGTACCCGCCATTTCACCAGACTTGATAAGCGCTAGTGCTTCCGCTAGAGCATCAACACCGAACACTGGGATATCAGCACCCGCACCTTTCAGAGCTTCTACTGCGCCCATTGCCATACCGTCGTTGTTAGCAATAACCACTTCAATCTTGTTACCGTTAGGGCCTGACAACCATGCATCCATCTTATCTTTCGCCATCGCTGTATCCCACATGCCTGTATCCATGTGTAGCTCTTCAGTCTTGATGCCGTTGTCATTGATAGTTTTTACAGAGTACGTAGTACGTGCTTCTGCATCTGGGTGACCAGGTTCGCCTTTAAGAAGAACATAAGATAGAACGCCGTCGCCGTTCTTATCCCAAGATGGATTCGCTTTCCATTGCTGAGCAATTAAGTCACCTTGGATGATGCCTGACTCTTTAGAGTCAGTACCTACATAGTAAGCCTTATCATAGCTTGCTAGTGCTTTAGCACTTGGTTCTTTGTTATAGAAAACAATTGGCACGTCATCCATTTTCGCTTTCTGGATGATAGTTGGTGCCGCTGCAGGGTCAACTAGGTTGATAGCAAGCGCTTGAACGCCACGAGCAAGCATTACGTCAACTTGGTCATTTTGCATAGACTGGCTGTTCTGAGAATCGTTCATCAGGATGCGAGTATCGCTGTCTTGGCCTGCTTCTTTCTCGATAGCTTGGCGAACTACAGACATGAAGTTATCGTCGTACTTGTAGATAGTAAAACCTACTGTTGTGCTTGCAACTGCTTGAGTTCCGAAGCCCATACCAGCACATAGCGCAGCTAGAAGAGTTAACTTTTTCATTGAACAAGTCCTATTTGTTAATTTTATAGTGTTTGTGTAGGGGATAAAAACGTTATTGTTTGACTAAATTGCATTCAAAGTGAAAACGTTTAACCCAGAGTATAGTGATAAAATGAACAATTAATGTGAGGAAGTTAAAAAAATTTACAAACGTAACAACATCTGTAACGAGTTGTTTAATTTGTTTGAAATGGTTAACACATCATGTAAAAACAAGCTCTCTGAACGTTTCATAGTGTAACATCGAGATCTTGGTCTCCTTTTTTACCGAATTTTGCTGCTGTAATTCTTACGCATTCTCGATCTTCTATGAGAACGTTTACAATAGTTCGAAATATGTCAAACTATCCCCTACCTTTACTAGTGGTATTGCGTTTACTCTATTTGAGAGTACACTTGCCGCCCCTTTAATCAGCTCCTCTATTTAATTAGGCGTAATCGAATGTCTGAAAATGCTTCAGCGCTCAGCAAACGAATGAATATCGTAGCGTTGACTTGGCCAATCTTTATTGAAGTTTTGCTAAGAACCGCACTTAATACCACGGATGTGTTTATGCTCAGTGGGTACTCCGACTTAGCGGTATCCGCTGTTGGTGTTATTACCCAAATTACTTTCTTCTTGATTGTTGTTTCCATGATGGTAAGCAGTGGTACAGGAATACTTATCGCTCAATACAACGGCGCATCCAAATTCAGCGAGTCTGCACAAACTGGTGTTGCCAGTATCCTGTTAGCGGTAGTGGTCGGTGGCGTTCTCAGTCTGTCACTGTTTTTAGGGGCGGAACATTTTATCGCGCTATTTGGTCTTGAAGATCAAGTAGCAGCCTTTGGTTACGAATACCTGATCATCAGCGGCTCCATGACGTTCAATGTCACCATAGGCATAGTACTGACTACAATATTGCGTAGTCATGGTTACTCACGATCCCCTATGGTTATCAACCTCATCGCTGGGGTGATTAATATCGCCGGTAACTATGTAGCGCTGTACCAACCATTTGGGTTGCCAGTCTTTGGCGTTAGTGGCGTTGCGACTGCGACAGTAGTCAGCCAAGTGATCGGTACCTTATTGATGATCTGGGTCGTTCGTAAAAAACGCATTGAGCTGCCATTTAACCAATGGCGCGAGATCCCTAAAGCACTGTACAAAAAGATTATGAAGATCGGTGCCATGAACGCCGGAGAAATTCTCTCTTACAACATGGCGCAAATGACCATCGTATATTTCGTGGTGCAGATGGGAACCTCCTCCCTTGCCGCTTACACTTACGCACAAAACATCACTCGCGTGTCGTTTGCTTTTGCATTAGCTCTTGGGCAAGCCGGACAAATTCAGGCCAGCTACTTTATCGGTAAAGGCTGGATCGATGACATCTTAGGCCGAGTTCAAAAATACTATTTAGTGGGTCTAATCGCATCGACTGGTATTGTTGTACTGCTGTTTCTGTTCCGTTATCCATTGATTGATCTGTTCACACAAGATAGCGAAATTGTTGTTTTAGTGGCACTGCTTATTGGCGGATCAATATTTGTCGAGTCTGGACGCGTATCCAACTTAATATTCATCGCCGCACTCAAAGGTGCTGGCGATATCAAGTTCCCTGTAAAAATGGGGATCTTGAGCATGTGGGGTATTGCGGTTCTGTTTGCCTATCTGCTTGGCATTCATTGGGGCTATGGCGTAATAGGCGCTTGGATTGCTATTGGTATGGATGAGTGGGTTCGCGGTATCGTAATGATTCGACGCTGGCGCTCTAAAGTATGGACACGCTTCGCCTTGACGTAGCGGATAAAAAGTAGCGGATAGAAAAATGGGCTAGCGATTGCTAGCCCATTTTAGTTAGATGTTCGAAATACAAAGTGAATCTAAGAAGATATGGCAATCTTCTACATTGAAACTCAGATCCAACTCATCACCACGAACCACTTCAAAGTCACCTGAAACGTGCACTCGATAGTTATCAAAGCCCGCTACCATACCAAACAGGTATGTGCTGTTCCCCAAGCGCTCTACTGCTTGTGTTGAGAAATGAAGCTTCTCCTCACCAGAGTTATCCAAAGCAATATGCTCAGGACGCAGACCAAAGCTCACCTTATCGCCTTCTTTTACTTTAGACGTATCCACCTTGACCTTAAGAGACTGCTCATCTGGTAATGAAATGGTAATGCTATCATCACCAACACTGGTAACGTGTGCAGGTAGCATGTTCATCTTTGGCGAACCGATAAAACCAGCCACAAACTCGTTAGCTGGACTGTTGTAGAGCTCAAGCGGAGAACCCACTTGCTCTACTTGACCATCACGTAATACGACAATCTTATCAGCTAGGGTCATCGCCTCTACCTGATCGTGGGTAACGTAGATCATCGTGGTATCAAGCTCACGGTGCAAACTGGCAATTTGCAAGCGCATGTCTACACGCAGTTCGGCATCAAGGTTTGATAGAGGCTCGTCAAACAAGAATACTTTTGGATCACGAACAATCGCACGCCCAATCGCCACACGCTGACGCTGACCACCTGACATATCTTTAGGTTTGCGATCCATAAGATGATCAAGTTGTAGGGCTTTTGCTGCGCGGTCAACTCGCGTTTTGATTTCGTCTTTAGGGAAGCCATTCATCTTCATCCCAAAGCCCATGTTCTCCTCAACCGTTAAATGCGGATATAGCGCGTACGATTGGAATACCATCGCAATTCCACGCTCAGCCGGGTCAACATGGTTCACCACTTTGTTATCAATTTCTAAAACACCATCGGTGATCTCTTCTAGACCAGCAATTAGACGTAGTAGCGTTGATTTACCACAGCCCGATGGACCGACAAAAACAACGAATTCGCCTTTTTTGATATCAAGATCCACACCGTGAATAACGGTTGCATCACCATAGCGCTTCACTACATTGGAAAGTTTAATATCTGCCATGTTCTATCCTTTATTCTTTTTGTTCGCTTGCTAAGCGTCTACTTAGCAAGCGAAGTTCAATCTCTATGAATGATGAAACGCTATGCGTGCGCTGACATACGCAGCGTCAACTGATAGCGATATTGTTCAGCAAGCAACTTGAATTCTTCATGAACGCTTGGTGTCCATGAGTCATCACCGCCCACACCCATATGGAAGCCATCAACGCGCACAAACAGTTTTCCGCTGTCCACCAATTCATTGGTATGTTTCGCTGCTTTCATCACTTCAGTGCTATAGCGACTGACGGAGAGGTGGTGCTCACCAGTAATCGATAACGCGCCAATTTGGCTCTGTTTAACATCACTGCGTAGGCCACAATCAGTTGGGAATATATAGGGCGTATGCATCTCTTCAATAGACGCTTGATAACGTCCCATATGCGCCGCCAGTTTTCTATCGCTGTAGTTTTCAAAAGGACCACGTCCATACCAGCTAACTGAATCGATTGTGTTAGCAAGTGCTAACTCCATACCGACTCGAGGCAGTGATGGCAGACCTTTAGCCGCGTTGACCGTTACATCTACGTTGACCTCACCATCATTGAAGACTTGATAAGTCCATAGTGTTTCAAACACTAACTGCCCTTCAAACGTATGAGCGTAGCGAGATTCTACTTGGTGGTATTTGCCACGAGCAAAGTGGTCAAAGCCAATACATTCGGCCGTCAACGATGGCAGACCTGCCGCATCCCAACGAGCTAGCCATGTTGTTGGATCCACTCGGTCAGCTTCACTGGTGCCGATGTCATTATCCAATGGCGCACGGTAGAAGTTATCTTTTGGCGCTTGCAGTAACGACTCTTGTCCTGCCACTAACCAAGACGTTAGATACCCTGTTGCGCTATCAAACGTAATAGACTGCTCACCCGCGGTCAGCGTCAAAGTATCACCTTTCACTACTGCATCAGGCAAACCAGAATCGTTACTTAGTCGCGGTGCTAGACCAAACTTCGCAGGCAGGGTTATTTGTTCAGCTGACACAAGATGACCAGCTTCAGACCATGTGGTTGCTGAGGTTTTTACAATCTCAACATTAAGATGGTAATCACTACCTAACTTAGTTTCTGGTAATGCTTCAGCTAACTGAATATCAAGATGACCTTCTGGAGAGATAATTAACTCCGTAGAGCCTTGAGCAATGGCAAAACCATCTTCTGTAATAGTCCAGTTTAATACCTCATCGCTTGGCGATGTAAATAGGTACTCACTTTCTACTCGAATCACTACAGGCTCAGTAGAGCGAAGAGTAACTTGATGGAATTGCTGCGCCTTTTTCGCTTCAAACAAAGTAGGATGCACGGTGCGGTCAGGGAAAATGAGACCATTGATACAGAACTGTCGGTCATTGATGTCATCACCAAAATCACCGCCATATGCCCAGTACTGAGTACCGTTTTCGTCGGTCTTAGTCAAACCTTGGTCTACCCAGTCCCAAATAAAGCCGCCTTGTAAGCGTGGGTACTCACGGAACACATCCCAGTATTTGTCGAAGCTACCTAAACTGTTCCCCATCGCATGTGCGTATTCGCAAAGGATAAGCGGGCGCTCTTCACCCGGCATTCCAAGCCACTTTTTGATGGCAAGTTTTGGAGTGACCGTTGGGTCGATATGATGACGCTGATCGCTGTCCACACGAGCATACATCGGCACGATAATATCGGTTGCTGCCGTATCGGAACCGCCACCTTCATATTGTACCGGACGTGATGGATCGCGAAGTTTAGTCCATTGGTACATTGCATGATGGTTGTTACCAATACCTGACTCATTGCCTAAAGACCAAATGATAATGGATGGGTGGTTTTTATCGCGCTCAACCAAACGAGTCATTCTACGCATATACGCGTTCATCCATGTGACATCATCTGACAGACGACACATTGGGAACTGACCGTGCGTTTCGATGTTGGCCTCATCAACTAGATATAAGCCGTATTCGTCACATAACTCATACCAAAGTGGATCATTCGGATAGTGTGCAGTGCGCACTGCATTGAAGTTGTATTGTTTAAGCAGTTTGATGTCTTCAATCATGCCTTCACGAGTCATAGTGTGACCCATTTCTGGATGATGTTCGTGACGGTTAACCCCGCGTACCAACAGTGCCTTACCGTTCACCTTCAATTGACCGTCAGTGATCTCAACGCTGCGGAAGCCAACGTTGTATGCTTCACAATCCACCAACTGACCATCTTCGTCATTAAGAGAAATCACTAGACGGTAAAGATTCGGCTCTTCAGCACTCCATTTTTTCGGGTTTTCAATAGTAACCTGATGCTCAGCGACTTCTTGCCACGGACCTTTCTCATCGATGATGCGCTGACCACATAGTGCAGACTTGCGCCCAAAGATGCTATTGCCCAATTCATCAAACAGCTCAATATTGACGCTAAATGGTGAGGCCTTCTCAGTAAGCTTAGTGGTGACGTTTAGCACTGCATCGCGGTAGCACGCATCAAGCTCAGTGTTAACCTGTACATCAGCAATGGCTGTTTTTGGCTTAGTGCGCAGAGTAACGTTACGGAAAATTCCACTCAGCCACCACATATCTTGATCTTCGAGATACGAACCGTCAGACCAACGAAGAACCATCACTGATAATTGGTTTTCACCTTCAACGACAAAGTCAGTCAGGTCGAACTCAGCCGCTAGACGACTGTCTTGAGAATAACCAACCCATACTCCATTACACCAGATATGAAATGCCGAGTTCACACCATCGAAAGTCACGGTTTGGCGCTCATCAGCTTTGACGCTGTCGAGTGTGAATGACACACGATACAACCCTGTTGGGTTATCCTGCGGCACGATTGGTGGGGTATCAGCAAACGGATACTTAACATTGGTATAGATAGGTTTATCAAACCCCTGCAGTTGCCAGTTACTTGGCACTTGAATCGCGTCCCATTGACTGTCGTCAAACGCAGTTTCAACACACGATGCTTCAACCTGCTCCGGTTGAGAGAACAACTTAAATTTCCATTCACCGTTTAGCGAGCGCATATTCTCAGACGGTTGGTTCTCTTTTGCAGCAACTTCACTGTGAAACGCATTAAGCGGCGCATGTGCGTCCAGAACGTTATGATGCGTTACATGCTGGTTTTCCCACTCTCTAGCGGAAATTACTTGATCGAAAGTTCTCATTCTAAACATCTCACTATTTCACAGAGCCAGTCATACCGGCCACAAATTGCTTCTGCATCAAAAAGAATACGGCTAGGGTTGGAATGGTTGCCACCACAGTCCCCACCATAATGATGCCAAAATCAGGGAAGTAGGCTGACGACAAAGAGGACAGCACTAAGTTAATTGTTTTTAGTTCGGCGGATTGCAATACAATCAACGGCCATAAGAAGGCATTCCACGACGTCATAAAGACGATAATAAAGGCAGCCGCGTACGTGGTTTTCATCACGGGCATATAAACAAACAGGTAGATTTTCCAATCTTTCACACCATCAACTCGCGCCGCATCAATTAGCTCTGATGGGAACGCTTTAGTACATTGGCGGAAATAGAACACAATGAATACTGAAGCAATGGTCGGCAGCATCACTGCAAGGTGAGTATCCAACAGACCTGCCTTCGCCATTAGCGTGAACAATGGAATCATCAGCGCGGCAAATGGAATCATCATTGTCAGCAGCATGGCACTGTAAACACGGTCACGTACCTTGCTCTTATACACTTCAAAACCATAACCAGCCATGGATGAGATTAGCAGCGTAAACAGCGTACTAATAATGGCAATCTTCGAGGTATTGTAGAAAATTAGCCAAAGGTCAATTTGCTCATTCAATTTAGCTAAGTTAATCAGTAATTGGTCACCAAAAGTGAATTTACCCGTATTAACCTGAGTCGTTGTGTTAGTACTGGACACAATCATCCAATAAAACGGAAATAATGAGACTAACGAGAATATTGATAGAAATGCGTACATTAAACCACGCATCGCTTTGTTTTTATTATTCATTATTTATCCCTCGCAATTCTAAATTGAAGCATTGCTAGAATAGCGGCAAAGAATACGATGACGTACGATACCGTTGCTGCATAACCGAAGTTTGGAACAAACTTAAATGACAGGTCATAGATATACATAGATAACGTTAGAGTTTCATTCGCAGGACCACCAGCGGTAATATTCACCACCTCATCAAATAACTGCAATGTACCAATGGTCGACATAACCGTAGTAAATAGGATTACTGGCTTAAGCAAGGGAACCGTAATAAAGAAGAACTGTTTAATAGGACTCACACCTTCAATACGCGCAGCTTCATAAATTGACTTATCTATGTTCTGCATTGCAGACAAGAAGAAGATCATGTTATAGCCAGTCCAGCGCCACGTAATCGCAATAATAATGGTTACTTTGGCCCAAAATGGGTCAGCCATCCATGGAATTGGGTCGCTTACAATGCCTGTCCACATAAGGAATGAGTTCACAATACCTTCATACGCAAACATACTCTTAAATAGAATCGAGTAAGCTACCAAGGAAGTAACACATGGTAGGAAAATCGCTAAGCGGAATAGGCTTCTGAATTTAAGATTTGGTGAGTTTAAACAAGACGATAATGCTAACGAAAGCAAGATCATAATAGGCACTTGAATAATCAAGAAAATAAACGTATTCGAGAGTGCTTTTAAAAATACAGGATCGTTAAATAAACGAGTTACGTTGCCAAAACCAACGAACTCCATAATAACACCACGTCCAGAGTGCATGGCCATCCAAAGTGAATTCACTATTGGGTAGATCATAAATAAGGACACTAATATGACGGCAGGTAAAACGAAACCCCAGCCATTAATATCATAAAAACGCTGAAAGCTATTTTTATTGTTTTTGGAGTTAGACTTAATCGTCTTGACTAATTCACTCATAATGACACCAACAAAGAGAAGAAAAGGCCCCCACCCTGACTCGCAGCAGAGATGGGGGCAAAGGAAAAACGATTATTGAATTTGATATTTCAGTTGTTGCTCAACACTTTCTAAGACTTTGTCGATTGGTGCACCTTGCATGATTGAAGGCATCTGCGCTGCAATCGCAGCATCGACTTCATAGGTGTACATACCATAGTTAACCGCTGGAATTTCAGCAGCCCACTTGTTGAAGTCTGCGTAAATCTTTTGGTTATTGAAGTAGCTATCTTCATATTGGTAGGCTTGTGTGTTACCAGCTGGTAAGTAAGAACCTACTGCACCTTGCTTCTTAAGAATTTCGTTGTAGAACTCTTTGTCTGAGCCAAAAGTTTGATTTAAGAAGTCGATGGCTGTATCTGCTTCTTTCGATGCACTCAATACATACCAGCTTGAACCACCAAGGTTAGAGCTGTTCACTGCTCCTTCTACATTCAAGCGTGGTGTTGGTGCGACCGCCCATTTACCTTCTTGACCTTCACCAGCTTTCACTGATGCTGTAATCCAAACACCAGTCGTAATAGAAGCAACAGCGCCGCTATTTACCGAACCAACCCACTCAGACCAGCCAATGGTAGGACGCGCGATTTCTGTCGTATGAAGATCACGGAAAATCTTAATGCCTTCTTCAAGCGCTTTGTTGTTAGCAATGTTTAAGCTACCGTCTTGGTTGAAGTACCAACTGCCTGCACCTTGAATCATGACGCGCAGCAAACCAAGGTCAGATGGATTATTACCTAGCATGGAAACACCAGTTTTCTCTTTCACTTGTTTGCCGATTTCAATGAAACGGTCCCAAGTAATATTTTCCATGTCCTTAGCGCTGAAGCCTGCTTTTTCAAGAATATCAGTACGGTAGTAAAGGCCTGATACCCCAGTATCAAATGGTAGGCCATATACTTCATCGCCGACGGTCATTACATTCACTTTGTACGGAGCAAACTTAGTGTAATCAACGACATTTGTCATAGGAGCAAATGAGCCAGGATATGACTGTAAGTATTTCTGAGCATTGTAATCTTCAATCAATACCACATCAGGCAATGCCGACGTGATTCCAGACGCTAGCATAGTATGCAGCTTCTGTTCGATATCCGCTTTCGCAAAATCAACGACTTTAATGTTTACATCTTCATGCTTCGCTTCGTATTTCTCGGCAGCTTCTTGCATGATGGCCACATTAAAGTTTGGATCCCATGCCCACACCGTGATGTCTTTCGCGAATGCTGTTTGACTGAAACAAGCTAGACCTACTGCAGAGGCCACTAATCCTTTAACCATTTGCTTCTTCATAACTGTTATTCTCATTTTTTGTAGGGGTTTTTGCTTCCATTTGGAAACGTTTACACAGAGAAATTAGCATTTATTTTTTAGAATTAAAGGGGGAGAGATGGGATTTTTGATCTATTGTAGCTAGAAATTGCTTAGGTTGTGGGTCTGATCACTTTCTTAACAGAATTGTTAGCAGTTAGCCTCCATATGCAACTAACTGCTAAATTTGGATACGTTAACAATTGTTACAGCGCAAACTTGTGTAATCCTTACCACTAAAGTGTGGTTTCATGCAGCGACGATAAAATGGCTTCATATATGGTGTCTTTTAGCCAATGAATTTTATCGCTCATGTGCGACTGCTTCTTCCAAATCATAGAGATATCAAAATCAGCCACGGGCACTGGTGGTGGAGCGGATGTAAGGTTAGTTTGAATCAGGTTAATCTTGGCCATTTTTTCGGGCACTATCGCAAACATCTCACGACCAGTAACTAAACGCCCTATCGTCAGAAAGTTTCGCGAGACGGCAGTGACTTCACGGGATAATCCAATTGACTCTAGCTGCTTATCGACGTTACTCGTGAAGTTACCCTCCGGACTGACTAAGCAATGCGGCAGAGAGGCGAAGGTCTCGATATCCAATTCGCCAACCTTCACCAAACTACTGTCATAGATACAGACATGTTTTTCAGTGTAGAGCTTTTGCGCACTAAACTGCTGCTCTAAATCGGGGATACTACCGATGATAATGTCTAAGTTTTCCTGCTCACTGACTGAACGGTAATTGTGTCGATTAACATTGATGAAACTGACTTTCGCGCCAGGGGCTTGTGACACTATGGCGTCATAAATAGTTGGAGCAAAGATAAACTCCGCGTAATCAGTTAATCCTATTTTGCAGATTCCGCGATAATTCTTTGCCAAGAATTGTTCTGTGGGTAACACGTTAAATTGCACCAGATTTAATATCTGTTCTACCGTTGGATACAGCTCTGTAGCTCGCTCTGTCGGTACCATTTGATGACCTTTGCGTTCAAAAAGTCGGTCCCCACACAAAGTTCGTAACTTAGATAAACTGTGACTCATTGCTGACTGACTGACAAAGCTCCTCTCTGCCGCTACAGACACACTGCGTGTTTGGTAAAGGTGAAAGAATACGATCAACAAATTTAAATCAATGCGTTTCCAATCAATCTTCTCTCGTCCAGTTTCACTCATAGTATCTATCAAATCTATTAATTTGAATCATTATAGATGAGTCAGTAGCATCGGCGCTAATCGAAATTGTTATTTTCATAAGATAGGTGCGCAGGTGTCTACGTTAAGCAAAGAAACCACAAACAACCACTCAAACAGCAATGAGTCATTGTTTGCTATATTTAAGATCTTTTTCGCTCTAGGATGGGTCAGCTTTGGTGGTCCCGCAGCTCATATAGGTTATTTCCGCAATACCTTTGTTGAGAAACTCAATTGGCTAAGCGATGAAGAGTACGCTCAAATTGTTGCTTTAAGCCAATTTCTACCGGGCCCAGGTTCAAGCCAAGTCGGTTTTGCTGTCGGTTATCAACGCGCAGGCATTGGCGGCGGTATCATGGCATTTCTTGGCTTCACACTGCCATCGGTAATCCTTATGCTAGCCCTTGCAGCATTGAGTAGTCAGCTCACTGAATCCAGTTACTTTCAGAGTGTGGTGCACGGCCTAAAACTCCTCGCGGTGTTAGTCGTCGCTGACGCCACATGGGGTATGTATAAGAATTTCTGCAAGTCTAAACTCACTGTTTCTATTTGTATCGCTACTGCCATTACACTGCTTTTGTTCCAAAGTATTGCTGCGCAAATTCTGGTTTTAGTTTTAGCAGCTCTTTTAGGCGTTCGATATCTCGCAAACACAGAAACCGTAAATACCTCCAGTAAACTGTCTTTCTCTGTATTGCCATTAGTCAGCTTCGTCGTACTTCTTGTTGCTTTACCATTTATAGGTCAATGGTCGTCATCGATAGCACTTTTCTCCGATTTCTACCAAGCAGGCAGTTTGGTATTTGGTGGCGGTCACGTAGTTCTTCCTCTGTTACAAAATATTGTGGGCGATCAATTAACGCAAGACGCTTTCTTGACGGGTTATGCCGCAGCGCAGGCAGTGCCAGGGCCAATGTTCACTTTTGCTACTTACATCGGTTATGAGCTAATGCCTTCGGCACCAGTATGGGGAGCGATTGTTGCAACACTTGGTGTATTTGTTCCTGGCTTTTTGCTCCTTATCGGCGTGTTAAAAAACTGGCAGCAGCTCGCTAAAATACCGGCGATTTCTGGTGCATTAGTGGGCGTAAACGCCGCCGTAGTTGGTTTGTTATTGTCTGCCCTCTACCAGCCTGTCTTTGTTAGCGCTGTTTTTGATGCAATGGATCTTGCTTGGGTGCTTTTAGGTGCACTCCTTATGAAGCAGTTTAAACTGCCTATCGTTTGGATGGTGGTGTTCTTTGCTTTTGCAGGGTTACTATCACCAGCCGTGGTAAGTTTAATCTAAATCAATTATCACTCTGATTTTAGGTAATATTTCTCGTCAGATTTTCAGCTTAGTCATACACTAATTAATGAGGGGATTTCCCCTCATTGCTGTTTCAATTCAATAAAAGGGTTTTATATCGACAAGCAGTGATTAGGTGCTAAAACACCTACACAAACAGGGGGTGAGTTATGAGAAAGGACTGCTCTATTGGGAGCCATCATCGGAGTTCGAGCCGAGGCTCTATTAATGATGAATTAAAACGTGCCCATCATGCTATTAGCCTTCATGCTCCCGAAATCGTTAGGATCTCTGTCGCGCTCTTCGATGCCCAGCATGCTAGGTTGAGTACATTTGCACATAGTACATTACAAGGAGAGCCCCTGCTTCGATACAGTGCTCCTATTAGCGCTAACTCCGCGCTTGGACAACTGGCCTGCAAGCATAAACATCGCGTCATTAATGACCTTTCATCAGCTATTACCAATTCATCGCAACACTCACGTTGGTTGTTACAACAGCCTTATGCGGCCTCATTAACCTTACCCGTCCTCAACGATGGTCACTTTACTGGGTTACTATTTTTAGATGCAAATCAACCTCAGTTTTTCGACAATACTACGGTTGAACAATTAACCTCTTGTACCAATGAGCTCGCTAAAGCGGTCAACGAACAGCGCAGCTACGTCAATGCCATGGCTGATATGGGCTATACCGTTCGTAGTACCAATTTCGAACATCTAGATGAGAGCCTCGATCATGCTTACCGAGTCGGTCAGTACGCAAGGCTCATTGCGCTGCAAGTGGCTGAACTGTATCAACTCGATGATGAAACCATCGACTATATCGTGCACTTTGCAGAGTTACACGACATAGGTAAGTACTCTTCATTGAGTTCGAAACAGAGCTCTCCGTGGCAAGAAATGTGGCATAGCAATGTCGCAATGCAAGGACAAATTCAACAAGGGCTGAACTTAGTCAACCAGCTCGCAAAACAGATCCACGATCGGCAGCCAACCAGCATGACACTGTTAACAGATATCATCCAATATCATCATGAATATTTAGATGGTTCAGGTGCCCCAAACGGACTAAGTCATGCCGAAATTCCTATTGCTGCTCGTATTGTTACCGTTGCTAACATTTTTGATGCCCTAACCAGTCACCGTCATTACAGTGAATCTTGGTCCTTGATCCATGCATTATTGGAACTAGAAAAGATGGTCGCACTCGGCAAGATTGATAGCAATTGTGTGCACGCATTGCGCTGCCAGCAAGACGCAATCAAGCTTGTTATGTATTCCACACATATTCCTTGGCATTAAAATCTTATTGGACAATCTAAATCCTTATATTCCACTTAACTCACATTATTGGAGCTTTTGCTCCAATAATGTGCTTGAGCCCACAATAATCCGTCATTAGCATCTTGCGGTACTTACCCATTGTGACTAGTATTGTAATGTTAACAACACATTAACATTACAATAACTATAAATTATCGTTCTACACGAAAACGGAGTTCAGGAATGATACTGCCTAATGAAAGCACTCTCTCAAGTTGTACCCTACCGCCGCCCAACGAGATGATCCTAAAGTGGGCGCAAGAAAGACCGAATGAAGTTTACTTAAAACAAATTATCAATCGTGAGTTCGTCGAATTTACTTATGCTGATGTAGCAGATAAAGCATTACGTCTTGTTTCTGCTCTTCGTAGTCTTGGCATACAGCCAGGCGAAAAGGTCGCGCTCATTTCCAAAAACTGCGCAGAGTGGTTTATTTGCGACTTGGCGATGATGCTTGGCGACTACATCAGTGTACCAATTTTCCCAACCGCTGGTGCCGATACCATCGAATACTGTCTAACGCACAGTGAAAGTAAGGTATTGATTGCAGGTAAACTTGATGATGCTAAAGCCACCACCTCTGTCATTGAATCTCTTGGTGACCTAATCACGATTTCTCTACCTTACGATACCGCGCCAGATTGCCAGCACACGTTTAATCAATTAATCGCTGATAACAAGCCAAGTGAAGAGCGCCCTGTTCATTACGACGACAAACTAATGTCGTTGGTTTATACCTCCGGTACCTCGGGGCTACCAAAGGGTGCCATGTTGACTTATGGCGCATTTAGCTGGTCGGTACAAAGACTTATCGACCATATTGGCATTGAACCCAACGATCGTCTGTTCTCTTATTTACCGCTAGCTCATATTACTGAGCGAGTGTATATCTTTGGTTCATCAGTAGTAGGAGGCGTGCAGACTGCATTCCCAGAGTCACTGGACACCTTTATCGAAGATGTGAAGATGCAGCGTCCAACACTGTTTATTTCAGTGCCGCGACTATGGACTCTGTTCCAGCAGCGTATTCAAGATAAGCTGCCACAGAAGAAACTCAACATTCTACTTAAGATACCGTTTGTCAATTCATTGATTAAGAAGAAGTTGGCAGACGGCTTAGGACTTGACCAAGCACGAGTACTTGGTTGTGGCTCCGCTCCAGTGCCTCCAGCTCTGTTAGATTGGTATCACAGCGTCGGGCTGAATATCACTGAAGCCTGGGGCATGACCGAATCTTTCGCTTACAGTACCATTAACTACCCATTTAGGGCCGACAAAATAGGTACTGTTGGTAACGCAGGCCCAGGTATTGAGCTTAAGATTGCTGAGGATGATGAAATCATGGTTCGAGGACAAGGTCTTTTCTCGGGCTACTACAAAAATGACATTGCGACTCAAGAAGCATTTGATAGCGAAGGATGGTTGCATACTGGCGATATCGGCGCTATTGATGGCGAAGGTTATCTAACCATTCAGGGTCGTAAGAAAGACACCTTCAAAACGGCTAAAGGTAAGTTTGTCGCACCTGTACCTATTGAGAAAAAGCTGGCGGAATACAGCCGTGTCGAAATGATGTGTTTAATCGGTTTAGGCTTACCAGCTCCAATCTTACTCGTTGTGCCTCACGACTTCCCTAACTTTGACAAAGCACGCTACGCACGTACCGCTGAGCGTGTCGTTAAGCGCATGAATCAAGAACTTGAGTCTCATGAGCAAATCAAAGGTGTGCTAATGGTTAAGGAACCATGGAGTATTGAGAACGGGTTACTGACACCAACACTGAAAATCAAACGCCATTTGCTTGAACAGAAGTATCATGAAGTCGGCCATAGCTGGCCTAAAGATAAACTGGTCGTTTGGGAAGAGTAACACTCATGCATACTAGATAAAGGCGACGTTAGTCGCCTTTTTTATTTGTATTGCCAAAATGGTCTTCGACTTTCTCGATTGGCCTGTTCTCTAGTCACTCCAATGTCTTCTAACAAATGATCTGGCATTTCCGATAACACTTTTCTAGTACGTTGATTCTGACGACATTGCCTGACGTAAGTTAAGATTAACTTAGTCAACGAGCCTTTCACCGCTCTATCTTGTACATATTGATCGGAGTTGATTGTTTTATCCATTGCCTATCTCCCTATGTTTTGTATAATTTTTATGCAAAACATCAATATGTGACAAACGATCTATTTTGACTTTGAGTTAAGGAAAACTTAAGTGAAAGAAAAGCTGCCTCCCCTTCAAGGACTTTACTATTTCTATAAAGCGGCTGAACTAGGCAGCTTTAAAGTGGCCGCCAATCGTCTGTTTGTTTCAGCGGCTGCGGTAAGTCAACAAATTCGACAGTTGGAAGAGAGCCTAGGTTGTCATTTGTTTTATCGGCAGCACAGGAAAGTGTTATTAACGCCAGAGGGCCAACAACTATATAGAGAACTTGCTAAGGGCTTTGAACATATATTCACCGGAGTTCAGAGTGTCAACCAAGATCCTAACCCCAATCGTTTGTCCATCTCGACATTGCCATCATTTGCTCAGCACTGGTTGGTGCCGAGAATACAAAGCTTTCGTCAGCAAAACCCTGATATTGCGCTTTTGATCGAGCCTAATAACCAATTGGTCTCTTTTCAGGATCAATCCGTTGATATTTGTCTACGTTATGGTGAAGGTATCTATGAGGGCGTGCAAAGCCACTTACTCATGGAAGATATTATCTACCCTGTGTGCCACCCGCTGTACCAACAGCAACACCAGATTTATGATGTTCAAGATTTGCATCGAGCCGACCTGATTGAAGATACTTGGCCGGATATGGATTGGAACTTGTGGCTACAACATGTCGGTGCACCTGTAGGCAATCGAACGCTACAATATAACGGCTCGCACTTCGTTGTCGAAGGCGCACTGTCTGTTCAAGGCGTTGGGCTTATCAAACACAGCCTAGCCTATCGCTATATCAAAGAAGGAACCCTAGTGCGAATCGGCAATTACGCACTCAAGCCTAAGTTTGCCTATTACCTGTGTGCTCCAGAGCATTACTTCAATCGACCTAAACTCAAAATCTTTATTCAATGGCTACAGCAAGAAGTCGCCGACTTTAAGCAGTGCGATATGTCTCATTTAGATATTATCGACACCGATTACGTACTCAGGCCGCTATAAAGGCAATAAAAAACCCGCCATAAGGCGGGTTTTTTTATTCAAAGGAAAAGACGAATTACTTCTTCTCTTCTTTCGCTTTAGCAATAACTTCTTCAGCAACGTTTGCTGGACATGCATTGTAGTGTGAGAACTCCATAGAGAACTGACCACGACCAGAAGTGATTGTACGTAGGTGACCGATGTAGCCGAACATCTCAGATAGAGGAACATCAGCTTTAATACGAACACCAGTAGCACCAGCTTGTTGGTCTTTGATCATACCACGACGACGGTTAAGGTCACCGATTACATCACCAACGTTGTCTTCTGGAGAGAACACGTCAACGTGCATGATTGGCTCTAGAAGTTGAGCACCAGCTTTTGGCATAGATTGACGGAATGCACCTTTCGCTGCGATTTCGAATGCGATTGCAGACGAGTCAACTGCGTGGAAACCACCGTCGTATAGTTCAACTTCAACGTCTAGCGTTGGGAAGCCAGCTAGAACACCAGTTTCCATCATAGATGCGAAACCTTTCTCAACTGCAGGCCAGAATTCTTTAGGTACGTTACCACCAACAACTGTTGAAGAGAACGTGAAGCCAGAGTTTGGCTCACCCGGTTTGATACGGTAGTCAATCTTACCGAACTGACCAGAACCACCAGACTGTTTCTTGTGCGTGTAGCTATCTTCAACTGCTTGAGTGATAGTTTCACGGTAAGCAACCTGTGGTTGACCTACTTCAAGCTCAACGCCGTAAGTACGCTTCAGGATGTCTACTTTGATGTCTAGGTGAAGTTCACCCATACCTTTCAGGATAGTTTCACCTGAATCTTCGTCAGTCTCAACCTGGAATGATGGATCTTCTGCAACCATCTTACCGATCGCGATACCCATTTTCTCTGTAGAACCTTTGTCCTTAGGAGAAACAGCAATAGAGATTACTGGTTCAGGGAAGATCATTGGCTCAAGAGTACACTCGTGCTTAGGATCACATAGAGTGTGACCAGTTTGAACGTTCTTCATACCAACAACAGCGATGATGTCACCAGCTTGTGCAGTAGTTAGTTCGTTACGCTCATCTGCTTGCATCTCAACCATACGGCCGATACGCTCAGTTTTACCAGTTGCAGAGTTAAGGATTGTGTCACCCTTGTTCATTACACCTGAGTAGATACGGATAAACGTTAGAGCACCGAAACGGTCGTCCATGATCTTAAATGCTAGAGCACGTAGTGGCTCATCAGCAGATACAGTTGCAACTTCGCCAGTTGGTTCACCAGTTTCTGGATCAGTTAGAGGCTGAGGATCTACTTCAGTTGGAGCTGGTAGATAGTCAACAACTGCGTCAAGAACTAGCTGAACACCCTTGTTCTTAAATGCAGAACCACAGAATGTTGGGAAGAATGCTAGGTCACGAGTACCTTTACGGATACAACGCTTGATGTCTTCGATTGAAGGCTCTTCACCTTCCATGTACGCTTCCATTAGGTCATCGTCTTGCTCAACAGCAGTTTCGATAAGCTCTTCACGGTAAGCTTCAACGTCGTCAACCATGTCAGCTGGAACGTCTTTAACTTCGTAGTTTTCTGGAAGACCAGAGTCATCCCATACGTATGCTTTACGGCTTAGTAGGTCTACAACACCAACGAAGTCGTCTTCACGACCGATTGGAAGAACCATTACTAGTGGGTTTGCAGCAAGAACGTTCTTAACTTGATCAACTACGTTGAAGAAGTCTGCACCCATACGGTCAAGTTTGTTAACGAAGATGATACGAGATACTTCTGATTCGTTCGCATAGCGCCAGTTAGTTTCTGACTGAGGCTCAACACCACCAGAACCACAGAATACACCGATACCACCATCTAGTACTTTCAGAGAACGATATACTTCAACTGTAAAGTCAACGTGTCCAGGAGTATCGATAACGTTTAGACGGTGATCGTTCCAGAAACAGCTAACTGCCGCTGATTGGATAGTAATACCACGCTCAGCTTCCTGCTCCATGAAGTCAGTAGTTGATTCACCATCATGAACTTCACCAGTCTTATGGATTTGGCCAGTCAGTTTTAGGATACGCTCAGTTGTTGTGGTTTTACCCGCATCAACGTGCGCGAAAATACCAATATTTCTGTATTTTGATAAATCAGTCATCGTTTTACTCTGTTAATAGGATATAAAATGCGCGCAGAGTATATCACAATCTGTCAAGACGGATAGCTTTGCGTGCATTCGTATTAAAAAAAAGTTATGCCTTCGCGGCGTATTCAGGTGCCAAATAGAGCAGAACTGCCTCTAAACGCTTGTTACACCTAGCTTCATCCGTGTTGGCCACTGTTGTTAGTTCGCAGTTAATTTTAGCTGCTCTTCGTGATTTTTCGATGTCATTTCGTAAAATCATACATTTTGTTGGCGACATTCTACCTAATTTTTCACAAAAACCATCATTAAAGTTCATCGAAAGCAGAAATCGCTTCAGATAGCTTCTTAACTCCGTGGATTTGCATACCTTCAATACCGCCTTTTGGCATATTTGCCGCAGGTACAATGGCTTTCTTGAAACCGTGCTTAAACGCTTCCATTAATCGCTCTTGACCACTTGGAACCGGACGAATTTCACCCGCCAGCCCAACTTCACCAAATACGACGACATCTTTAGGTAGCGGACGGTCTCTAAAGCTTGAAAGTAACGCCATCACTAAAGCCAGGTCAGCACTGGTTTCGGTGACTTTGACACCACCAACCACATTCACAAATACATCTTGATCAGCCATTTGCAGACCGCCATGTTTATGCAAAACAGCAAGCAATAAAGACAAGCGATTTTGCTCTAAGCCAACTGCAACTCGGCGTGGGTTTGCTAGCTGGCTATAATCTACCAGTGCTTGAATCTCAACCAATAGTGGACGCGTACCTTCCCACACAACCATAACCGAGCTGCCTGATGTTTCTTCTTCACCACGAGAGAGGAAAATCGCCGAAGGGTTACTCACTTCCTTCAAACCTTGTCCCGTCATGGCGAATACGCCTAGCTCATTAACCGCACCAAAACGGTTTTTGTGGCTACGTAATGTTCTAAATCGGCTGTCCGTTCCACCGTCGAGCAACACCGAACAGTCAATAATATGCTCAAGAACCTTAGGACCTGCCAACGTGCCATCTTTAGTCACGTGACCAACAATGAAGATAGCAACGTTATTCTGTTTAGCATATCGAGTTAATGCGGTTGCCGACTCTCTTACCTGAGCCACACTGCCTGGCGACGATTGAACATCAGCCACATGCATAACTTGGATGGAGTCGATAACCATCAGCTTCGGTTGTTCCTTCTCTGCCACTTGACAAATACGATCAACGTTGGTTTCAGACAGCATTTTTAGGTGCTCTTTTGGCAAACCTAAACGAGATGCTCGCATGGCAACCTGCTGCAAGGATTCTTCACCCGTTACGTAAAGGGTTGGCATTTGCGACGATAGCCAGCACATTGCTTGTAAAAGCAGTGTCGATTTACCTGCCCCTGGGTTACCACCAATGAGGATAGCTGCCCCAGGGACCACCCCGCCACCAAGTACACGGTCAAGTTCTTTAAAACCACTGGTAAATCGAGGGACCTCTTGTAAGTCAATCTCAGATAAGGTTTGGACGCTAGATTCCGTGGAACTGCCTGCGTAACCGGTCAAGCGTTCATTACGAGCGACTTGAGGTGATGCCGCTAAACGAACCTCACTGATGGTGTTCCAACTACCACATGCATTACATTGCCCCTGCCAACGAGGGAAGTCAGCCCCACAGTCATTACATACATAAGCTCTTTTCGCTTTTGCCATTTTTAACTCAACCCGTCACGATAATTACTCAAACAAATGCAATCCATTGCACCTTTTATTGAGAAATGTATTAATTTTCGAAAATGTTCGGCGATAAAATTTGTCAAGAATCGACAAGAATCTAAAAATAGATCCGATAATTACCTTATATTTATCAGTAGATAACATTAAGGTTTTCGGCATGGTAGCCGATATAATAGCTTCACGCTGTGCTATTTCTTGATGACACTCATCATCTCAAAGGGACACTTTAACAAAACTCATGCAGCAACCTGAAATACTTTCCATCGCAGAACGCTTGATTTCGGCGTATCACGCTGATGACTTTGATTATGTACTTAGTCAAGTGACCGAGGGTGAGTCTCCCTCGACAAAACTCCTGGTTAAAATGGAACTTAATCGCCTTATGGCCCCTTGCCATAAGCGTATTGACCTTCGTGGTCGAGTCACCAGCAATTGCCACGAGTATCAACTTAATGGGCTCGCTCACTGGCTTGATGACCGTGCATTTGATAGTTACCACAAACTGACCAAGAAATTTGGCGGCTACACCGAAGGCGTATGGGAATCGTTAGTTAATAAGAAAACCTTGAGCAATCTTGGTGATGAGCAACGCGCCGCGCATGAGGGCGAGTTGACCGATCCACAAAGCCCTTATCTGGCGGACGCCATTAACTTAGGTTACGACCTGAAGCGTAAAGAGAATCGCCTTAAACTCGAATCTCAAGTATCTATTCAATTGGAAAATGGAGACGTAGTCACTGGGCTTAGTGTCGATCTCTCCAGTTCAGGTGCAAAATTCAAAGTGCCTGGTACCTTTGATTACGACTTGGGCCAAGTGATTAGTGTTAGCTTTGACGAACTCGCCCAAACCAGTCAAGTTAAGGAAATCACCAAACCCATCGAATACCGTGTACTCGGTGTCGATGGTCTACACGGTGTCTCCCCGGTTAAGTATCTAAGAACACTAAGATTATCGCGCACTAATGCGGTCGAAATGGTGGTTGAAAAGCTACTGAATACTGAATCAAAAAAAATCCGCCACGATAACCAAGATAGGATTACCCGAGCTCGTACTCGAGGTTTCGAACACAGTTATCTTAAACACGCCTGTAACCTACCGCTATTTTTTAGCGGTAATGAACTGAAGGTGGCACTGCTAACAGAAAATAACCAAGACATTTGGCACTACTGGCATGATGAGCGTAATCAACAATCGCTGGGGGCTTTGTTTTCTCGAGAGAGAATGGATTTACTGGTCAAAGCAGGCATTAAAGGCTGTAGCAACGTACTTTATACCTTTACCCACGAACATCAGGGGATGAAACTGTTTTATTCCATGATGATGCCAGAGGCGGATCGTCAAGAACGTCAATTGTTCTGGCATATTGGCGGACGTCGAGGTAGTTGGAAAGCGTTTCGTCTCTCCGTATTTGAGCTGTCCGAAGAAGACGTCACCACAATTTCACACAACTACAGCGATCTCGTGAATGGTAATGAAAAATTGACTCACTTCGGTATTCTGCAGGAGATCAGTGATGCTAATTCAGCCGCTGACTACCTATTTACAGAAAAACCTCGTCTTCCGGCTAACAGTCTAAATCGCTTTAGACACCCAAGAAAAGTAGAAAGCCAGCCAAGAGGGTTGTATTTCGATGCGCAATCCAGACGAAAAGAACCGCGATATCAATTCAGCACGCCGCTGTTTGTTCAATGTGATGAAAACACTGTTATTCGTGGAAAAACGCTCGACTTGTCTAAACGTGGTGCAAGCATAGAGCTATTGGAACCGTTGCCTGTCAAAACAGGGGCATTAATCTCGATAGATTACTTGGAGCTGAAACGCTATAACGACAGATTGCCATTGAACCGAGTCCCCTATGAGGTGGTTCGGTTATCCCAGGATCGCAAAACCGTACATTTATCGATTGTCGAATCCGGCAAAACCATCAAGACCATCGCCTTTTTCAATGGCATGATTGATAACAACCAAGATAAGCTGATCGCTAAACAAGAGCTGCTTCCAAGTCCCGCTTTACTGGAATCATTGCATAACGTCTTATTGGCTAAAATGGTCTCAACACCTATCTATATCGATAAACGAGGGACCTCAATAAAGAGTCGCACTGTTGGCGTCAATTTCCCTCTGCCAGGCTATATGCAGTTCTTGGAGCGAATTGGCCACAATCAAAAATTTGCCTTAGAACCTATTTTTAAAGGACGCAGCAATACGTTAATTGCAGAACCGATGAAGAAGAAGCCCGGAGCAAAGCCGGTCTATCACGAACTGTATATTGGAGTATTGAAACTAGGGCAACGTATTCAGTCGATTCATACCAAATTACGCGAAGACTTTGAGTCCACCCAAAGCCGGATTAAGTTCATTAAAGATGCGCTAAGTATGGGCGAACTCTACGTGTTAAGAATTTCCTCTGGTCCGGTGTATGATGCTTTGACAACCTTGATGAAGAAAGACATCAATGAACTGCTTTCGTTGAGTTTGAGCCACGCTCGCAACTTAGAAAATGAGATGACATCAATTTGCGGCTATTGCGAGCTTATCGACATTACAGAAGAAGTATTAATTCGCTTAGAGCTAAATCATTAAGCTTCATCCAAAAAACAAAGGGCGCTCAATGCGCCCTTTGTTATCTTTCACTTACCAGTTGATTCGTTTTTGTCTTGCGAGTAACCCTGACAGCACACACACAATCCCACCTAAACCAGCATGGTTAATGGCTACCTGTGCCTGAGCTTCAACTTTAGGTTTTGCGTGATACGCAATACCTAAACCAGCCGCCGCCATCATCACCAAGTCATTGGCACCATCACCCACGGCAATGGTGTTATGCGGCTCAACATCATACTCTTCCGCTAACTCTAGCAAGATGTCTGCTTTAGTTTGTGCTGAGACGACATCCCCAAGTACGTCGCCAGTCAGTTTGCCATTTTCAATCGCCAACGTATTTGATTGAGCAAAATCCAAATTTAATTTCTGCTTTAAGAAATCAGAAAAATAGGTAAATCCACCAGACGCAATCGCCGTTTTCCAGCCATAAGACTGAAGAGTTTTTAGCATTTCTTCTAACTCTGGCATCAACGGCAACTGTGAACGAACGCTCTCAAGAATCGCTTCATCTGCATCTTTTAATGTTGCAACACGTTGGCGCAAACTCGCCTCAAAATCCAACTCTCCTTGCATCGCTCGCTCTGTTACTTCTGCAACCTGCTCACCTACTCCAGCAAGTTTGGCGATCTCGTCAATACACTCAATCTGAATGGCGGTCGAGTCCATATCCAAGACAATCACACCCGGCTTATTGAGGTCGGGAACATCATACAGTGCTGCGCAATCCACTTTGAGCTCATTCAGAATCACTTTATGGTCGGCGGTTAACTGGCCATCCATCAGTGCCACTTCATATTGCCCGACCTGCCAAATGTCGAGAATTCGGCTAGTTTCACCGATGTAGAAATCCATATCATTGAAAATATCAGGAGACAAATAATGAGAATACATAATCCAACTGGCTTTATTTTTCTCCAGTTGATGAGACATGAGTGTCTCAGGGAAACGTTCCTTCAATGGAATACGTTTGGTAATCGCTAACGGCTTTACAGCGTCCATGGCTAATCCTTCCTTTAAAAAGCTCCTAAAACGTTAACCTATTGCAATTTGGTTGTGCAAGCATCAATATGAACCAATCAGTAATTTCATAGTACTTTTAAACTTATATGGACGGTTCGCTGTTTTCATTTCGCAACTTTTTGAGGTTAGTAGCGCTTTGCTTAATCGCTGCTATGGTGTTCTTCATCACAACAAATAGCTTTGTTATCAGTAAAGGTAACGAGCGCATTCAAGCGAATCAGTTAGAAGTGCTTTCTAAAGTTCTGATTTCTCAGGCCTCACTCTCTGCTAGACAGATGCTGATTGATCAAGACCAAGAGCGTTTAGGCGCTCTGACCAACCAGTTAGCACAAGAACGTCTGGTGTTAGATGCAACCGTTTATGATTCTGAAGGGGTCAAAATTGCCGCCAGTACAGACGCCAAAACGGCGCGCGAAGTCCTAGGGCTCGATACTCCACTCTCAACTGCCAGCATTGGCCGCCAACAGCTAGTCGAGCCGATCATCAACGATCATACCATCATAGGTTTTGTTCGAATCACCTTTGAAACTGGTAAGGTAACCGCAATTTCCGATCATCACTACCGCAAGAGTGATCGCTTTATGTATATGATGATCTTGATGAGTTTTATCTCTGGTGTGTTACTGATGGTCATCCTTAGAAAACAACCAAAAACCAAAGGCGAGAATTTACTGCTCAAGCAATAGAATGCTCGTGTACCTTTTGAAAACATAAGCCATTCCCAGATACAAAAAAGCCTCGCACAAGCGAGGCTTTTTTACATACTTTATTAAGCGTCTTGCTTATTCTGCGTCACCTAGCAAAACAGAATCTAGAGCAATCTCCATCATTTCATTAAATGTGGTTGCACGCTCATCAGAGGTCGTTTGCTCACCAGTCTTGATATGGTCAGATACGGTACAGATAGCCAGTGCTTTTGCACCGTATTCTGCTGCAACACCGTAGATGCCTGCCGCTTCCATCTCAACACCAACAATGCCATATTTGTCCATTACATCGAACATTTCAGGATCAGGAGTGTAGAACAGCTCAGCAGAGAATAGGTTACCCACCTTTACGTTGATACCGCGAGCTTTTGCCGCTTCTTCAGCGTTCTTCACCATGTTGTAGTCAGCAATCGCCGCAAAGTCATGGTTCTTAAAACGAATACGGTTCACTTTAGAATCAGTACATGCACCCATACCAATAACAACGTCGCGCACTTTGATGTCTTCATTAACCGCACCGCAACTACCTACACGGATAATCTTCTTAACACCAAAATCTTTGATCAGTTCAGTAACGTAAATAGAGCATGATGGAATACCCATACCGTGACCCATTACAGAGATACGACGACCTTTGTAAGTGCCTGTATAGCCATACATATTACGTACGTCACACACTTGTACTGCATCATCCAAAAACGTATCAGCAATGTATTTTGCGCGCAGTGGATCGCCCGGCATCAATACTACGTCTGCAAAATCACCCATTTCCGCATTAATGTGAGGAGTAGCCATGACTGTTTCCCTTTATTCTCAGTGCTTGTTCCTAGGACTTAGTGCCTAGAGATATGTTAAATGTACAACGCTCAAGTGAGACTTGAGCGTTGTTCGTTAATGATTATAGGAAGTTCTTTCCGTAATCCATTGAGGATGTACCAAAGTAGCTTGCAAGGCTTTGACCAATATCAGCAAAGCTATCACGAAGACCTAAAGAACCTGCTGGAACCTTGTGACCATAAACGATAACAGGAATGTGTTCACGTGTATGGTCAGTACCTGGCCAAGTTGGGTCACAACCATGGTCAGCCGTCAGAATAAGAACATCGTCTTCTTCCATCAATTCGATTACTTCGTGAATACGAGAATCGAAGTACTCAAGCGCAGCTGCATAACCCGCCACATCACGACGGTGACCATACGCTGAATCAAAATCAACAAAATTAGTGAAAACGATCGTGTTGTCGCCCGCTTCTTTGATTTGCTCTTTGGTTGCTTCAAATAGCGCTGGAATGCCTGTGGCTTTCACTTTCTTAGTGATACCGCAGTTCGCGTAAATATCAGCAATCTTACCGATAGATACCACTTGTCCCTGCTTCTCTTCAACAAGCTTCGACAACACGGTTGGCGCTGGCGGTTCAACAGAAAGGTCACGACGGTTACCCGTGCGCTCAAATTGCCCTTTACCTGGACCAATAAATGGACGCGCGATAACACGACCAATATTGTAATCCTCAAGCTCTTCACGAGCGATTTGGCAAAGCTCAAGCAGACGATCTAAACCATAAGTTTCTTCATGACATGCAATCTGGAAAACTGAATCCGCTGACGTATAGAAGATAGGTTTGCCCGTCTTCATATGCTCTTCGCCTAGGTCATCAAGTACTTGAGTCCCTGATGCGTGACAGTTACCTAAAAAGCCGTCTAAACCTGCACGTTCTAGAATGCGGTCAGTCAACTCTTTCGGGAAACTATTTTGCTTATCCGTGAAGTAGCCCCAATCAAACAAAACAGGAACACCAGCAATTTCCCAGTGGCCGGACGGCGTATCTTTACCTGACGATAACTCTGCTGCGTGACCATAAGCACCGATAATTTCGACGTCATCACGAAGGCCCTGTGCCAAAGCACCTGTAGACTCTTTATGCGCCATGGCTAGGCCGAGCTTGCTCAAATTCGGTAGCTTTAGCTCACCGTTGCGCTGATCGTTATCAGCCAAACCTTTTGCACACTGCTCTGCAATATGACCCAGTGTATCTGAGCCTACATCACCAAATTGCTCAGCATCGGCTGATGCGCCAATACCAAATGAATCTAATACTAAAATAAATGCGCGTTTCATAATTTCTCCTCACGCTTATGCGAGATCTTCCGCTCGAATTTGGCGGTACACACAAGGCGTTTCTACGTATGCTTGCTCACCGATTGTCATTGCGGCTTTCAATGCATTTGCTGCTTCTTGCCATTGCGCTTCATTACGCGCATGGATAACAGCTAGTGGTTTGTCTGCACTTGCCGTCTCGCCTAATCGAATAAATTGATCAAAGCCTACCGCGTAGTCGATGGTATCTGTTGCCACGCGGCGACCACCGCCCATGCCAACTACAGCCATACCAATCGCTCGAGTATCCATCGCTGAAACAATACCTTCATTGTCAGCGTATACTGGCTTAATAATTTCTGCTTTCTCTAGATAATTATCGTAGTTTTCAACGAAGTCTGCAGGGCCGCCTAAACCTTTGACCATTTTGCCAAAGCACTCAGCAGCCTTACCGTTATCAAGTACTTCATTCAGCTTAGCTTCTGCTTGCTCAGTGTCTTCAGCTAACTTCGCTAACACCAACATTTCGCTACAAAGTGCCATCGTCACTTTATACAAACGTGGATTGCGGTATTCACCCGTCAAGAATTGTACTGCCTCACGAACCTCAACTGCATTACCTGCAGAAGAAGCAAGCACTTGATTCATATCGGTAAGGATAGCCGTAGTCTTAGTACCAGCACCGTTAGCTACGGCAACGATAGAGTTGGCTAACTCTTCTGATGCTTCATAAGTTGGCATGAAAGCACCAGAACCGACTTTTACATCCATCACTAGTGATTCAAGACCTGCCGCCAGTTTCTTCGATAAGATAGACGCAGTAATCAGAGAGATATTGTCAACCGTTGCAGTGATATCACGAGTCGCATAAACACGCTTATCAGCAGGCGCAAGATCTCCCGTTTGACCGATAATCGCCACACCAGCGTCTTTGGTTACTTCACCAAACACGTCATTGGTTGGTGTAATGTCATAGCCAGGAATAGATTCTAGCTTGTCCAGCGTGCCACCTGTATGACCCAGACCGCGACCAGAGATCATCGGTACAAAGCCACCACATGCAGCAATCATAGGACCAAGCATCAGTGATGTTACATCACCAACACCACCTGTTGAGTGTTTATCAACAATCGGGCCACCAAAGTTCATGTGGCCCCAATCGATAACCATGCCAGAATCACGCATTGCGCACGTGAGAGCAATACGCTCTGGCATAGTCATTTCATTAAAAAAGATGGTCATTGCAAAGGCAGCAATCTGGCCTTCAGATACGGTGTCCTTGGCAACACCTTGGATAAAGAAGTTAATTTCTTCAGCAGTTAGCTCTTGGCCATCACGTTTTTTACGAATAATTTCTTGTGGTAAATACATTAGTACCTCCCCAGTCTAAGCTTGGGTTGTAGGGATAGAGGGAATAGTGGTGGCTGGAAATCAGCCACCAACAAAAAGATTCAGATTAATATGCAGATGGATCTGCAGTTTCGTCTGTTACTTCTAATGTATTCAGGAGATTAGTTAGAAGGCTAGAGGCACCAAAGCGGTAGTGCATGTTGTCTGCCCAATCTGCACCTAGAATGTCATCAGCCATTGCTAGATAAGCAGCAGCATCTTCCGCTGTACGAACGCCACCAGCTGGCTTGAAGCCAACTTTCTCAGCAACGCCCATATCGCGAATCACTTCTAACATCATGCGCGCGTACTCAGGAGTAGCGTTAACTGGCACTTTACCTGTTGATGTTTTGATAAAATCCGCGCCTGCTTTGATACAGATTTCTGAAGCTTTCTTGATAAGCGCTTCTTCTTTAAGCTCACCAGTTTCGATGATCACTTTTAGAAGGATATCACCACACGCTTCTTTACATTGCTTAACAAGTTCGAAGCCTACTTCTTCGTTGCCTGCCATCAGTGCGCGGTATGGGAATACAACGTCCACTTCGTCTGCACCGTATGCAACAGCTGCTTTAGTCTCAGCTACCGCAATTTCAATGTCATCGTTACCGTGAGGGAAGTTAGTCACAGTTGCGATACGTACTTCTGGTGTACCTTGTTCGCGTAGCGTTTTCTTTGCAATAGGAATAAAGCGAGGATAAATACAGATCGCCGCCGTGTTACCCACTGGCGATTTTGCGTCATGACATAGTGCGATCACTTTTTCATTAGTGTCGTCATCATTTAGCGTGGTTAGATCCATAAGTTTTAGTGCACGTAGAGCTGCTGCTTTTAAATCGCTCATTTCTATCTCCGGTCAATATATTCAATTAATTACCTGACAAACTCGTCAGCAATAAATGAACGGACTTGGTTCCTTGAAGACTCGGTTCAGCTATTAGGTTAAAGCTGAATACCAATTGCTATCCTTGTCACCGCACAGTACCTGCTCGTTAAAATCACCTGATTCCTATCTTGGTGAGAACTGGCTCTGGCTACATAAAGCTTCGCGAAAACACGAAAGAATTACTTAGTAGCCTATACAGTATAGAACTCTCGTTCAAAACGGTAGAGCTGATTAAAACGCAAACGGTTTGCTTCTCAAAAAACTTCCATTCAGTCGTTGAATCGCTTATCCAGTAACGATTCATTAGGAATTATCTGGCTCCTAAAACCAAAAAAGCCCCGCAGCAATTTCTTGCTACGGGGCGATTTAATACGGCGTCTATATACTAATAACCTTTACGCGAGCAATTACATGCCAGCTAGGCTTAGACAGAAACCAGCAATCGTTGCTGCCATCAAGTTAGATAGCGTACCTGCGATTACTGCTTTCACACCCATGCGTGCGATATCACCACGACGCTTAGGCGCAAGGCTACCCAGACCACCTAGAAGGATTGCGATAGAAGAAAGGTTCGCAAAACCACATAGAGCGAATGAGATGATTGCCTTAGTTTTCTCAGAAAGAACAACTGGTGCTGCGTCACCTAGGTATGGTGCGAAGTTCGCGTATGCTACGAATTCGTTCGCAACAGTCTTCATACCGATGAACTCACCAGCGATTGTCGCTTCAGACCATGGCACACCTAGTAGGAATGCTAGTGGTGAGAAGATCCAACCTAGAATCATTTCTAGACGTAGTTCTGGCATACCGATCCAGCCACCGATGCCGCCAAGCATACCGTTAACTAGGGCGATAAGGCCGATGAATGCGATTAGCATTGCACCTACGTTAAGAGCTAGTTGAAGACCTGCTGATGCACCGCCCGCTGCTGCGTCGATAACGTTAGCTGGCTTGTCTTCACCTTCAGCTTGCATGCTGTGAAGCTGCTCAACAGGCTCATCAGTTTCAGGCTTGATGATCTTAGCGAATAGAAGACCACCTGGAGCTGCCATGAATGATGCCGCTACTAGGTATTCAATTGGCACGCCCATTGATGCGTAGCCCGCTAGTACACCACCAGCGATAGAAGCTAGACCACCACACATTACGGCGAATAGCTCAGATTGAGTCATCTTAGGCACGAAAGGACGTACAACAAGTGGAGCCTCAGTTTGACCTACGAAGATGTTTGCCGCAGCAGACATAGATTCCGCACGAGATGTACCTAGTGCTTTTTGCAGGCCGCCACCAAGAATCTTGATAACCCACTGCATTACACCTAGGTAGTAAAGTACCGAGATAAGCGCAGAGAAAAAGATCAGTGTCGGTAGTACACGGAATGCGAAGATGAAACCGCCGCCGCCGAATACTTCGAACATCTTGTCAGAAACAAGACCACCGAATAGGAATGACGTACCATCGTTACCGTAGTTAATCACGCTAGATACAGCGTCAGAGAAGCTACGTAGGATCTCTTGACCCCAAGGTACATAAAGAACAAACGCACCAAGTGCAAATTGGATAGCAAAAGCGCCAGCCACAGTTCTGATATTAATAGCTTTGCGGTTATCCGATAGAAGTACTGCGATAAGAATCAGTACAACCATACCAACCAGGCTCATAAACAGGCTCATAGTTTATGACTTCCTTATATTTAATAATTTGGCGTGTAACAAAATTTGAAGCTCAAAAGCGGGGGCGATTATACAAACCCACAGAAAAGAAAGTAGTACCCCCCTCACACTTTCGTCTTGAACACATAAAAGATACACGTCATTTTGCGATCATGATCACAATTCATCTCTGCAAACGTTTTCGAATTCACAATTAACAGCACATTTAGTCACAAAAATTAAACGTCAATTTGCTATTTTTTAGTAGCTGTGACGTAACCGTTTGCTCATTTTCACTTCTCAGCATGTTTAACGATGATAGAACCATGTTTACCATTTTGGGCTCATTAGGCTGACCTTGATACCCATAAAGAGGCATATCAGGCGCATCCGTCTCTAGTAACAAACTTTCTAGTGGAAGATTAATGATAGTTGAGCGTGTTTTTTGCGCTCTTTCGTAGGTAATGACACCACCGACACCTATTTTTAAACCGAGATTGACGTAATCCATCGCTTGTTGGTAGCTGCCACTGAATCCATGAATAACGCCACTATATAGAGGAGGGTTCTGTTTCAATAAGGCAATAAGATCTTGGTGTGCTTTCCTGCAATGAAGAATAATGGGTAGTTGGTACTGGTTGGCAATACGAATTTGCTCACTAAGAAGTGATTTTTGTAGAAGCTCGTTTTCTCTACCTTGATAGAAGTCGAGACCACACTCTCCTAATGCGACAAACTTTTGGTTGTTTTTCAACTCAGCAACACGTTGCTCTAGGCGAGCAATAGAGCCATCATCCACTTCCTCAAGAAACAAGGGATGAAACCCTAAAGCGAAATACACCGTTGCATGCTCACTGGCTAACTTATTTATGGTCAGCCAATTTTGCTCATTAATACCAGGTACAACGATAGCGGCAACTTGAGCCTTTGCTGCCTCTAATAGTACTTGGTTTATGTCTTTTTTCTTTGCCAATAGATCGAGGTGGCAATGGCTATCAATCACCATCTTTTGGCTCTTTTCGATAAGGCACGCAACTACGTTTATTCTCTGGTGTGAGTCCTAATGAGGCACACCAATCATCGTATTTTTTAAGCCACTTTTTGAGCAGTTCAACCATGGTAAATTTACCTAAATAAATGTAATCGATTGCAATCGATATTATCTCAAATCCTTATGTTACAAAGGATAGCGCAATAGTTAGAGTTTTATCACTAAGTTGTGACTTACCCCTCAATGCTGTGATAGAAGCGGTTTTTTTTCATATACGCAAACGATAAAATGTTGCCTATTGTTTGTAAACCACACAAATTGTCTCTATCGTCATTTCTGTGTCGTTTACATGCGACCATTTTCTAGGCACCTAAAAACTGGAATGAGCCTAGCCTATCGAATCGTCAATGATGCTCTATCATTCGACACTACAAGGGAATTGATCGTGAAAAAAACTATTCTAAAAATGTCTGCGCTCGCAGTAGCAGTAGCTTCATTTGGTGCATTCGCAGCGAAACCAGCAGTGGTATACGATACAGCCGGTAAATTTGACAAATCATTCAACGAAGCTGTTTTCCAGAACGGTGTAAAAGTATTTAATGCGGACAAAGGCATTAAAGTTCGTGAATTTGAACCTCAAAACGAAGCGCAACGTGAACAAGGCCTTCGTCGCCTTGCAAGCCGTGGCTTCACTCCTATTGTTGCTGTTGGCTTCAACATGGCATCAGCCGTAGAAAAAGTTGCCACTGAATTCCCTGATATTCAATTTACCATCATCGATATGGTCGTTGATAAGCCAAACGTTCAATCTATTGTCTTTAAAGAACACGAAGGTTCTTTCCTTGTAGGTGCGTTGGCAGCAAAAGCTTCTCAAACTGGCAAAGTAGGTTTTGTTGGTGGCATGGATATCCCATTGATTCGTAAGTTCGAATGTGGCTACCGTCAAGGTGCACAATACGCGAACCCAGAAATCGAAACATTCCAAAACATGACAGGTTCTACTCCAGCAGCCTTCGCTGACCCAGCGAAAGGTTCAGAGCTTGCTAAATCTCAATTCTCTAAAGGCGTTGACGTTATCTACGCAGCAGCTGGCGGTACTGGCATGGGTGTATACCAAGCAGCTAAAGATGCTGGTAAGTACGCAATCGGTGTTGACTCAAACCAAAACCACCTTCAACCAGGCACTATGCTGACGTCTATGGTTAAGAAAGTCGGTGTTGCTGCATACAATACTTGGGACGACGCTGAAAACGGTACTTGGGAAGCAGGCATCAAAGTACTTGGCCTAAAAGAAGGCGCAGTTGAGTGGGCTTACGACGAGTACAACAAAGACCTAATCACACCTGAAATGAAAGCATACCTAGATACGCTTCAAGCGGACATCATCGCTGGCAAGATCGAAGTTCACGACTACATGTCTGACAACACGTGTAACTTCTAAGCGTCCTAGCTCAGAATGAAAGACTCAGCTTATTTTAGTTTGTTATCAATAAGCTGAGTAAACATAACAACGCCGCTGCCTAAAAACAGCGGCGTATAATTATAAGGCAGTATCTAGTGACAAACGGACAATCTATTGCCATTGAACTTAAGCAGATAGATAAACGCTTTGGAGCCGTTCACGCTAACCGAGCTATCGATCTTAGAGTTCCTCAGGGCACGATTCACGGCATCATTGGTGAAAATGGTGCTGGCAAGTCCACTCTTATGAGTATTATTTACGGATTTTATCATGCTGATGCTGGTGAAATGACAGTGAACGGCGCTCCTTACAAGCCCGCTAACTCTCAAGAAGCAATCAAAGCAGGAATTGGCATGGTCCACCAACACTTTATGTTAGTGGAAACATTTACCGTATTAGAGAACATTGTTCTCGGTGCCGAAGATGGATGGCAGCTAAATGAAAGTTTAGGTAAAGCGCGCAAAAAGCTGAAAGCGCTAGCACAGGATTACGGGCTCGAAGTTCCCCTTGATGCCGTTGTAGGCGAGCTACCTGTTGGTCTTCAGCAACGTGTCGAAATCTTAAAAGCGCTGTATCGTGGCGCAAAAATCCTGATTCTTGATGAGCCAACAGGTGTACTCACTCCACAAGAAGCCGATCACCTTTTCCGCATCTTAGATAAACTTCGCGCTCAAGGTACTACTATCATGATCATCACGCATAAGCTGCGTGAAGTCCTAGCGATTACCGACAATATTTCGGTAATGCGCCAAGGCACAATGGTCGAGCACGTGGTGACGGCGAAAACGAACAAAGAGCAACTGGCAGAACTAATGGTGGGACGCAAGGTTCGCCTAAAAGTTGATAAATCTGAAGCGAATCCGAAGAAAGAGCTTATCAAAGTTGATCAGTTACAGTTTTTTGATGACGCAGGTGTTGAGCGTGTCAAGAGTATCAGCTTTGGTGTCAGACAGGGTGAAGTCGTTGGTATTGCTGGTGTTTCTGGTAATGGTCAATCAGAAATACTTGGTCTGCTATCTGGGATTATTAAGCCTTATTCCGGCAGCATTGACATTAACGGTAGCCATATCGACAAACATCACCCTCTCGATCCTCAACAGGTACGTGCTATTGGTGTAGGTCATATTCCTGAAGACCGTCATAAGCAGGGTCTTATCAACAAATTTGAAGCTCAAGAAGCGTATATCCTGGGCTACCACCACTTACCACAATACAACAAAGGCTTACTGCAAGATAAGCAAGCCATTAAAGAGTGTTGTCAGAAGAGCATGGATAAGTGGGATGTTCGTCCTAACGACACCACATTAAAAACCGCAAACTTTTCCGGTGGTAACCAACAGAAGCTAGTCATCGCGCGCGAAATGGAACAGAACCCAGATGTGCTTTTGGTCGGCCAACCAACTCGTGGGGTAGATATCGGTGCTATCGAATACATCCACCAGCAAATCATTGCTGCACGTGACGAAGACAAAGCTGTCTTGCTGGTCTCGGTTGAGCTAGATGAAATCCTAAGCCTATCTGATCGCATTTTAGTGGTCTTTGATGGCTCTATCGTGGGTGAAGTATCCATTGAAGATGCCGATGAGAAAACGCTGGGATTAATGATGGCCAATATCATGCCTGAGCACCTTAAAGCATCCAAGGAACACGCAGAGCCACAAGGAGAAAGCGCATGAGCCAAGCAAAAGTACCCGCTTGGGTAACCGTGGCACTGCTGCCAGCAATCAACGTATTAGTTGCGTTTTTGGTGTCGGCTCTGCTGTTTATTTATATCGATATTAACCCAATTGACGCGGCAAAAGTCATGTGGACAGGAGCCTTTGGCTACGCAGAAGGCTTTGGGTACACCATGTACTACGCGACAGGCTTTATCTTTACCGGTCTTGCTGTAGCCGTCGCCTTCCATGCTGGCTTATTCAATATTGGGGGTGAAGGGCAAGCGTATATCGGTGGTTTGGGCGTTGGCTTGGTCTGTTTGACTCTAGGTGAATACGCACCGTGGTATATCGTCTTCCCAGTTGCCATCATTGCTGGCGGTTTATTTGGTGCTGCGTGGGCGTTTATTCCAGCTTACCTTCAAGCAAAACGCGGTTCCCATATCGTAATCACGACTATCATGTTCAACTTCATCGCCTCTTCGTTAATGGCGTATCTACTAGTTGATATCTTGAAGCCTGAAAACACGATGGCAACAGAAAGCCGTGTGTTCGCAGTCTCAAGCTGGTTACCAAAGATGCATGAAATGCTCGCTGTGGTCGGTATTGAAATGGCACCAAGCCCAATGAACTTGAGCTTCATTTTTGCGCTCTTGTGTTGTGTGTTTGTCTGGCTATTTATGTGGCACTCACGTTGGGGTTACGAAATCCGCTCTGTCGGCTCAAATCCATCAGCTGCAAGCTATGCAGGTATTAAATATGTAAAAATCATTGTCCTTACCATGCTTATCTCAGGCATGTTAGCGGGCTTCTTTGGTTTGAATGTATTACAAGGCGAACTGCATCAAATCAAACTCAACTTCGTTGAAGGTTTTGGCTTTACTGGTATTGCGGTTGCTTTAATGGGGCGTAACCACCCTATCGGTGTTCTATTAGCAAGTTTGTTGTTCGGCTTCCTGTATCAAGGTGGTGCTGAGCTAAGTTTTGAGTACGGCGTTGACCGAAATATCGTTGTGGTATTGCAAGGTCTGGTGATTCTATTCTCAGGAGCACTAGAGCACATGTTCCGTCCTTCACTAGAACGTACTTACCTCAAACTTTTTGGTAGCAAAAACAATGAGCAACAAGCAGAGAAAGGAGTCGCTTGATTATGTTTGAAACGATTATTCTCATGCTTGATGCCACCTTACGTGTGGCAACGCCACTGATTCTTGCCTCTTTAGCCGGTATGTTCTGTGAACGTTCAGGGATAGTGAACATTGCACTAGAAGGTAAACTATTGGCCGCTGCATTTGCCGGTGCTGCTACAGCCCATGTCACCGGTTCAGCGTGGCTAGGTTTGTTTGCTGGTATAGGTATCTCGGTGCTTCTCGCCTTGCTTCACGGCTTCGCTTGTATCACCCACAGAGGTGACCAAGTCGTCAGTGGTATGGCAATCAATATTCTTGCCGCAGGCTTAACCATTACGTTAGGTCGCCACTGGTTCCAACAAGGTGGTCAAACTCCAGCCCTATCTGGTGACGCTCGTTTCGCACCGATTACCTTCCCTGGTGCTGATGCCGTTGCGGACGTGCCTATTTTGGGCGATATCTACTCAGAGCTGATTAGTGGACACTCCATTTTGGTATACCTTGTGGTGTTTATCGTTCCTGCTTGTTGGTACCTACTGTTCCGAACTCGTTTTGGCTTGCGCTTACGTGCTGTAGGTGAGTCACCATCAGCAGTGGATACTGCAGGTATCTCTGTCGTGCGTATGCGTTACGCTGCCGTTGCAATCTGTGGGGTATTAGTGGGTATTGGTGGCGTTTACTTATCGGTCGCGCAAACGGCTCAGTTCATTCCAAACATGAGTGCAGGTAAAGGTTATATGGCTTTGGCTGCGCTTATTTTTGGTAAGTGGCGTCCGTTTACCGCAATGGGTGCATGTTTGCTCTTTGGTTTCTTGGATGCACTAGCTATTCGTATGCAAGGCGTGACCATTGGTGACTTCCCTATTCCGGTACAAGCGATTGAAGCGGTACCTTACGTGTTAACCGTATTCCTACTCGCAGGCTTTATTGGTAAGGCGGTAGCACCAAAAGCTATCGGCGTGCCTTACACTAAAGAACGCGAATAACCGGATGCGATATTCAGACCGAAAAAAACCGCTCAAACGAGCGGTTTTTTATTGCCTAGTATTAGCAACTATAGATTAGTGCTCACGTGTTGCGCGGAATTTAATATCCGGGAAACGCTCTTGCGCTAGGTTCAAGTTAACCATAGTTGGTGCTACGTAGCTCAAGTTGTCACCACCATCAAGCGCAAGGTTTTGCTGGTTCTTACGTTTGAAGTCTTCAAGCTTCTTGTCATCATCACACTCAACCCAACGAGCTGTTGCAACGTTAACACTTTCATAAATCGCTTCAACGTTGTACTCAGATTTTAGACGAGCAACAACCACGTCAAACTGAAGCACACCAACCGCACCAACAATAAGGTCGTTGTTTTGTAGCGGACGGAATACCTGAACAGCACCCTCTTCAGAAAGCTGAACCAAACCTTTTAGTAGCTGCTTCTGCTTCAATGGATCTTTTAGACGAATGCGACGGAATAGCTCCGGTGCAAAGTTTGGAATGCCAGAGAACTTGAGCGCTTCACCTTGAGTAAAGGTGTCACCAATTTGAATGGTACCGTGGTTATGAAGACCAATGATATCACCAGCATACGCTTTTTCGGCGCGAGAACGGTCACCCGCCATAAACGTAACCGCATCAGAAATGCTGACTGTTTTGCCGGTGCGAACGTGGTTCATCTTCATACCTTGAGAATAGGTACCAGATACAATACGCATAAAGGCGATACGGTCGCGGTGCTTTGGATCCATGTTTGCCTGAATCTTAAAGACAAAGCCAGAAAACTTCTCTTCCGTTGCTTCAACATCGCGCTCATTCGCTTGACGCGTTTGTGGTGCTGGTGCCCACTTAGTTAGGCCGTCTAGCATATGGTCAACACCAAAGTTACCAAGTGCGGTACCAAAGTATACTGGAGTTAGCTCACCTTTAAGGAAAGAATCAAGATCAAACTCAGGACATGCGCCCATCACTAGCTCTAACTCTTCTCGAACGCTTTCTGCTAGATCAGCACCTACCGCGTCATCAAGGTCTGGGTTATCTAACCCTTTGATGATACGAACTTCTTGGATTTCATGACCATGGCCAGATTCGTACAGAATCGTTTCGTCACGGTGAATGTGATAAACACCCTTAAACTCTTTACCACAACCAATTGGCCAAGAGATAGGGGCACACATCATACCCAGTTCACTTTCTACTTCGTCTAGCACTTCCATTGGGTCGCGTACATCACGGTCCAATTTGTTCATGAAGGTCACGATAGGCGTGTCACGAAGACGAGTTACTTCCATCAATTTACGGGTACGGTCTTCGACACCTTTTGCCGCATCAATCACCATCAAACATGAGTCAACAGCGGTAAGCGTACGATAAGTATCTTCCGAGAAGTCTTCGTGTCCAGGAGTATCAAGTAGGTTAACCAAACAGTCGTTATAAGGAAACTGCATCACGGACGTTGTTACCGAGATACCACGCTCTTTTTCCATTTCCATCCAGTCTGACTTGGCGTGCTGCGCACTGCCACGGCCTTTTACTGTGCCTGCTTTCTGAATCGCGTTTCCGAATAACAGTACTTTTTCAGTAATGGTGGTTTTACCCGCATCCGGGTGAGAGATGATCGCAAAAGTTCTGCGCTTAGAAACTTGTTGCTGAAATTGAGGATTTGACATGAATCTCGATCTTCTTGGTTTGTAGAATAGCGTTTGAGAGTATTGGCTCAACTACTACTCGAAGGCGTCGAAAAAATAATGGGCGCTATTTTCACCGATCTGGCTTCGATTCTCAATCACTAGTTTCTTCAAGCTACTGACTAACCACTCAGTGACTCAGTAACTTACTTGCTCCCCTTAAGTAACAACGGGTTACACACTGCTCATCGTAAATCGCCTCCCATATACTTTTTACCTTAAACAGAGTTTCGATAAATAAGAGCATTTTCCTGTGGTTTTACCTATCGCAATTTCATTTCTTTTGACCTTAAGGTCTTTAATTTGGGGAACACTCCATGAAAACTCTTAAACCTTGGTACATCGCACAGATGTCAAACGGCGTGGTTCAGTGGGCGGGCATTGCCCTGATGCTGACACCGCTTATTATCGAACGCACAGGAAGCGGCTCTCTTATGGGCAGCGTAATATCTCTGATTGGCCTATTTGGCATCAGCGCACCGCTCATTGGTTGGCTTGCAGATAAATATGGTATCCACCGTCAAATGCAAAAAGTGGCGTTGTTCTCTCACTTACTTTCGCTGGTGCTACTCTATTTTGCGCAAACTGAAACCTACACCTACTTGTTAGTCGGACTTACCATCGGTATTGGTACTGTCTCTCAATTGGTACTGAACCCAACATTTGTCCTAAATTCTCTACCAGAAAATGAGCAAGCGCGTGGACTAAGTCGTCTATTTCAGTTCCAGTTTTTGGGTGTGGTGATTGCGGGCTCGCTCCTCGGAGTGGTAAGTCTATTGGGTTGGACAAGTGAACAAAAGCTACTGATGCTTATGACTCTGGTCTGCGTTTCTATTGTTACTGTATTTATTGCACCGCCACCGAAAGTCAAAGTGCCTGAGGTTGAACAGCAAAGCGACGATGAATCACTAACTAAGAAGAGCAACAAACGCACCTCCATTGCATTCGTGATGTTCTTGGCAACAGTGTTCATTTCCATGTTTACCGCCAGTAACTTGATGGAAACTGGACCAATCATCATCAAAGAGGTGTTTAACGTCGACCTTGGACATTCTGCGTTTGGTCTCGCAGGCTCCGCGGTATTAACCATGATACTCCTTGAGCCAGCTGGTCGCCTGGCAGAAAAAAGCAGCCCTTATCTCATCTGGATGGCGTCACTGGCTTGCTATGCAGTAACCTCAATTGGTCTATGGCTGGCGATAGGAACGAACATTCCAAGCCTTGTCCCTATTCTATTGATAGTACTACTGATGCAAGCAATATCTTGGTTCGATATGGTAATACCAGCGATTGCAGAAGAGCTCAGCCCAAGCACACCTGCACTCACACAAGGCATTCTGATGTTTGCAATGGCAATAGGGTTTGGAGTGGGTACTTACATTGCAGGTCAGCTCATCGACGTTGAAGGTTTTGTGTCAGTCGTGGATTATTGCGCGGCAAGTATCGTTGTGACCTTAGTGCTAGCATTCGCTACTTTGTTGTTTAAACGTAAGTAAATATCCACATTAATGAAGAAAGGCTGGATGAATCCAGCCTTTCTCTTGTTCATTACAACTGCCAAGCATGACCAACGGTAATATAATACGCCCACTCTTCAGGACCTTTTGCAACATCGACACCAGCTCGCATATTTAACTGTCTCGCCACCAAATAGCGAAAACCTCCGCCGACAACATTTTGATACTTGGCATCTGAAAAACTATCACCTTCATCAAACGCTTTGCCAGTTCCAGTAAAACCAATTAGTGACCAACGAGGGGTAAGATCATAGCGAGCCTCCACTTCAACCAAAGCCATATCATCACCTTGATAGCGCATTGCTGGAATACCACGCATGCTGATAAATGGACGAGCATAGTATGGTGCATCATTGGAAACGGTTTGATAATCGCCACGTAGCCCCAGGACAAAATCATTGGTTAACGGTGCAAAATAGTTGGTTTGAAAGCGTCCTTTTTGGTAGTCCACATCGCCACCAAAAGCCGAATTATGAAAATCGACGCTCAACTTGGCTTTCAGGCCGTCATTCGGTGTGAAAATAGTATCTCTGCTGTCATAAGTGACTTTTAATTCAACCCCCGCATCGTTCATGTCGTAATCGATAGGCGGTATACCCGGAATAATATTGCCAATATCAAAAGTACTTTGAGAAGATAGGATGGAATATTTGGCACCGACAAACCAATCGCTACCTGCAATGCGATAATCAATATCCTGCATGAAGTACAAGCCATCGATATTGAAATCGAAAGGAATATCACCCTCGTAATATTTTAGGTTGAATGAGCCGTAGAACAAACCACCTTGATAACGCCACGTATCTTCCTGCCATGAGCCGAAGTGAAACGCCCCAGTTAACCACGAGCCATTTTCTGTCGCAGCAGCGGCAACCGCCGTCACACTCGGCGGCAATCCCACGACTTCATCGGGATTTTCCTCACGCAGTTGCTTACGTTTTTCTGATTCGTGGAAAAACAGCAACGCTGCACCACCACCTGCCCCAACAGCGGGATCGGTGATAATTATGGGTACAGGCATAAAGCCAACCGCATTATCAAGTACCCATTTACTGGCATCGAACATGCCATCTTTAGGGTCGAGGAACTGTTCCATCGCAGAGACAGAAGACGCCGCTGCCATACCACCTAACAACCATACTGGTAGCTTCTTCATACTTCTTCCTTGAACGCTATGCAAACCGATCCATCAAAACAATGAAAGGCTCACTAGTTATATGTTTTAACAATTATCCAACTAAATATACATCATTTCAAAAACTTGCTACTACACAAAGGCAATTTGACAAGATCTATCAACAAACCTCGGACTTACCCTACACTTCAACGCTTTCTAGCTAAGGTCTCAGTCATTTGATGCTAACCTTAAATAACACAGGTGAGCAGTCGCAAATAGTGAACTCATTACTATTTTTAGCTGTCTTAAAATGGCAAAATACCCAGATCCTACGATAAGAGAGTTAGCTACGGTGTCAGAACAAGCTCCATTAGATATTCGAATAGAAGAGAACCAAACCCGAGTCAAAGATCAGCTTAACCGCATTCTTTCGAGTAAAGCATTTGATCAAAGCCCGAAGATGAAAGAGTTACTATCTTTTGTTGTCGAGCAGACTCTCGTTGGTAACGGTGATCGTCTAAAACAGTTTACGATCGCAACTGAAGTGTTTGATCGTGATGCCGACTTTGACCACCAAGCTGATCCTATCGTTCGAATTCAAGCAGGGCGAGTTCGCCGAACTCTAGAAACCTACTACCTTACCGAAGGCGTCAATGACCCCATTGTTCTGTCAATTCCAAAAGGGCGTTATAGTCCATTGTTTACGCCGCAAGTACCTCAAGCTGCAAGACAAACAGCATCCTTGGCTCAGTTTGCACGTGAAACTCAGAAGTCCTTAAGCCCTACTTTGACGGTATTACCGTTTCTTTCACTGTCAGATGATCCTGAGAAACGCTTTTTTGCTGAAGGTTTCGGCGAAGAATTAGCCACTGAGCTTGCGCGCTTTGATATGCTCAAAGTCGTCTCAATGCATGCTCTCGGTGAAACGAGCATTGATCCTCGTACCTCCGCCGATGTCAAAGGTTTAGGTGAAAAGCTAGGTGTGTCGTTTATTACCTCTGGCACCATGCAAGCACTAGGTAATAAGGTGAGAATCTATGCCAAGCTGTATCGCACTGACTCCGGTGAGCAAGTTTGGGCTGAGAAGTACACCTGTGATTTAGCAACCGACGATCTATTTTCTGTTCAAGATGACATCATTGCGGAAGTCGTCGCTGAGCTGGCTTCCAGCTTTGGCATTATTCACAGAGAAATCTATCAAAGCTGTAACCAGAAAAAGATTGAGCATCTCTCTACCTATGAAGCGACACTGCGTTATCGTCACTACTTAATGACGCTCTCGGAAGATACCCACCAGCAGGCTACTCAAGCCTTGTTGAGCGCTGTACAAAATGAACCTGATGTTGCGTTGCTGCATGCTATGTTAGCTGTGCTTTACTTTGATGCTGACATGTTAGGAATGAATAAGGTCGACAGTGCTGTCGAAACAGCTCTTAACTATGCCAAACGAGCGGTTGAGCTAGAGCCGACTAACCAAGAATCTCAAATAGCGATGTTAATGGCGCACCAAGTTGCTGGAGACGTCAATAGCGTCATCGAGACAGTCGACAAAGTGATTGCGATTAACCCCAATGCCGCCTATCAGATTGGCTTATCCGGTTGGGCATTATGCATGGCAGGGGAATTTGACCGAGGATTGCAACTTATCCAAGACTCAAAAGCTCTGAACCCATTTAGACCGCCATGGTTCTCTGTGGCCTCTATTATTCACAAGATCATGCTTGATGATTTTGAGGGTGCCGATAAAGCCATTAGCAAGCTGTCTTTACGCCGTGTATTTTGGATTCCGATGCTAAAAGCGATCATTCAAGTATACAAAGGTGAGTTCAAACAGGCTCAAGCCAGCTATAAAGAAATGCTGCAAATGCAGCCAGATTTTGAGAATAATGAAGAACACTATCTCAGCGCTTATATTGCGAGTCCAGAGATAAAATCAAAGCTGCTCGACGCTTTAGGCAGGCTTTAACCTCATTGATACTAATAAAAAAGAGAGCAGTTTGCTCTCTTTTTTATTTAGATTCTAATCGTAATAATCATCATACATTTCCTCTTCGATAATCTCTTCTTCCACGATTTCTTCGGCAATGTATTCTTCTTCGATATATTCCTCAGCAATATACTCTTCAGCGATGATCTCATCTTCAACAATAGCGTCAGTTGCCATCTCACAAGCGCCCTCGTAATAAGCGCCATCGATAGCCCCACCGACTGCCCCAGCGCCACCACCAATAACTGCACCAGTTTTCGCGCCTTCGCCACCATCAACAATACCACCAACGATGGCACCGGTTATTGCCCCATCCACGGCACCTACTATGGTACCTTCCGCGGTTTGGTCACAGTAGTAAGCGTAGCTGTTAAAGCTGGCTGATAATAGTAATGCTAAAGTGATTTGAATGTGTTTTTTCATTATTTGCTCTCAATTACTGCGCAAGTTGGTTGTAGGCTTCAATACTCATACCTGCGCTAAAGCCACCGTCCACCCCGATAGATTGACCATTAACAAAGCTGCTGTCTTCAGAGGCCAAGAAGTGGACAACGGCCGCCACTTCTTCAGGCTGAGCAATTCTTCCCATCGGGATCGAACGTCTCTCCATTCTCAGTTGAGGTTCGCCACCTTTGGCATAAGCACGAGGGGTATCGACAGAGGTGGGACAAACGGCATTAACACGAATCTGTTTACTGCCAAGCTCCAAAGCCGCCGTTTGAGTAATGCCAAGCACTGCCCACTTTGAACTAGCTAACGCGCCAAGATAAGGCACACCCTGAGTTCCTGACACCGAGGCAATATTGATGATACTGCTGCCTTTAGGCATATAGGGCACTGCATGCTTCATCGACAATGCTGTCCCTAGTGCGTTGACGGAAAAATTGGCTTCATACTCATCTTTTTTAGACTCCACTATGGTGCTGTAACCATTAGTCGAACCTGCGCAATTCACTAACACGTCGATTTTGCCAAATTTCTCAAAGGTAATAGCCATCAGTTCACTCAGTGACAACTCATCCGTCACGTCCGCATGAATATAGAGGGCTTCTAGTGACTGCAATTCTTTGTCTGATGCATTAACTCCAGCAATGACCAGCTTGGCGCCTGCAGAGCTAAAACGCTGAGCAATCGCCTCTCCGATACCAGAGGTGCCGCCAATAATGACAACAACTCTATCTGTTAGCTGAAATGGCACTTTCATTATTGGCCTCTCTTCTATTTTTCACATTGAGATTAAACGAGCTGAGTAACGTGGGTATAAAGTCAAAACGCACTCTATCTCGACCGATAACAGCTGTTGAGTTATTAACTGGAATCGATCCAGTAACACGGAGAAAAAAGTAAGAAACAATTAGAGAGGATGAATAAAGGCTTCCGTGCCTTAAACTGAGTAAAGCGATGAGATTAGAAGAACCAAGTCGCACCAATGCGAACTTCTCGGTTACCGTCTAAGTGTTTCATGCGCGATTCACCTGCCGCTTTAAAGAAGTGTTCAGAATAGGTCACGTTACCCCAGATGCTGCCGTCATTGGTAAGTGGAATACCACCTTCAAAGTTCAATTCAAGAGATTGTTCGTTCTTACCGATAGCATTGTTATAGTTAGCGTACTGTGGGTTTACTGTGATGTAAGACCCTTTTTCAGTTAGATAGAAAGAGTTAAACCAATTCGCTTGCCAGCCATTTTCTGAGCGACCATTGTCGTACTCATTCTTCATTACAGCCAAATTTGGATAAGAGACCCAATTTTCAAATGGCGTAATCACTTTAGCCACGGCACCAATAGCAGCAGTTTGCTCTGTGCCTGAGTTCTTAGCTACCCAGTTAGAGCCATAGCTGATGTAGTCCAATGAGAAACCTATTTCTGGGAGTACCTCTAAGCCCGTTGCGTGCACTTGAAAATAACGACCTCGAATACGCGACAAACCAAAGTCTTTAGATTTGCCTTGCTGCGCATCCAGATTAGTTTGAAAGTCTGTTTCGAACTGGCCTAAATAGCCAATATCTTCGCTGTATGAACCCGCCATGTTTAACTGTAGGCGAGTCATACCATCTTTACCTTTGGCGCCAGAATCAACTTTAAGATAGGTTTGGGGACGGGTTACATCGGCAGGATCATTCACTTGTGCCTCATCTGCCATTACTTGAGCGCTAGTAACACTCAGTAAGGCAGCAGAAACTATAGAGAAGTGTTTCATTTTCTATTCCTATTGTTATCAATAACTAATAGGAAGTATGAGGAAATCGATTTTTTATCGAAGTAACTACGGGTAATGTAACCTATTTACAGAACGACTAGATTACCTTGCTTTATAGAGGGCCATGCGGATAGGTCACTACCCTCGTGATTTAGAAATAGACAGCAGAATTAACTTGAGAATAAAAAATAATAACTCATGATAACAGCGTCTTCTCGACCTTGGTCTGATGGGTAATAATCACGACGTCTGTCAACTTCATTAAACCCTTCATCAAGATACAAAGAAACTGCGGCTTGGTTACTTTCTCGAACCTCTAGCCAAGCACTTTCTGCTTCACGAGATTCACACTGTTCTAAAAAGTGATTCAGCAATGCCCTACCGTAGCCTTTGCCTTGCTCGCTCGGTGAGACCGCAATATTAAGCAACGAAACTTCACCTACAATGTTCTGTGCATAAAAGTAGCCAACAACGCGTTCGTCAGCCAATAGCACATAATTGAAAGCTCCGCGGCCATTCAATTCGGTAATCATAGGGGCTTTCCATGGATGGGAGTGTGCCATATTTTCTATGGATAAGATGGCATCTAAGTGCTCAGTATCCATGATTGCAAAGGTAAGATTAGCCATAGCTGCGGATTTGATTCCAAAGTGCACGTCTTTCCATATCATTACCATCAATGTTAGACAGTTGCGGAGAAACGAGTTTTTTCGGGGACGAGGTGAATTGATACTGTTGCGTTAATTGAGCAAAGCGCTCATTTGCCTGTTCTTCTCCAGTAAACCATATCCATTCTGGTATATGTTGACCATCAAGACTAAGTAATTGTTCTGGAGCAATATGTAGCGTATCACTAAGATCCAACTTCATCGCTTTAAGGATTTTCTGATAGAACAGCACATTATCGCCTTGCGGCTTTACTGATGACACAAACAAGAGTCGACAGTCAGGCCGAAGTGACAACGAAGGGCTACTACGCACAGGAATACGCTCAGGGTGAGTTAGTTCCCATGTTTGAACGCCCATTAACTGTAGTTTTATGCTGTCTTGCATGATTGATTTGCGCCAAGTAATTCGCCGTCATAATGACGCGCAGTTTAGCAGAGCTCTATTTGATTACCAAGATATCAACGTGCGGATAAAGCAAAGTGCGGATAAAACAAAGCCTAGCGGTGATGACACAGCGCTAGGCTTGATATTTCACTTTGAACGCTATTACAGACCGTTAAACTCAGGGCAGTAATCCACCAACCCTTTACGGCCCGCAAGCTGTTCGGCCACCGAATCTTCCGTCAATGAACGAACTTGGAATGCGCCTTCTGGTACTTCCCACTGACAATGAAGATCATAGTCAGCTGCAGCAGAAAACTGGAATCGTCCGTAATAGCTTGGGTCTCCAAGCACCACACAAGCGGGATAGCCGAACTCAGGTAAAGTGGTGAATGCCTCTTCAACGAGTGCAGATGCCACTCCTTGCCCCTGATGCTCCTTGGCAACCGCTAGCGGTGCTAAACCTTGCCATGACAAGTCGTCGCCATCGATAGTGACAGGTGTAAACAACAGATGCCCAATGACTTCACCTTCATCAGAGCACGCTACCAAAGATAACGTTAGACGACCATTTTCTCTCAGTGCCATCACTAAATTGGCTTCTGCATCCGTATCAAATACCGATTTGAGTAATCGGTCAATGGCAAGTATATCGGCCGGCGCTTCAGTTCGAATAAGCATTCGCTACCTCGTTAGGATTTGTTGCAGGCTGCATGCCTTTCTGAACAAAATCCGCTAAATGAGTCAATGCTGAAAGCATTGGTTTCGGTAATGCGTCAAGATCAACGCTATCCATCAAGTTCTTCACTTCTAGGCCTAACTCGGTATCACCTTCAATACTCAAGCGGCGTTGGAAGAATAAAGTATCTGGGTCTTCTTTACGACCCGCAATCAACACTAAGTCATTTAAATTACCGCTAAAACTGACATCTTCCTGCTCGACAGTTTCAGAAACCACCAGCTGTTCATCGCTGTAAGAAATATACCAACTGAGGTTTAGATCACGAATATGAACTTTTAACCATTTTTCTTCGAGAAATTCAAAGTCACCGTCCTCAAGTGCTTCTTTAAAAACGGTTTTTAGTCCTTCAAGCAAAGCTCTATTCTGGATTTTAGTTGGCAGAAAGTGGACTGGAGATCGCAAAATTTGTGCTGCGTTTTTAACTAGTTGACTTCGAATCTTGTCTAACACGCGGTTTTTCCGTTAATTTGTAGTTCAGAAGGCTAATAATACGGCATTAGTACAAAAAAAATCCTGTTGTGCATCAAAAATTTTTTGCTTTCGCCTTTGCCCTTTTCTAACTGATAAATCACAGTTATAGTGTTGGGGTTACTGATATATAAGCTCTCCGGAGAACTGGTAGTACATTGATGTCATCCAAAATGTTAAAGGAATACTTTGCTAAGTTAACATCCAATAGCCCCTTCTTTTTTGCTATTTTGGATGACGAACATCATTACTGTATGGTCAACGACCGTTATTGTGATGTGGCAGGGTTAACACACAGCGACTTAGTTGGCATGAATGACTTGCAAATACTAGGTGAGCGTTTTTATAACCAGTTAAAACCCTATTACGATCGAGCGCTACAAGGCGAGTCGATTGAAGCCGAAGTGACACTCGATGAGTCAGATGTCGAATCCAGCCTGCATTTCAGTGTGTCGCCAATTCTCAATGACGGCGTCATCGAATATATCGTATTCCATGCCATCGACACATCCGAAAAACAGATCCTAACCCGCTCTCTCGAAGAATCAGAAAGCAAATTCCTCAAACTTTCTCAGCTTATCCCAGATGGATTAATTCTGGTTGAAGACGATTGTATTTTATCGGCCAACCCTGCGTCTGCACGTCTATTTGGTTACGCAAAAAGTACCGATTTACTAGGTGAGTCGTTAAATCGCTTACTAAGTAACGAGAAAAATAACAATCGTGTGCAACTCGATTTAGCCAATATCGTTAACGGCACACCACTGCACTTTTTGACCAGTGAGTACTGCGGAACGCAGCGCCGACTGTCACTGCATGTCGATGACGCTAATCTGTTTGGCAATAGCGCTCACTTAGTCCTAATTCAAGATATGGACGAAAAGCCAAACCCAGTGGCTCAAAACAGCAATGAAGACGTCAACATTGATACTCTGACGAAGCTGTACAACCGACTAGGTTTCACCCGTTGCTTGGATCATTTTATTCAAGATAAAACTCCGCTCGTCATGCTGTACCTCGACATTGATAACTTTAAGAACATCAATGACTCTTTAGGGCATCACATTGGCGACCGAGTGATTCAGGAGGTATCTTCTAGACTGAAGCGTCATCTTCCTCAACAATCGGTCCTGGCCCATTTAGGCGGTGATGAGTTTGGGATTATTCTCCCAGAGCCGGAAAGCAACAGCACGGTAGAAATGTTGGCTGAGAAAATCATTGGTCTCATCAACCAACCTTTCGATTTACACCACTTCAGCAAACGCCTTGCTTGCTCCATTGGCAGTGTTCATTACCCAAACGATGGAAATGATGCGCGTATCCTGCTGCAAAATGCCGATACGGCCATGTATGAAGCCAAAGCCAGAGGTAGGAACCGTCTCGTTAAGTTCAATGACCAAATGAACAAAGAAGCGCGCATGCGCCTTTGGTTGGAAATAGAACTGCAAAAAGCGCTACAGCAAAATGGCTTGGAAGTATGGTATCAACCCAAGGTCAATGCCCGTGACTTTAGTATCAACGGTGCAGAAGCGCTAGTTCGATGGAAGCACCCCGTCGAAGGGTATATAAGCCCGGCTTCGTTCATCCCAGTGGCAGAACAAGCAGGACTGATCGAAAGCCTTGGCCGCGTGGTCATGCGTGATGTGTTCAATACCGTCAAACGCTGGAAACTACAAGGTATCTTACCAGGTCGCGTGGCGATCAACTTGTCTCCAGAACAATTTGGCAACCCTAAGCTTATCGATTATATGGAGCGCTTATTACGCAGCACAGGACTGGATCCGAGCTGTATCACGTTCGAGCTCACTGAAAGTGCGGTAATGAGCAACAGTGAACACACATTGCAAATGCTCGATGCCATTAAGAAACTCGGCTTTGCGTTGTCTATTGACGACTTCGGTACAGGATACTCTTCGCTATCCTACTTAGCGCACTTTCCAATAGATGAACTAAAAATCGACCGTGCCTTTATCATGGATATCGATACACTACCAAAACAGCTCACCGTTATCGAAAACATCATCAACCTCGGTAAATCACTCAATCTCTCTGTGGTCGCCGAAGGTGTGGAGACACGCCACCAAGCAACACTGCTCTCCAATCTTAACTGTAACTCCATTCAAGGCTTCCACTTCCACCGACCACAGCCTAAGCACGAAGTCGAAGCACTATTTGCGCAAAACCGTCGTCATCGAAATTGACCATATAAACGTTACCTCTTTGGTGTTAATTACGTGTTTATTAAGGTAAACCTGCCTTACATCAAATTCGCTGTTCATAATTGTTCATAAAATGCGGGCTACTGTCAGAAATATGGTAATGAGCATATGGAACTCTTATGCCCAGCAGGGAATTTACCTGCTCTTAAAACTGCAATTGATTGCGGTGCAGATGCGGTTTACATCGGTTTCAAAGATGATACCAACGCGCGTCATTTCGCTGGTCTGAACTTTACGGGAAAGAAACTGGAGCGTGCGGCTCAATATGTTCACGATCGCAATAAAAAGCTACATATCGCGTTGAATACCTTCGCACACCCTAATGGCTTTGAGCGCTGGACTAATGCAGTCGACCAAGCTGCCGATCTTGGTGTCGATGCATTGATTGTCGCCGATATTGCTGTATTGGATTACGCTGCCAATAAGTATCCAGAGCTAGAGTTACACCTCTCAGTACAATCCTCCGCAACCAATGTAGCTGCTGTAGACTTCTACCATAAAAACTTTAATGTAAAGCGCGTTGTATTACCTCGAGTGCTGTCTATTCATCAGGTAAAACAACTGTCTAGAAACATTACCTCTGATGTCGAGCTTGAAGTATTCGCGTTCGGCAGTCTTTGTATTATGTCTGAAGGGCGCTGCTATTTGTCGTCCTACTTGACCGGTGAATCTCCTAATACGGTTGGTGCGTGTTCTCCAGCGAAATACGTGCGCTGGCAAGAAACAGAGCAAGGATTAGAGTCTCGTCTAAATGACATTCTTATTGACCGCTACGCTCAGGGCGAAAATGCAGGCTATCCGACACTCTGCAAAGGCCGCTTTGAAGCCGAAATAGAAGGAGAGCGTAAGCGCTACCATGCACTTGAAGAGCCAACCAGTTTGAACACTTTGTCTATGCTTCCTGAACTGTTCGCCGCTAATGTCGCGTCAGTGAAAATTGAAGGACGTCAGCGCAGTCCAGCTTACGTTGAACAAGTCACTCGAACTTGGCGTGAAGCCATCGATGCGTATCAACGTAACCCTGAGAACTATCAAGTGAAACCAACCTGGGATCAAGCCTTGGCAAATGTCTCTGAAGGAACCCAAACCACATTGGGTGCCTACCATAGAAAATGGCAGTAAGGAGCAACTTATGAAATACGCATTAGGCCCATTACTGTACTTTTGGCCAAAACAAGACGTTGAAAGTTTCTATGAGCAAGCTAAATCGAGCTCCGCAGATATCGTGTACCTTGGAGAAACCGTGTGCTCAAAACGCAGAGAGATGAAACCAGCACACTGGTTAGATATCGCTAAGGAGCTAAATCTAGCAGGCAAGCAGGTAGTTCTGTCAACAATGGCACTGCTAGAAGCACCAAGCGAAGTTAACATCATGAAAAAGTACATCGATAATGGTGACTTTGCGATCGAAGCCAATGATGTCTCAGCGATTCAACTAGCAAGTGAACACAAAGTTCCATTTGTTGTTGGTCCTGCCGTTAATACCTACAATGCCCACACACTGAAGCTATTTGCCAAACAAGGCATGATTCGCTGGTGTATGCCTGTTGAGTTATCGCGTGAGTGGTTAAGCAACGCTCTAGAGCAAGCCGACAATATTGGTATCCGCGATCAATTTGAGGTAGAGGTCTTTAGTCACGGTTATCTACCGCTAGCTTATTCCGCACGCTGCTTTACTGCTCGTGCAGAGAACCGAGCAAAAGACGATTGCGAAACTTGCTGTATTAAGTATCCAACGGGTCTTCAAGTGGAGAGCCAAGAAGGTCAGTCAGTCTTTAATCTCAATGGTATTCAGACTCAATCTGGTTACCAATACAACCTGATCAATGACCTGAAATCTATGCAAGGTTTGGTAGATGTGGTCAGGCTTAGCCCGCTAGGGTTGGATACCTTCGCTGAAGTTGATCGCTTTAAAGCGAACGAAGATGGCACACAACCGGCCAAAATATTGGATAGGCAATGTAACGGCTACTGGCATCAAATCGCTGGGCTAGATATCAAGCAGATTTAGTCCCCGACTTTAAATAAAAAGACCTCGCTGATACGCGAGGTCTTTTTTATTATGCCGTGACCGGCTTTAAAGCCGTTCTATCAAGCTTACTAATGTCACGCCATATCATCACACCGACTACCAAGCTGATCGCGATGTTAGAAAGTGGGTACGCAACCCAAATACCATCCACTCCCCATAGCTTGGGCATAATGTACAAGAATGGCAACTGAACCAACATATTACCCAGCGTCACGAACAACGCTTTGCGACTATGACTGATCGCTTGATAGTACGCAGCAGCCACCACGATAAAGCCATCTAAGAACATTGAGAATAAGTGGAGACGAATCCCGTTTACGGTGTGCTCAATCAGCAATGGCTCACTCGAGTTAAAGATTGATACTGTTTGATATGGGAACAGGTTTAGCACAGTGACAAAAATGGCACCACCTAATACCGCACTCAAAGTCGCAATGTTAAATAGCTTGCGCATATTATCTTGTCTTCTCGCACCATAGTTATAGCTCAGTAATGGCTGCATAGCATTCGCCAGTCCCTCAGCCACAAGATAGTAAAACGCGACGATATAACCCAATATTGCATAGGCTCCCACTAAGGTTACCGAACCATAATCAGCAAACAATCCATTGTGTAGCGCGACCATAAACGAGCCATAGGCATACATAAAGAAACTCGCCAAACCAATAGATATGATTGATGGCAGCATACTAAATTGGAACTTAAGATCGGCTAACGATAAGCGCATCTTAGCTCGACCTGAGAAGAAGTAGGCAAAACCTAGCAGTGTCACTACCGCTTGAGCAATCGCTGTCGCTAACGCGGCACCACGCAACTCCCAATCAAGAACCGCGATAAACCAATAGTCCAAGGCAATATTAATAATGGCCCCCAGTACCATCAACATAGTAGCGGTGTTAGGACTATCATCATTACGTAGCAAAAATGGCACTGCTATCGAGCCCAGAGTAAACACACCACCAATAATCAAGATGTCCAAGTACTGCATAGCCAAGTCATGTACTCGCCCTTTAGCACCTTGAATGCTTAGAAATACATCTGAGTATTGCCATAAAATCACAGCGATAACAGGGCTTAAGGCCACAAGCGCAATTAATCCAGTAGCCAGAGCATTCTTAGCATCTGTAAGCTTACCTTCGCCTTGTTTAATCGAGGCCAGCGCACCAGTGCCCACGCCGACCATCATACCTAGACCAAGAATCGTACCGATAATTGGCCACGCGAGGTTAATGCCGGCTAGGCCATCCCCTCCCATATATTGTCCAATAAAGATGCCATCGACCACTTGGTAAAGACCATTAACCAACATAGCCGCAACGGTCGGAATGGCATAGCGCCAGAATTGTTTATAGATTGATTTCTCAGTCATATCATCCAAATAGTTAGTTATCTTAGCTAACTAAATCCTTAAATTTTTATCTCAGTGCTTTGGTCAATAACGTGTCAAGCAAGGCGAACTCCTGCTCGTCTAAATGTGCCCGCAGTTTTTCCGCTACCACACTGTATATCTCAGCTTCCGACATTAGCGGTAATCGTGATTTCTCCGTCAAGGTCACTCGCTTTGAACGCGCGTCTTCGGTACACGATAATCGCTTCACCAAACCTTTACGCTCAAGTCTTTTTACCATATTGGTTGCTGAGGGTTTGGACACCTCTAGTTCTTTTGCCAGATCGGTTAATCGAATCGGCTCTGCTGAAGATTGTATTGCTTTTAAATAATCGTATTCATTGAAGCTCAAGTGCCCTAGTGGGTCTTCTTTGCTGTAGCTACGCCATACTTTCGACGTCAGCCGCTCCATCTTCTCTAAATTAGTTTCTATAGTCATTCATATTAACTATTAATTAGCATAGCTAACTAGTTTAGCTAAATTAGAACTAGAGTCAACGGCTAAAAAAACACCAGCGCTAGGCTGGTGTTTTTTTAGCGATGATTGTGAAAAGTTCACATTACAGTGAGTCGGTGGTGCTCTCTGCTGCTTGCTTAGCTTCTTGCTTAGCCTGCTCTGCTTGTTGTGCTCTCACAATTTCAAAGATTTTAGTTAACTCAAGAAATGCGTACTTATGCTCGGCATAATCGTAGACATTCTGGGCGATGGCCAGTTTATATAGAGAGACAGCTGCTGGATAATTGCCATCGATTTGATGACGTTTTGCCAAGTAGAAGTAGACTTCAGTGAGTCTTTCCGCTAACACGTTATTGTCTCGGCTGCTAGCAAGAATCGCTTTAAACGCTTGTTCTTCAGAGACTTTATCTAACATCAACGCAACCAGGATCCAGCCCCAATCATTATTACGCGCTTGGTAGCGCTTCTCTAGTGCAATAGCGGCATCTAGTGGACCTGCCTCACGAGAAATGATGTAGAGCCAAAGTGCACGATACGGATCGGCAGGGTTCTCTTGGTAATAACGCGTCATGCCCTCAATCGCTAATGGGATACGATCACCATAGTAAAGCGCAATAGAACGGTTTCTTAATGCATAAGAGTTTGAAGGATCAAGCTCTAAACTCGAATCGAAGGCTTCATACGCAGAGTCAAAATCGCCAATTTGGGTGAAGTACTGTCCCACTTGGTTAAAAACGACAGGTTGCGCAGGGTTAAGTTGTAATGACTGATTAAAGTCTAACTGAGCCAAGTCACGTAATCCGAGGCTGTTGTAATAAGAACCTCGCTCGAAGTGCATTTTTGCTCTGACGTCATTCTCAAGGTCACTGCGCTGCAGAAGCTGTGTCAATCGGGCGACTTGAACTTCGTATTGAACATTTGCCTGTAATGGCACAGCCATTGGTGGGTTCAACCATTGTTCATCTTGTGTTGACGAGTTGGTAGCACAACCAGTCACTGCCACCACTAAGCTTAATCCTAAGATTCGAAACAACTTCACTATATCATTCTCCTTGTACCCACTATGGCGTCGCTATTATTGGCAACATTTAAAGTATCGTTATAGTTGCACAGCGTAATGCGTAGTAGCGGGAATTATCCTTCGCGCATTAAAAAAGGGGGCTATTGCCCCCTCTTTATAGCACGCTTTTTAACGTAATGGTCTAGAAAAGCGAATTATTCTGCGTCAGACGCTGAATTTTCATCCGCTGCTGGCGCTTTCGCTTCAGGCTTTTCCATTGCTTCTTTCATGCTTAGGCGTACACGACCTTGGCGGTCAATTTCAAGTACTTTAACTTGAACTTCTTGACCTTCTTTTAGGTAGTCAGTCACTTTCTCAACACGCTCATGAGCGATTTGAGAGATGTGTACTAGACCATCTTTGCCAGGAAGAACCGTTACGAATGCACCGAAGTCTGCTAGACGAGCAACTTTACCCGTGTAGATCTTACCCACTTCAACTTCTGCAGTGATAGCTTCGATACGAGCGATCGCATCTTTCGCTTGGTCACCGTCAGTTGCAGCGATCTTGATAGTACCATCATCTTCGATCTCGATAGTCGTACCAGTTTCTTCTGTTAGCTGACGGATAACCGCGCCACCTTTACCGATAACGTCTTTGATCTTGTCTGCGCTGATCTTCATTGTGTGGATACGTGGAGCGAACTCAGAGATCTCTTCACGAGCACCAGAGATAGCTTCATCCATTACAGAAAGGATGTGCTTACGTGCACCTTGCGCTTGGTTAAGAGCAATTTGCATGATCTCTTTAGTGATACCTTCGATCTTGATGTCCATCTGAAGTGCAGTGATACCAGTGTTAGTACCTGCTACTTTAAAGTCCATGTCACCTAGGTGGTCTTCGTCACCAAGGATGTCAGAAAGAACAACGAAATCGTCGCCTTCTTTAACAAGACCCATTGCGATACCCGCAACAGAAGACTTGATTGGAACACCAGCATCCATAAGCGCTAGAGACGTACCACATACAGATGCCATTGAAGATGAACCGTTAGATTCAGTGATTTCCGATACAACACGTACTGTGTATGGGAATTCTTCAACAGAAGGCATTACTGCTGCGATACCGCGCTTAGCCAATTTACCGTGACCGATTTCACGACGCTTTGGAGAACCTACAAAACCAGTTTCGCCAACACAGTATGGAGGGAAGTTGTAGTGCAGTAGGAAGTGATCTTTACGCTCACCTGTTAGCTCATCGATGATTTGAGCATCACGCTGCGTACCAAGAGTCGCAGTTACGATTGCCTGCGTTTCACCACGAGTGAACAGTGAAGAACCGTGAGTACGTGGAAGAACGCCAGTGCGCACGTCTAGTGCACGAACCATGTCTTTTTCACGGCCATCGATACGTGGGTTACCCGCGATGATGCTGCGACGTACAACTGTCTTCTCTAGGTCGTGGAAGATAGTGTGGATTTCTTTCGTGTTCGCTTCTGGATCTTCAGCAAGAAGAACATCGTTCACTTCTGCTGCAATCGCGTGAATGCGGTCGTAACGAGCCATCTTCTCAGTGATTTGGTACGCTTCAACAAGCTTAGTTTCTGCTAGCTCAGCGATGCGGTTGTTAAGAGCCGTGTTCTCTTCTGGAGCAACCCAATCCCAAGCTGGAGTAGCAACTTCTGCTGCAAACTCGTTGATTGCTTTGATAACAACTTGCTGTTGGTCGTGGCCGTAAACCACTGCTGATAGCATCTCTTCTTCTGTTAGGTTGTCTGCTTCAGACTCAACCATAAGAACAGCGCCTTCAGTACCCGCAACAACTAGGTCTAGTTTAGAGTTTTCTAGCTCAGTGTTGCTTGGGTTTAGTACTAGTTGACCGTCAATGTGACCAACACGTGCAGCACCGATAGGACCGTTGAACGGGATACCAGAGATAGCAAGAGCAGCTGAAGTACCGATCATTGTTACCATGTCTGGTTGAACGTTCGGGTTTACAGACATTACTGTCGCGATAACCTGAACTTCGTTTTTGAATGCGTCTGGGAATAGTGGACGAATTGGACGGTCGATTAGACGTGCAGTCAGTGTTTCGCCTTCAGAAGGACGACCTTCACGCTTGAAGAAACCACCTGGGATTTTACCTGCCGCGTAAGTACGCTCTTGGTAGTTTACTGTTAGTGGGAAGAAGTCTTGACCTTCTACTGCTTCTTTTTTACCAACAACAGAAACGAATACTGACGTATCGTCCATTGTTACCATTACAGCTGCAGTAGCTTGACGTGCGATAACGCCTGTTTCTAGCGTCACAGTGTGGTTGCCGTATTGGAACGACTTAACAACTGGTTTTTCGAACATTGTATTTCCTTTTTTCTGGAGCGAGTCCAGATCATTTGATTGTGCGCTCAATGCATTACAAATCGCGACTAGTTCAAACAAACTTCACTTGAAAAAAGTAAGTGTGCTTGGAATAGTCGCGACCCTGAGGTCGACTAAATGGACTGTAATGTACTGAACAAATTGTGACTAAACGTGCTTGCTCTTCACAACTCAGTTTAGACGGGACGTAGTATAAACTACTTAGTGGAAGTTTTGCTATTAACTAAGAAATTTAGCTAACAAAAAAGGGGCATATAGCCCCTTTTAACAAACTTTCTATGCAGACGCTGATTAGCGACGTAGGCCTAGACGTTTGATTAGGTCTTGGTAGCGAGCTAGGTTTTTACCTTTTAGGTAATCTAGAAGCTTACGACGACGAGAAACCATACGTAGAAGACCACGACGGCTGTGGTGATCGCCTTTGTGTGCTTTGAAGTGACCTTGTAGGTGGTTGATAGAAGCTGTAAGTAGAGCTACTTGAACTTCTGGTGAACCAGTGTCGCCTTCGCCTTGTGCGTATTCTGCAACGATTGCTGCTTTAGTTTCTGCATTCAGAGACATAATTCTCTCCTAATAAGAGTAAGTTTAAAAGTTGTAGCAGCCAATCTCTGATTCAGCCGCTACGCGAAGCGCGAATTATAGGGAATAATTCTAGCTAGAGCAAGGAGTATTCATGGCTCTATTGAGCACTTTCTTCCTCACGGAAAACAACGAGTCGCTTGGGTGCAAGCTTAGCATCGTCATTCATAGCGCCAACGCCGATGAATAAACGCTCTTCACCCATGGTCATGCGTACTGGTGCATCGACTGGTAAGCCTGAAACCTGCACTGGCTGACCATGCTGAAGCAAGTCACCAAGCTCAGGTGATACATTCACTTCTTGAAGATCTTGTACTGCGCTGTCCATTGGCATTAGCAGTGGATCAAGCAACTCGCGCGGCTGACGCTCTTCTCGCTTTGCCTGCTCAAATAACTCGTTAAGCTGCTCTAGGGTCACCATGTTCTCATAAGGATACTTAGCAACAGCAGTACGACGTAGCATAGTTACGTGCGCACCACAGCCTAACATTTCACCGAGGTCATCGACGATAGTGCGGATGTAAGTGCCTTTCGAGCAATGTACTTCCATCTCTACTTCATCACCTTCAAAGCGATGTAGGACAATTTCATACACGGTAATTTTGCGCGCTTCACGAGGAACTTCGATACCTTGACGAGCGTACTCATATAGTGGCTTACCTTGGTATTTCAGTGCAGAGAACATTGACGGCACTTGATCAGATTCACCACGGAACTTGTCTATGCACTCATCAAGAAGCTCAGGTGTTACATTGATATCGCGAGTTTCTACCACTTCACCATCAGAGTCAGAGGTATTGGTACGCTCACCAAGTTTAGCGATAACACGGTAGCGCTTGTCTGAATCTAACAAGAATTGAGAAAACTTAGTTGCTTCGCCCAAGCAAATTGGCAACATGCCAGTTGCTAATGGGTCAAGTGCGCCAGTGTGCCCTGCTTTCTCAGCGAAGTAGATGCGCTTTACTTTTTGCAGAGCATCATTCGATGAGATTCCGGTAGGTTTATCTAGAAGGATAACGCCGTTGACTGGACGTCCCTTGCGACGTCTAGCCATTACTGCTCTTCTCCCTCTGCACCGTTTTCTTCGCTGCGACCTGCTTCGTCTTGCTTACGCTTATCTTCGTTAACCACTTCACTCACTAGGTTAGACATACGCATACCTTCGACAAGCGTGTTGTCATAGTGGAAGCGTACTTCCGGTGTTAGGCGTAGGCGAATGCGCTTACCTAGCATCATGCGAATGTGAGCTTCGTGTTCACGAAGGGCTGCTAGGCTCGATTCTGGAGTCTGTTCACCAACACATAGGAAAGTAACGAATACTTTTGCGTATGCGAGGTCACGAGAGACTTCTACGTCTGAAATCGTCACCATACCTAGGCGAGAGTCACGAACTTCGCGTTGAAGAATAAGAGCAAGCTCTTTTTGTAGTTGCTGCGCAACACGTTGTGTGCGGCTAAATTCTTTTGACATTTCTTTTCTCACTATAGAAAGAATGGGGGGATGGTATTAACCAGCCCCCCATGGCGTATTCAACAACCATCAATACTCAAGTTAAAAACTGAGTAACGATTTTGTCAATTAGTCTAGAGTACGTTTGATTTCAACGATTTCGAATACTTCGATTTGGTCGCCAACGCGAACATCGTTGTAGTTCTTAACGCCGATACCACATTCGTAACCGTTCTTAACTTCTTGAACGTCATCTTTGAAGCGGCGTAGAGATTCTAGCTCACCTTCGTAGATTACAACGTTATCACGCAGTACGCGGATTGGGTTGTTACGCTTGATAGTACCTTCAGTGACCATACAACCAGCGATTGCGCCAAGTTTTGGAGACTTAAATACGTCACGTACTTCTGCAAGGCCGATGATTTCTTGCTTGAACTCAGGAGCAAGCATACCGCCCATTGCTTGTTTCACTTCATCAATCAATTGGTAAATGATTGAGTAGTAACGAAGGTCTAGGTTTTCTGTTTCAACTGCACGACGAGCAGATGCGTCAGCACGTACGTTGAAACCTAGGATGATAGCGTTAGATGCTGCTGCAAGTACTGCATCAGTTTCTGTAATACCACCAACACCAGAACCTACGATGTTTACTTTAACTTCGTCAGTAGACAGTTTCAGTAGCGAGTCTGCAATTGCTTCTACAGAACCTTGTACGTCTGCTTTCAGTACTACGTTAAGCTCAGCAACATCACCAGCTGTCATGTTAGAGAACATGTTTTCTAGTTTCGCTTTTTGCTGACGCGCAAGTTTCACGTCACGGAATTTACCTTGACGGTAGTTTGCTACTTCACGAGCTTTACGCTCATCACGTACTACAGTTGCTTCATCACCTGACGATGGCACACCAGACAGACCTAGGATTTCTACAGGAATAGAAGGACCAGCTTCTGTTACCTCTTTGCCTAGTTCATCACGCATTGCACGCACACGGCCGTATTCTTGACCACATAGTACGATGTCGCCTTTACGTAGCGTACCAGATTGAACTAGGACTGTAGCAACTGGACCACGGCCTTTATCTAGGAATGATTCTACAACCACACCAGATGCCATGCCGTCAGCAACCGCTGTTAGCTCAAGTACTTCTGATTGAAGTAGGATAGCTTCTAGAAGACCGTCAATGTTAGTACCTTGTTTCGCAGAGATGTGAACGAACATGTTCTCACCGCCCCACTCTTCAGGAATAACATCGTACTGTGCCAGCTCGTTCTTAACGTTATCTGGGTTCGCGTCTTCTTTATCGATCTTGTTTACAGCAACGATTAGAGGTACACCTGCTGCTTTCGCGTGCTGGATAGCTTCAACCGTTTGCGGCATTACGCCATCGTCCGCAGCAACTACAAGAACAACGATATCTGTCGCTTGAGCACCACGAGCACGCATAGCAGTAAACGCCGCGTGTCCTGGAGTATCAAGGAAGGTGATCATACCGTTTTCAGTTTCAACGTGGTATGCACCGATGTGCTGTGTAATACCACCCGCTTCGCCAGAAGCAACGTGTGTACGACGAATGTAGTCAAGTGTTGAAGTCTTACCGTGGTCAACGTGACCCATGATAGTAACAACTGGCGCACGAGATACGGCTTCAGACGTTGCGTCACGATCAGACAGTACTGCTTCTTCCAGTTCGTTCTCTTTACGAAGAACAACTTTGTGACCCATTTCTTCAGCAACAAGTTGAGCTGTCTCTTGGTCAATCACTTGGTTGATTGTCGCCATTGCACCCATCTTCATCATCACTTTGATGACTTCAGTGCCTTTAACTGACATCTTCTGAGCTAGTTCAGAAACCACGATTGTCTCACCAATTACAACGTCTTGCTTAGCAACGGTTGCTGTCTTATCGAAGCCGTGCTGCATAGAAGTTGGTTTAGCCAACTTACCTTTCTTGCCACGTTGGTTACGACCACCGCGACCACCACGTGAATCATCACGCTCTTGTGCAGATTTCTTCTTACGACGACGAGGTGCTTTCTCTTCGCTGCGGTCTTGAGCGTCTTCCGCTTCACGAGCGTAAGTTGAAGTCGTTGTGTGATAGTCAGCTTTTTCGCTGTCTTTTGACTTCTTCTCTTCCTCAGACCAACGAGCTGCATTTTCTTCAGCTAGTTTACGAGCTTCTTCTGCTAGACGAGCCGCTTCAGCTTCTGCCTTGCGTTGCGCCTCTTCTTCTTGACGGCGCTTCAGCTCGTCCGCTTCTTTCTTCGCTTCAGCATTCTTTGCGTTCATTTGTTTCTTAGCCTTTTCCGCTTCGTCGCGCTTTTCTGCTGTTGATTCTGCATTGCGTTTCTCATCCGCTTCACGTTTTGCTTTTTCCTCAGCTAAACGTTTTTCTTCGGCTTCTCGCTTCGCTTTCTCTTCAGCTTCGCGCTGTGCTTTTTCTGCAGCTTCACGTTTGGCTAGCTCTTCGGCTTCACGTTGTGCACGCTCTTCCGCCTCACGATTTGCTGCTTCCTCAGCTTCACGTTTTGCTTGCTCGTCGATCGCACTGCGTTTTACATAAGTGCGCTTCTTACGCACTTCTACCTGTACATCTTTGCTTTTACCGCCACCTGCAGAAACAGATAACGTGCTACGAGTCTTACGTTGTAGTGTAAGACGTGTAGGCTCAGCATCGCCCGATGTATCACCATGTTCTTTTTTCAGGTGAGTAAGAAGCGTTTGCTTCTCCTCATCATTCACCTGATCGCTCTCTGATTTGTTAAGACCAGCATCAGCAAGTTGTTCAATTAGGCGATCCACTGGCGTACCAATTTCTTCGCTAAGTGCTTTAACCGTAAGTTTTGTCATGCAACTACCTCCTTGCTGATTATTATTCTTCGTCGCCGAACCAACAGATGTTACGTGCAGCCATGATTAGCTCGCCTGCGCGCTCTTCTGTTAGCCCTTCAATACCCTCTAACTCGTCTACACCTTGGTCTGCAAGATCTTCAAGCGTAGCTACACCTTTGGCAGCTAGTTTAAATGCCATTTCACGCTCAAGACCTTCTAGTGCTAGTAGGTCTTCTGCTGGTTCAACACCTTCAAATGACTCTTCTTGAGCAAGCGCAAGTGTAGTTAGGGCATCTTTTGCACGGCTACGAAGTTCTTCTACAAGCTCTTCGTTTAAGCCGTCGATTTCTAGAAGCTCATTCACTGGCACATATGCCACTTCTTCTAGTGTTGAGAAGCCTTCTTCAACCAGCATTTCTGCAAAGTCTTGCTCGATGTCGAGGTGCTTCATAAAGTTTTCGATAGAAGCGATAGCTTCTTCTTGGTGTTTCTTCTGTAGGTCTGCAACCGTCATTACGTTCAGTTCCCAACCCGTTAGTTGAGACGCTAGACGTACGTTTTGACCGCTACGACCGATAGCTTGTGCTAGGTTGTCTGCTTCAACAGCGATATCCATAGAGTGCGCGTCTTCATCAACGATGATAGAAGCAACATCCGCTGGAGCCATTGCATTAATAACAAACTGTGCTGGGTTATCGTCCCAAAGCACGATATCGATACGCTCACCGCCAAGTTCACCAGAAACAGCTTGAACACGCGCGCCACGCATACCAACACACGCACCCACAGGGTCAATACGACGGTCGTTAGTTTTCACGGCGATCTTAGCGCGAGAACCAGGATCGCGAGCCGCGCCCTTAAGTTCAATTAGCTCTTCTGCAATTTCCGGCACTTCAACACGGAATAGCTCTGCAAGCATTTCAGGCTTAGAACGAGTAATGAATAGTTGGAAACCGCGAGCTTCTGGTGCAACTTTGTATAGAAGACCACGTACACGGTCCCCCGGGCGGAAGTTTTCACGAGGTAATTGATCATCGCGCAAAATAACCGCTTCAGCGTTGTTACCAAGGTCTAGGATAATAGTGTCACGGTTAACTTTCTTAACCACACCAGTCACTAGATCGCCTTCGTTATCAATGAACTGCTCAACGATTTGTGCACGCTCAGCTTCACGTACTTTTTGCACGATAACTTGTTTAGCAGTTTGAGTCGTAATACGGTCAAACGTTACAGAGTCGATTTCTTCTTCTACAAAGTCACCAACCTGAATAGATTCATCATCGAATTGAGCTGCTTCAATTGAGATTTCTTTTGTTGGGAACTCAACTTCTTCTACTGCCATCCAACGGCGGAATGTTTCGAATTCACCCGTTTTACGATCGATAGCTACGCGTACATCAATTTCGATTTCGTGTTTCTTTTTCGTTGATGTTGCTAGCGCAATTTCTAGCGCTTCAAAAATACGCTCACGAGGAACAGCTTTCTCGTTAGAAACTGCTTCTACTACCGCTAAAATTTCTTTACTCATTTATCTAGCCTCTAAGCTTTTATTATTAGGGACCTAAAATTTAGGGATCAGGTTAGCTTTAGAAATGTTACTCAGTGCCATTTCTTCTTCGTTGCCGTCAACAATGATTGTGACAGTCTCGCCTTCAATAGATTGGATTGTACCTTTCCATTTACGACGGTTACCCACAGCCATTTTCAGAACGATGCTGACCTCGTGACCAATAAATTGTTCGTAGTGTGCTGCTTTGAAAAGTGGTCTTTCTAAGCCTGGTGAAGACACCTCTAGGTTATAAGCCACCGTAATTGGGTCTTCAACATCCATTACTGCACTTACTTGATGACTTACTTCTGCGCAAGCATCAACAGTAATACCATCTTCATGGTCGATATAGATACGAAGGGTAGAATGCTCACCAGCACGGATGAACTCTAAACCAACAAGCTCGTAGCCAAGTGCCTCAACAGGCGCTTCGAGCAATTCTGTAAGTTGTCTTTCTAAACCAGTCATTTAACCACTCCAGAAACAAAAAAAGGGCATATAGCCCAATTTAAATTCCAAGCATTTATTCGAGCGTTTCAAAAAGCTCAAATAACAAAAAACCCCGAAAGTCGGGGTTGTTTGTTGCTGGACCCTGATCACTAAGAAAAAGTAACACTCTACACATAGTAGTCAGTGTTTTCTTAGTGTGCAGTGATTTTTTCACACTGCTAAACTTGCAATCCATCAACACTTAGAAAGTATTGGTTGCGGGGGCCGGATTTGAACCGACGACCTTCGGGTTATGAGCCCGACGAGCTACCAAGCTGCTCCACCCCGCGTCCGACTTGCTGAGCATTATACGCTCACCAAACTGTATTACAAGTTTATAAATAATGGTGCCGAGAGAGGGACTCGAACCCTCACACCAAAGGCACTAGCACCTCATGCTAGCGTGTCTACCAATTTCACCATCTCGGCATTTAAGTTAATCGTCTAATAAATAGCAATTAACTTATTGAGGGATTTCATCACTGCTTTTAGCAGGAACATCACTCGCTGCATCAACTTGCTGTTCAACAACTTGACCTTGAGAAGGGTCAACCCATTGAGACTCACCTTTGTGAGTGTACATGTTGCCAAGTACTAAGCTGATAACAAAAAATACGATTGCAAAAATTGCAGTCATTCGGGTTAGGAAATTCCCTGAGCCACTAGCACCAAACACAGTGTTTGACGCGCCAGCACCGAATGAGGCTCCCATATCTGCGCCTTTACCTTGTTGAATTAACACTAGGCCAATAACACCAAGCGCAGCCAACAGGTAAATCACAAGTAGAACTTGAATCATTTGTCCACCTATGTTCCAAATTGTTGAGCCAGCGCTGCTTTCATTGCTACATGCATTGAAAACCTGGCTATGACCTCCTAAGAGAAGGCGGTGGCAATACTAGCGAATGCCGCACTGACTGACAAGAGAAAAATGACAAAAATCTTTCGCCGAGCCGTTAACCGCTCAAAAAAAAGGCGAAAGCTCAATTATCGTAAAGAAGAAGCGGTTAATCATATAGAAAACAAACAAGAACCAAAAGCAATTTTTGGTTCTTGTTAAATACAATAGCCTACGAAGGTTAGCAGTTTTCTTTTACAATATCGGCAATGTACTGAGCTGAATCGTTAACCAAAGTTTCGTCCTCACCTTCAACCATAACTCGCAGCAGAGGTTCAGTACCTGATTTACGCAGAAGTACTCGACCTTTATCACCTAGATCTGCTTCTGCTTTCTTCACCGCAGCAATAACAGCATCCGCTTCCAATGGATTTGCATCACCGCTAAAACGAACATTAATCAGTACTTGCGGATAAAGCGTCATGCCACTTGCTAGTTCATTGAGTGACATTTTCGCACCAACGATAGAAGCCAGTACTTGCAGTGCTGCAACAATCGCATCACCAGTGGTGACTTTATCAAGTAGAATAACGTGCCCAGAGTTTTCAGCACCAATACGCCAACCTTTCTCTAACAGTTGCTCCATTACGTAACGGTCACCAACTGCTGCGCGAACAAAAGGAATTCCTAACTGCTTAAGACCGTTTTCCATCCCTAAGTTGGTCATCAATGTACCAACAACACCGCCTTTAAGTTCACCGCGGCGCAGTGCATCGCGAGCAATAATATAAGCGATTTGGTCGCCATCGACTTTATTGCCTAGGTGATCAACCATAATAATACGGTCACCATCACCATCAAACGCTAAGCCAATATCTGCTTTTTCAGCTACCACTCGAGCTTGTAAGGCACGTACATCCGTTGCACCTACTTCGTGATTGATGTTCGTTCCATTTGGCTCAACACCCATCGTAATGATATCAGCACCTAATTCGGCAAACACAGACGGTGCAATTTTGTACGTCGCACCATGAGCACAATCTAGAACGATTTTTAATCCCGCTAGGCTCAGATCATGTGGGAAAGTACTTTTACAAAACTCAATATAACGGCCAGCGGCATCACTTAGACGGCTTGCTTTACCCAACTCAGCAGATTCAACACATTCAATATCTTTGTCGAGCTCTTCTTCAATAGCCAGTTCAATCGCGTCCGGCAATTTCGTGCCTTCCGAAGAGAAGAACTTAATACCGTTGTCGTAATATGGGTTGTGTGACGCTGAAATCACGATACCAGCTTCGGCACGAAACGTCTGAGTAAGGTATGCAACGGCTGGCGTTGGCAATGGGCCTGTGAAAATAGCTTTTAGACCCGCCGCAGAAAGACCTGCTTCCAAGGCAGACTCCAACATGTAACCAGAGATACGAGTATCTTTACCGATGATAACCTTTTTAGTGCCTTGTTTCGCAAGTACTCGGCCGGCAGCCCAACCGAGTTTTAGTACAAAGTCTGGAGTGATCGGAAATTGACCGACCTTTCCACGAATACCATCAGTACCAAAATAACGTCGTTGTGACATAGTATTTCCCTAATTTTATTCTTATATATTTGATTGCATCATCTGGACGATTTTCATCGCTTCGATGGTTTCTTCTGCATCGTGCACACGAATAATTTGCGCACCTTTAGCTGCGGCAAGCGTCGCGCAAGCTAAGCTCCCTGCAAGACAGTCTGCTGGTGCTTTATCAAGTAATTTAAAGATCATCGACTTTCTCGACATGCCCGCCAGTATTGGCAGACCAAACTGGTGAAATTTCTCCAGGTGAGCCAGAAGGTGATAATTATGCTCTAGCGTTTTACCAAAACCAAATCCAGGGTCAAGAATCAATTGATCTTTTTTGATTCCCACTTCCTCACAAGCCTTGATGCGCTGTTCTAGAAACTCAGCGACGTCTCCAAGTAAATCGTTATAAGTTGGATTCGTTTGCATTGTCCTAGGCTGGCCTTGCATGTGCATTAAGCAAATAGGAACGCCTGCATCAGCTGCGACTTGAAGCGCTCCAGGCTCTTGCAGTGCTCGAACGTCATTGATGATATCCGCACCCGCTTCAATTGCCTTTTGCATCACTTCAGCTTTACTGGTATCGATTGAGATCCAGACATCGTAACGTTCACGAATCGCTTGGATAATCGGAATTACGCGTGATAATTCTTCCTCAAGTGTCACATCTGGCGCACCAGGACGTGTTGACTCGCCACCGATATCGATGATCGATACACCGGCTTGAATCATAGATTCAACCTGAGTCAAAGCTGCATCGATAGAATTGAATTTACCACCATCAGAAAACGAATCAGGGGTAACATTGACGATACCCATGACATGTGGGCGATCCAAAGGGAGGGATTTATTGTTTGCTTTTAAAATCATAGTTGCCATAAACAAGAAAAGCCCCGAGCAAAACTCGGGGCTTATTTATTACTGCTTATTCTGAATCTTTCTTCGTAGTTTCAGAATCTACTTTTTCAGCCTTAGCATCGGAGTCAACCGCTGGTGCAGACTCTTCGACTTTAGGCTCAGCTTGTTGCGGTTTCGCTTCCGCTTTTGGCTCTGGAGCACTTTCCTGCTGAGATTTAGCTTGGTCACCCCAACCCGCTGGCTCACGAATGTCATCTTTACGTTCCATTAGGTCATCGATTTGACCCGCGTCGATGGTTTCGTACTTAACAAGCGCATCTTTCATCGAGTGCATGATGTCCATGTTCTCTTCAAGAATTCTCTTCGCACGGTCATAGTTGCGGTCGATGATCAAACGAACTTCTTCATCAATCAGTTTCGCTGTTTCACCAGATATATGTTTAGTCTGAGTTACACTGCGACCCAAGAATACTTCGCCTTCATCTTCTGCATACAGAAGAGGCCCAAGTTTCTCAGAGAAACCCCATTGAGTAACCATTTTACGAGCGATATCAGTTGCGCGTTCAATATCGTTTGATGCACCTGTAGATACCTTGTCTTTACCGTAAATAAGCTCTTCAGCAAGACGACCGCCGTATAGGCTTGAGATCATAGACTCTAGGTGTTGGCGAGACATACTCACACGATCTTGCTCTGGCAGATACATAGTCACACCCAGTGCTCGACCACGTGGAATGATGGACACCTTATACACTGGATCGTGTTCAGGAACCAAACGACCAACGATCGCGTGACCCGCTTCGTGGTATGCCGTCGACTCTTTGGTTTCTTCCGAAAGCACCATAGAGCGGCGCTCTGCACCCATCATGATCTTATCTTTCGCTAATTCGAACTCGACCATAGATACATTGCGCTTGTTACCGCGCGCCGCAAATAGTGCCGCTTCGTTAACTAGGTTTGCAAGGTCTGCACCAGAGAAGCCCGGAGTACCACGTGCAATCAAAGATGGCTCTACGTCTGATGCTAGAGGTACTTTGCGCATATGAACTTTAAGAATCTGCTCACGACCACGTACATCTGGTAGACCAACCACAACTTGACGGTCAAAACGACCAGGGCGAAGTAGTGCTGGGTCAAGTACGTCAGGACGGTTAGTTGCTGCGATAACGATGATACCTTCGTTACCTTCAAAGCCATCCATTTCTACTAGCATTTGGTTCAATGTTTGTTCACGTTCATCGTGACCACCACCAACACCAGCGCCACGCTGACGACCTACCGCATCGATCTCATCGATGAATATAATACAAGGTGCAGCTTTCTTCGCTTGCTCGAACATGTCACGTACACGAGATGCACCCACACCAACGAACATTTCAACGAAATCTGAACCAGAGATAGTGAAGAACGGTACTTTTGCTTCACCAGCAATAGCTTTAGCAAGCAACGTTTTACCAGTACCTGGAGGACCAACCATTAGAACACCAGTTGGGATCTTACCGCCCAATTTCTGGAATCGGCTTGGATCACGTAGGTAATCTACCAGCTCTTTTACGTCTTCTTTTGCTTCATCACAACCTGCAACATCAGCAAACGTGGTTTTGATCTGCTCTTCACTCATCATACGAGCTTTGCTCTTACCAAACGACATGGCACCTTTACCACCGCCGCCTTGCATTTGACGCATGAAGAAAATCCAAACACCAATAAGAAGAATCATTGGGAACCATGAGATAAAGATAGTGCCCAACAGGCTTTGTTCTTCTGGTGGTGTCCCTGAAACTTTTACGTTTTGGTTAATTAGGTCATCAAGTAGCTTTTGATCATAAACTGGCATGTAAGTCACAAAGCGACTGCCACCGCCACGGCGAGTAAAGGTTATCTCGCTGTCTTTAAATTGAGCTTCTTGAATCTGGCCATTGCCAACTTCCTGTACGAACGTGGTGTAATCTACCGCTCGACCGTTGCTTTCGCCTGGTCCAAAGCTTTGGAATACCGACATCAACACAACGGCGATGACTAACCACAAAATTAAATTCTTTGCCATGTCACTCAAGGTGTCAGCCTCTCGATAACTAATTGTAATTAAAGGTAGGGTACTACAGTTTTTCGGCTGTAGCTACATTGTTAATTTTGTCTTTGTAAACTAATGTTCAGCCTTTGAAACCATTAGCTACAATAAACACCTCACGAGAGCGAGCTCTAGATGAGTCTGGTTTGCGAATCTTCACTACTTTGAAGGCATCGCGCACCTGTTTGACGTACTCATCAAATCCTTCACCTTGGAACACTTTCACTACGAAACTGCCGCCTGGTGCCAAAGTTTGATGACACATATCTAATGCTAGTTCAACAAGATACATTGCTCTAGGCTGATCGACAGATAAGTTTCCTGCCATGTTAGGAGCCATATCAGACATTACTACGTCGACCATATCCGGTTGGATTCTTTCGAGTAGTGCATTTAGAACTGCTTCTTCTCGAAAGTCCCCTTGAAGAAAGCTTACACCTGATATTGGATCCATCGGCAATAAATCACAAGCAATTACCTGCCCTTCATCACCTAAAACCTTTGCGGCGTATTGAGACCAGCCACCGGGAGCAGCGCCTAAGTCAACCACTGTCATCCCAGGTTTCAGTAGCTTATCTTTATTTTGAATCTCTTCAATCTTAAAGATAGCACGAGAGCGGTAACCTTTTCTTCTGGCTTCATTCGCATATTTGTCATCAAAATGCTCTTTCAACCAACGACCAGAACTGGCCGAATGTTTTTGCTTACTCATTCAAATTCCAACTCAATAAGGGCACGCCCTCAGAATAAAGTATAGTCTTCGTCATTAGATGGCGTTAAAATACGACTTTTCAACCCTAATAGTAAATAAATTTGGCCGCGTTATGAACCTAAGCACCAAACAAAAGCAGCACCTAAAAGGCCTAGCACACGCACTTAAACCTGTCGTGCTTCTAGGCGCAAATGGACTAACAGAGGCTGTTCTAGCGGAAGTAGAAATCGCTCTTGACCACCACGAACTGATTAAAGTGAAAGTGGCATCAGAAGACCGTGAAACTAAGCTACTGATTATCGACGCTATTGTGCGCGAAACTAAAGCTGAAAAAGTTCAGGTTATCGGTAAGACGCTTGTTCTTTACCGTCAGTCAGAGCAAAAGAAAATCGAACTGCCACGCAAATAATTTGCTCACTGTTTGATTTAATTGAAACATTTTGTTTCAAAGTGGAAAAGGTCGCAACAGCGGCCTTTTCATTTTTCTTACATCCTGAACTCGTATCTCATCTACAAAAAAAGCCGCCCTTGGCGACTTTTTCTCTGCGAAATCAGCTTAAATATAAGCAACTTTATCGATTTCAAAATCTTTTTGACCGCCTGGAGTCACGATAGTCACTTCATCGCCTTCCATTTTGCCAATCAGTCCACGTGCAATTGGGGAACTCACTGAAATACGGCCCGACTTAATATCAGCCTCGTCATCACCAACAATTTGGTAAGTCTGTTCAGCGTCAGTATCGATATCAATCAAAGTCACTGTAGAGCCGAAGATGATCTTGCCGGAGTTATCTAGCTTCGTCACATCAATAACTTGAGCTACAGAGAGTTTATATTCAATATCACGAATTTGAGCTTCACAGATGCCTTGCTCTTCACGCGCAGCATGGTACTCAGCATTTTCTTTTAGGTCACCTAGCTCACGAGCTTCAGCGATAGCTTCAGAAATTTGTGGGCGAAGCTTAAGTAGACGATCTAAATCTTCACGTAGCTTTTGTTCGCCACGTACAGTCATTGGAACCTTTTCCATTTTAACAACCTCTTTTCCAAAGCAGACTTTGGACAATAAAACCCTACTCAGGCAAGCCTGAGTACAATTTAAAAAATAACTGGATTAAGCCTAGTGTAATCAAAGTGCGTATACAAATCACTGAAATTCACACATTCGTTCATTGATGCTAGAAACAATCAGTCATCTTAAAATTAACAATTGCGACGACTATCTGTGTGTTTCCTGTGTGTTTCGAAGTGAACACTGGCCCTATTCTGCCTTAAGTTCGAAAGCTTACTGGTCAGCAAGACAATATAGCTTAGGTCTCTTAGCATACGCAAGGTCAACTCAACTAAGTTGAGACTTATATTGTCCAACAAATGCATATCGTATTTCACTGTCTATCTTGAGATAAAAACTTCATAGATTTCTTTGATAATTTATCACTTTATCTCGACTTAATAGGTTGTTAGCCTACATTAAAAATAAGCCCAACTTAACGAACCGACTTATGAAATCCAAATGCTTGCTCACTGCATTAATGATGCTACCTTTTTCCTCTTTCGCTACTGGTGTCGACGCGACTCAGTACTTACCAGATGGTAGCCGCAACGCATTACTTTTGGCGCCATTACATTCACCAACAGAAACGCTCATCTCACTAGATGCCGACCAGTTTTTTCCTCCCGCTAGCACGCTTAAAGTGGTCACTGCGCTCGCAGCAAAGCTGGCGCTACCCAATAATTTTCGTTTTGAAACAGTGTTATCACACTCTAAAAACACCTTAATTATTCGCTATACAGGCGATCCAACTTTTAGTCGCGAAGCACTAAGAACGATGCTAAAAGAAGCTAAATCAAGTGTCGGCAAGAACATCGATACGATATGGCTTGATGATACAGTGTTCAGTGGATACGAAAGAGCTGTAGGGTGGCCATGGGATATTCTTGGTGTCTGTTATAGTGCCCCATCTTCAGCGATCACCTTAGATGGCAACTGTGTCCAAGGTGCACTTTATACCAATAAAGATGGCACTACGCGGGTAAATGTTCCTGCTCATCAGCCTATTACTGTCTCTACTTCTGCCGTTAGTCTTTCTAAACAAGATCAAGAACAAGCTCACTGCGACCTCGAACTTCAATTTGATGGACAAAATCATTACTCAATTGATGGCTGTGTGGTCAATAGGAGCTCGCCCTTACCACTTAAATTTGCTGTCGCCTCACCCGATTTATTTACCTCAGAAGTCATCAAAACAGAGCTCAAGCGTTTAGGAATGAATCTTAAAGGTGAAATAAAGATGGGTAATCCTGAGGTAGCGAATGAGCAGCCACTATTTATCCAACGCTCAAAACCTCTTCCTGAGTTATTGGCCGTGATGCTTCAGGACTCCAACAACCTCTATGCCGACAATATCACCAAAACACTCGGCGCTCGCTATTATGGGCAAGCGGGCTCATTTAATAACGGAACAGCGGCAATTAAAGAGATTTTGAAGACTAAAGCAGGTATCGACATTCAATCTGCCGTGCTTGAAGATGGCTCTGGGCTTTCACGCAATAATCGCCTTACAGCCAACCAGATGCAGCAAGTATTGCGCTACATCTATGATAATGACAGCACGTTAAAACTCATCAAGCTTATGCCCGTTTCCGGTAACAATGGCACATTGAAATATCGCTCTAGTATGAGAAAGGCTCCTATCAAAGGCGCGCTTATCGCCAAAAGTGGGTCGCTATTCGGAACTTACAATATGATGGGATATGGCCTTGATGATAAGGGGAAACCAGAGAGTCTATTTGTGCAGTTTGTCACCGACTATCACCCTCAAAAACCAAAAACTAAAACTCCCACTATTTCACCGTTAACGCAGTTTGAGCAGAGCTACTATCGTCAAGTAGTAGACTATAGCTACTCTTTGGGACGTTCAAAAAACAAAGCGCAGCCTTAGCTGCGCTTTACTTAAGTGACTCTTTAGGCAGATTTAAGATAAACCTAAGAAGTGATTCACAACAGTGAAGTAAATCCACATCCCTGAAATATCAACAATCGAAGCCAGTACTGGGCTCACCAGTACTGCTGGGTCTAGTTTAAAGACTCGAGCAATAATAGGCAGCACACCACCTAGGGTCGTTGATACCGTTACCTGAATAAACAACGCTACTGCAATGGCCATGGCAATTAAATGAATGTCAAAGCCACCGGCTGAGTTCACATCACCAAAGACGAGAATTCGGCCAACCATAACTAAAGCAACCGCCGCAGCAAGACAGACTGCGACTCGGCTTTCTTTCCAAAGTACCTCTAGCCACTGACGCTTTCTTAGCTCTCCTGTTGCTAGAGCGCGGATCACCAATGTCGCCGCTTGGGTACCAGTGTTACCACCAGCTGCGGCTATTACAGGCATATAGACCGCTAGCAGTACTAGCTGGCTAAGCGTATCTTCGTACTGAGCTATAATAAGGCCCGAGACAATCCCTAACAGTGCCAACGTAATGATCCAACCAATGCGTTGCTTTACGTGTTCCATAACACCTGTTGTCAGATAACCACCAGTGGTCTCTGCTTCAGAGTGAATCAGTCCCAATTGGTGAGCAAAATGCCTGGCTCGTCTATCATGGCCTTGTAAGTCGAGTTGTTCGATTAAATATTGCACCTGCCCTAAAGCACAGTGTTGCAACACGCCAACGGCTTCGTCTATTGGCATCACGGTCAATAGGTTCAATTGCTGTGGTGTGTCGTATTTCAAAAATGCTTGAGTTGCTGCACTAATTTCTTCTTCTGAAAACAGTGGTGCATTCTCAATATAAGTATTGTTCATTACCGTCATGGCGAATCTCCCGATTAGCGTTGGTAACGACCATCAAACGTCAAAATAATAGCCTTACACGCGAATGTGCAGACGTCTTAACGAAATAGCAGAAAGGAGAAAAATAACGATAAGTTATTAAAAGGAAAGGAGCCCTACCTCGAAGGTAGGTACGAAGATCGCAATTACCGACGAGTTGTTACTTTTCTCCCTTGATACTAGGAGGATGGTCGGTATTGTTCATAGTTATCTCCGAAAAAACTATCGATTCGATAGCGGCGCTAGGATACCAAAATTCGTCAATGAGTAAAGGTGATTATCGTAGTTGAAACGATTTTTTACCTTTCGTAATCTTTACGCAATGCTTTAGAAAGCCGCCATGGTAATTTCAATAATTAATAAAAAAACGCCGCATTATGATGCGGCGTTTTTTTATTAATCAACCTGCTTGATTTGCAGCTCTCTAGGGACTTCAAAGAACATGTTTTCTTCTCTGCCTAATACTTCTTCAACATCATCAGCACCCAAGTCTTTAATTTTATCAATGATCTGATTCACGAGCTCTTCAGGAGCTGAAGCGCCCGCCGTTACGCCCACTAACCCCTTACTTTCAAACCAAGACGCCTCAATCAAGTCTGGAGTATCAGTGAGATAAGCCGGTGTCCCTAGCTTTTCCGCAAGTTCTTTAAGACGAGTGGAGTTCGATGAGTTTGTTGAACCAACAACAACCATCACATCCACTGCTTGTGCTAGCTCTCGGACTGCATCTTGACGGTTTTGTGTCGCGTAGCAAATATCATCTTTGCGAGGCCCTTGAATCTCAGGGAACACTTCACGCAACTTTTCAATCACATCGGCCGTTTCATCCACAGATAAGGTCGTTTGGCTTACATAATGAAGGTTGGTTGGATCGTTTACCTTAAGTGTAAGAACATCTTCTGGTCGCTCAACAAGGTACATGCCACCTGTCTCACTAGAGTATTGCCCCATTGTGCCTTCCACTTCTGGATGACCAGCATGACCAATAAGAACAACTTCCATACTTTTACGACTGGCGCGTGCTACTTCCATATGAACTTTCGTTACCAGAGGACACGTCGCATCAAACACAGTGAGAGCACGTTGCTTAGCTTCTTTACGAACCGCTTGGGAGACGCCATGAGCAGAAAATATAACAATATTATCGTCTGGCACTTCGCTGAGCTCTTCCACGAAGATCGCACCACGCTGTTTTAGACCTTCTACCACAAATCGGTTATGAACCACTTCATGACGAACATAAATTGGCGGCTGATACATTTCTAAAGCACGCTCCACAATACTGATTGCTCTGTCTACGCCGGCGCAAAAGCCTCGTGGGTTAGCTAATTTAATTTTCATTTCATTACTCATTGATCAACCGCTTCTACTTACTCTGCTTGCTATTCTACTTCGAGAATTTCCACTTCAAATGTCACGTCTTGTCCGGCCAACGGGTGATTAAAATCAACCGTTACAGAATCACCTGCAATATCGGTAATAATACCTGGAATTTCCATACCATCAGGACCAGAGAAGGCCATTATTGTACCGACTTCCACCTCAGAGTCACCCACAAACTTCGCTCTGTCCATATGATGAATATTGTCTGGATTCGGCATACCAAAAGCGTCTTCTGCTTTCAACTCGATAGCTTTGTTCTCGTTTACTGATAAACCGATCAGGCAACTTTCAAAGTTCTCACTTAAACTTCCATCACCAATAATAAATTTAGCGGGCTTGCCCATATTATGGGTGCTATCTGCGACTGAGCCATCCTTCAATTTAATGGTAAAATGTAGAGTGACCGCACTATCTTGGGAAATTTTACTCACGTTACTGCTTCCTTTGCTCTCAAAGAGTCTTAGTATTGCTCTTTGTTATTTGTCGTTTCGTTATCGCTATTGTTATATAAAAAAGCGCCGTGCATATCAACGCACAGCGCTTAAGGTTATTGGCAATTATTACTTAGCCTCTTTGTTGCGAAAGCTATCGATGATAATCATACCGGCACCGATACAGATAGCCATATCAGCTAAATTGAAAGCTGGCCAATGGTATGTTCCCCAGTAAAAGTCTAGGTAATCAACAACAAAACCATGTACAACACGGTCAAAAACATTACCAACCGCCCCGCCAATGATCATGGCATACGCAATATTGTTCCACTTTTCTTTCGCTGGGAGTTTGCTCATCCAATAGGTTAATAGCCCCGTAACAATAAACGCAATACCAGTGAACAGCCAACGTTGCCATCCCGCTTGTTCGCTTAGAAAGCTAAACGCAGCGCCATAGTTGTGAACGTACAGTAAATTGAAAAATGGCAGGATTTCAATGCGATTTGCCCAGCCATATCCCATGTTGTCCATAACAACCAGCTTGATGCTAATGTCGGCAATAAAAATGACAATGGCTAACCAAAGCCAGCGCATACCCGATTGCTTAAAGGTAATTGTTGTTTCGCTCATTCCAATCCTTAAATTGTCATGCTTAAACAAGCATAAGAAAAGTACTAGCTAAAAATAGCCCCAGTAAAAACTGGGGCTGTCATATTAGTTAAAAGTTCCGTTGACTTACTGTCAATTAAGCAAACTTACGAACTTCACCTTCACCTGCGATGTTCGAAACACAGCGACCACAAATCTTCTCGTGACCTTCGATCGTGCCTACATCTGGAGTGTGGTGCCAACAACGGTCACATTTCTCGTTTTCCGTTGCCTTAACTTCAACAAACAGACCTTCAACTTCCGTCTCTTTCGCAGCGTCAGTTTTCTCTGATAGCGGCTTAACTGTTGCTGCTGAAGTAAGAAGCACAAAACGAAGCTCATCTTCAAGCTTGTTGATGGTTGCCGTCAGCGTATCGTCTGCATATAGAGTGACTTCTGCTTGCAGTGCACCACCGATGATCTTTTCTGCACGTGCAGATTCAAGTTGCTTGTTCACCGCGTTACGAACTGACTGGATTTCAGTCCAGAATTCGTTGCTTAGCTCTTCGCCTTCAGCAAGGCCAAATAGGCCATCGAACCACTCACCTGCAAACACAAACTTGTCACGTTGACCCGGCATTTCATTCCAGATTTCGTCTGCTGTGAACGACATGATTGGCGCCATCCAACGAACCAGTGCTTCTACGATGTAGTAAAGAGCAGTTTGACAGCTACGCTGTGCGTGACCACCAAGTTTCGCTGTATATTGACGGTCTTTGATCACGTCAAGATAGAAAGAGCCCATCTCGATAGAGCAGAACTGCATTAAACGCTGTGTTACGGCGTGCGTGTTGTACTCACCGTAAGCTTTCACAATCTCTTCTTGTGCAGCTAGCGCACGACCAACCGCCCAACGGTCAAGTGCTACCATTTCATCAGCAGGAACAAGATCCGTTTCTGGGTTGAAGCCATTTAGGTTCGCTAGGAAGAAACGGGCTGTGTTACGAATACGACGATAAGCATCAGCAGAACGCTTAAGGATTTCATCAGAAACCGCCACTTCACCAGTGTAGTCTGTTGAAGCTACCCACAGACGAAGGATATCCGCACCCAGTTTGTTGGTAACATCTTTTGGAGCTACAACGTTGCCGATAGATTTCGACATCTTACGGCCGTGACCATCAACCACAAAGCCATGAGTCAGCACTTGCTTGTATGGTGCTTCGTCTTTCATCGCAATAGACGTAATTAGCGACGATTGGAACCAACCACGGTGTTGGTCAGAACCTTCTAGATATAGGTCAGCACTATTGCCGTTATATTCTTCACGTGCATCCACAACAGAGTAGTGTGTCACACCTGAGTCGAACCATACGTCTAGTGTATCAAGCACTTTCTCGTAGTTGTCGGCTTCATCACCTAATAGTTCAGCAGGCTCAACATCCCACCAAGCTTGAATGCCTTTTTGTTCAACAAGCTGAGCTACTTTTTCGATAAGCTCTAGCGAATTCGGATGAAGCTCAGCAGTTTCTTTGTGAACAAACAAAGCAATTGGCACACCCCATGTACGCTGACGAGAGATACACCACTCAGGGCGACCTTCAATCATACCTTCGATACGGCTTTGGCCCCACTCAGGCATCCACTCAACACCTTTAATTGACTCTAGTGCTTTAGCACGAAGGCCAGCTTGGTCCATTGATACGAACCATTGTGGTGTTGCTCGGAAGATGATTGGCGTTTTATGACGCCAGCAGTGTGGGTAGCTGTGCTCGTAAGCATGGTGATGCAGTAGCGCACCTTTTTCTTTAAGTACTTCTACCACAGCGTCGTTAGCTTTAAATACATGCTGACCAGCAAATAGCTCAGTGTCAGGTAGATAAACACCGTTAGAACCTACAGGGTTCGCAACTTCTAGACCATATTTTTGGCCTACTGCAAAGTCTTCTTGGCCGTGGCCAGGTGCTGTATGCACCACACCAGTACCAGAATCGGTAGTTACGTGATCACCAAGAATAGCTGGTACTGTAAAGTCATAGAATGGGTGGTTGAACTGAGATAACTCAAGATCTGCACCTTTCGCAAAACCTAGATTATGGAAGTGCTCGATACCAGCACGATCCATCACATCTTTTGCTAACTCAGACGCAACGATAATACGCTCTGGGTTGTCGCCTTCTGTTTGAATCAATACGTACTCTAAGTCATCACGTAGACAGACTGCTCGGTTTGCTGGCAGAGTCCAAGGTGTTGTTGTCCAGATGATGATTGAAATATCACCTTGACCTTCATGACCTTCATTCAATGAGAATTTAGAGATAAGCGCGCTTTCATCAGCCGCTTTAAAACGTACATCAATAGAAGGAGAAACTTTATCTTTATATTCTACTTCTGCTTCTGCTAGTGCACTGCCACAATCTGTACACCAGTGAACAGGCTTGAAGCCTTTCAATAGGTGACCTTTATCAGCAATTTTGCCAAGCGCACGAATAATGTTCGCTTCAGTATCAAAGTCCATTGTGCGATAAGGCTTATCCCACTCACCAAGAATACCTAGACGTTTGAAGCTCTCTTTTTGACCTTCAACTTGGCCTTCCGCATAAGTGCGACATTTTTCGCGGAATTCAGCAGCCGTTACCTTCTGACCTGGTTTGCCTACTTTCTTTTCTACCATTAATTCAATTGGTAGACCGTGGCAATCCCAACCAGGAATATAAGGGGCGTCAAAACCTGAAAGTGTTTTGGATTTAATAATAATGTCTTTAAGAATCTTATTTAGTGCGTGACCAATGTGAATGTCACCGTTCGCGTATGGAGGTCCATCGTGCAGCACGAAGGATTTTTTGCCTTTCTTAGCTTTACGGATCTCACCGTAAAGATCTTCTTTATACCAACGCTTAAGCATTTCTGGCTCACGATTTGCCAGATTGCCGCGCATAGGAAACCCTGTTTCAGGTAGGTTCAGGGTATCTTTATACTCACTCATCGATTCTTAATTCCGTTGTATTGGGCGAAAGTTAGACATTATGTTAGCGGTGGAATCTTCCGCTAACCCTTAAACTGACGTAGCCACACCCTTGCTACATCAGCATCCAATTCTATTTGCTGCTTAAGCAGCTCAAGTGACTCGAACTTTTTCTCATCACGAATTTTATGCAATAAAGCGACTTCAATTTGCTTGCCATAAAGGTTGCCTTCAAAGTCGAAAATATGCACTTCTAAATCTGGGGTAGTCCCTGCTACGGTTGGCTTTTTACCAACATTAGCAATGCCAGGTAACGGTTGACTATCAACCCCATACACCTGCACAGCGTATACACCACGAACAGGTGACACATAGCGTTTCAAAGAAATGTTAGCAGTTGGAAAACCAAAATCACGCGCCAATTTTTGACCGTGAGCCACTCTCCCAGACAGCGTATAATGACGCCCTAACATTTCTGCACTCTCATCAAGATGATCACTTGCTAGTGCTTGGCGAATCGCCGTACTGCTCACACGAGTGTCTTCTACACAGAAACTAGCGGTATTCACCACCTCAAAACCGAACTCTTCACCGGCTTTTTTGAGCATATCGAAGTTGCCTTCTCGCCCTTTGCCAAAGCGAAAATCATCGCCGATAACAAGGAACTTAACACCCAATTTATTCACCAACAAGTCTTTGATAAAAGACTCCGGTGACATGCTGGCAAAGCGGCGGTTAAAGTTAACGCACAACAAACGATCCAAGTGCATTGCTTCAAGCAATTCAAACTTGTCACGAAGACGAGTCAGTCTAGCCGGCGCTTTATCCTTAGCAAACAATTCCATCGGTTGCGGTTCAAAAGTCATTACTACAGCAGGCAAACCCAAAAGCAATGCTTTCTTCTTCACCTGTTCGAGTACACGTTGGTGCCCCAAATGCACACCATCGAAGTTTCCGATGGTTAACACACAGCCATGGTGCTGACTTTTTAGGTTATGTATGCCTCGAATGAGTTCCATGAAACGACTAAACCACCTGCTTAATGAAATAATACTAGTGTGAAACCGACGGATTATAACCAATCATTGTTAATCTGTCGCTGCTTTTAGATCTCGAGCTCGAACACCAAGAACAAATAGGCTAACTAGATAACTCACAGCGCCGATCAAAATCAATCCGATCAAGGTATACACACGCTCTGTTAAGCCCCAAGTCAACCATTGCTGCATATCTTGTAGCTGCCAACGAAGCACTAGCACCATAACAACGGCTGCCATCACTAAACGTGCCACAAAACCGATAGTCTGGCGACTAATCTGGTAAACACATTGTAGGTGTAGCCCTCGGTATAACAACGCCATATTGATAAATGCCGACAACGCGGTTGCCATCGCCAGTCCAACATAACCATAGAAGTAAGCAAAAATAGCATTGAAGACCATATTAGACACCATGGCTACAATGCCATACTTCACTGGTGTTTTGGTATCCTGACGCGAGTAGTAACCCGGGGCCAGCACCTTAATCAACATAAAGTTAAGCAGGCCAGATGCGTAAGCTAGCAGTGACAATGACGCTTGATGAACGTCGTGAGGGGTAAACTCTCCACGCATAAATAGGACCATCAGCATCGGCTTGGCTAACACCATCAGCCCCAACATGGCAGGAAGACCTAATAGGATAACCATTCGAACTCCCCAATCCATCGTACTAGCAAATCCTTCACTATGCGCGTCCACGTGTTTGCGTGACAGCGCAGGAAGAATAACCGTCGCGATGGCAATTCCAAACAAGCCTAGAGGGAACTCAAGTAGTCTATCGGAGTAGTAAAGCCAACTAATCGAGCCCGTGGCAAGAAAACTAGCAATAAAGGTGTCAAAAAGCAGGTTAATTTGGCTAACCGACACACCGAATAAGGCTGGAATCATCAAGGTTCTGATTTTCACTACGCCAGGATCGCGCCAGCCCCACTTAGGTTTTACCAATACGCCCTCTTTTATTAAGAAAGGCAATTGAAAGGCAAACTGGACAAAACCACCTAAGAATACACCAAGAGCTAAGCCAATTTCCGGCTGGGCAAGGTTTGGAGATATAAACCACGCACAGAGGATAATCATGACGTTTAGAAAAACGGGGGTAAAAGAAGAAACAGCAAACTTACCTAAAGTATTGAGAATAGCCCCAGATAACGCCACAAAGGTGATGAACCATAAGTAAGGGAAGGTAATCTTAAGCATCAAGCTGGCAAGCTCAAACTTAGGTGCAGCAGGCCCATCATTCAGCCAATCTAAGAACCAACCGAAACCAAATAGTGCAGTGACAACACTTGACCCTATCACACCTAATAACGTCACTATTGTCACAATGACGCCTAAGGTACCTGACGCTTTCGCTATTAAATCACGAGTTTTATCTTTATCTCCAGATGCGTGGTACTCCGTTAACACCGGAACAAATGCTTGAGAAAAAGCGCCTTCAGCAAACAGGCGACGTAAAAAGTTAGGAATCTTATTCGCAAAGAAGAAAACATCTGCGCTTGCACCTGCCCCCATAAGGTTGGCAACTACAACGTCTCGTACCAGTCCCAATACACGAGACACCAGCGTCATGGCACTAACAATCATGCCTGACTTAAGAAGGCGTTTACTCACAATAACCTCTGAATTACCTAGCCAATGCCTGCTATTTATCGGATTCAATAGCGTTTGTTATTGAAGAGAGGATTAGTATTAGCATTGGTCGAAAAATACTGTTAGAATCCCCGCCATCTTAACCGCGATAGCCCACAGATATCAAAAGTTGTTTTGTATCGTCGGGTTTTTGCACAAATCATTTGACAATTAAGCGCAAATGAGGGATATTCCTCGCCCTTAAATTGTCACCGAACTAAGTTTTTGGGAGTTAGACCCTTGGCAAACAGTAAATCTGCTAAGAAGCGCGCTATCCAAGCTGAGAAACGTCGTCAGCACAACGCTAGCCGTCGCTCTATGATGCGCACTTACATGAAGAAAACAATCGCAGCTATCGCAGCTGGCGATAAAGAAGCAGCAACTTCAGCATTTGCAGAAGTTACTCCAATCCTTGACCGCATGGCGACTAAAGGCCTTATTCATAAGAATAAAGCAGCTCGTCACAAGGCACGCTTCTCTGCTGCAATCAAAGCTCTATAATTTAGACTTTGTATTGTGTTAAAAAAACCGGCTAATGCCGGTTTTTTTGTATCTGTAAATCACACTATTCTGAGCTGCAATAAAGGCCGTGTAATAGTTCAATCAACTGACGAACTTCTTTACTACTTAATGTGTAGTAGACCGTTTGCGCTTCTTTTCTCGTCGACACTAAGCCATCTCGACGCAGCCAGGCCAAATGCTGTGACAATGCTGACTGACTGAGTTCTAATCGAGTACACAATTCCCCTACTGATAACTCTGTATTGTGGAGCATGCACAGAATTTGCAGGCGTCTCTCATTAGCCATCGCCTTAAGGAGAACTACCGCTTGTGATGCGTTTTTTTCCATCTCCTGCAAGTTCATACTTTACCTCTATATTTTATCCGTCTTTATTTACTTCTTTATCACTTAGACACTAACCATCTTTCTCGTAATAAATCCATAAATCTCATCACATTTTACATGGATAAAAATGTTGTTAGTAGCGCTTTGTTTAAAATAGTGTATTTCTCTTTACCAATTTGTTACCTAACACGAATCTTAGAACGCTAACAAATCGGTGAAATCTGCCTCACAAACACTCTTTACCGCCGGATGTTGAATCATTCGCTCAGCAAAAATAACGTAATATTCTTCTTTCAGATCTTCAATATCGCCGATCAGTTGAAGGTGGCGTTTGTCTCTCATCTCTGACATGTAAATACTTGGAGCAAGAAAAATGACATCCTCTTTATACATTGAGAAGGCTTTCATCAATGCGACATCATCAAATTCACCAAGAATATTCGGTTGAATACCCTGTTGATCAAACCACTGCAGTACTTTACGTCCCATCGAGGTACGACTACCGGGTATCAGCAAACGTCTTTGTTCAAGAATCTCAGGGAAACTCACATTATCGATATAGCCCGACGTAAAGAAACTCATGCGGCTTTCACCTAACTTCTTACTAAACAAACCAGGACTTTGACTTGAATCCACAGGACAGTCCGATAGGATCATATCCAATTTATGCTGAGCCAATTGTTCCAGCAACATTTCGTGAGTGGATTCAAAACAGCGTAGATGAATACTGTTGTCTGGCGGGATAGTGGTCATCAATATTTTACTGACCAGACGTTTAGAAAGAGCATCGGCCACACCAACATCGAACAGTACATTCGAACGCTGGCTATAGTTTACGATATCCAACATTTCATAGCTTAAACCAAACATGCGGTCAGCATACTTATATACCAACTGCCCTAACTCAGTTGGCTCAACGCTACGTCCATTTCGCTTAGTGAGCTTACCGTCCATTCTCTCTTCTAATGCTTTAATCTGCCCTGTTACTGTTTGAGGCGTTAAAAATAACGCATCGGCAGCTTTCGTAACTGAACCCTGTTTGCAGACCATCCAGAAATAATAGAGGTGATTATAGTTAAGGTGTGACATGCGATATCGCCTAAAATGAGTGTGTTTCATTTATAGCAAAATCTGCCTCAAGCGACAATATTCGATAAAACTTACGTTACAATTAAAATTCGATGATTTTTCCGAAAATTACATTGTCACATTAGCCACCTCACTGTCATATAAGCATCATAATACTCGCTCTAAATCGAATTTATTCATTGATGACGGCAAATTAATCTCTTTTTCTCCCAAAGAAAACAGTCTTAAAAAATCAATAACTTACACAAACAAAAAATACCAACAAATACAAAAACCAAGCAAACATCGCAGTTAATTAACACAGAAATAGAAACGTCATATTTCTGTAATATTTGAGATCTAATATCGCCTCAGATTCAACAACAGGCCAACTTACGAATTACACGGCCAAATGGAGAAAACTATGATGAACCAAGCAACAACAGCTGCGACTCCAATGTCGAATACGACGCGTTGGTTACGCTGGGCTAACTTGGCGTTCATGCTTTATTTATTGCTACTTGCTGTTTCAATGGTGGGTAGTGGCTTTAAAATGGCAACAGGTGAACATGCAAAAGTACTATTTGAATTTGCCTCACACCCTGTAGCTGGGTTAATGATTGGTCTAGTTGCTACTGCACTAATTCAGTCTTCTAGTACCGTCACTTCGATTATTGTTGGTTTGGTTGCTGGTGGTTTACCTGTAACGACAGCAATCCCTATGATCATGGGTGCAAACATTGGTACTACGGTTACCAATACACTAGTAAGTTTGGGTCACGTTCGTTGTAACACTGAGTTTAAACGTGCCTTTGCAAGTGCAACGATCCATGACTTCTTTAACCTGCTAGCCGTTGCTATCTTCCTTCCATTGGAGATGATGTTTGGCATTCTAGACAAAATCTCTAGCTGGCTTGTATCACCAATGCTAGCAACAGGTGACATGAGCATGAAAGGCCTGAACTTCATCAAGCCAATCACCAAGCCTGTAGTAAGTGCGATTCAGGAGCCATTAAGCTCATTTGGCAGCGTAACAGGTGGCGTACTACTGATTGTTCTTGGTATTGCAACTATCTTCGTGGCGATTACTGTTATGGGTAAGCTAATGAAGAGCTTGATGGTTGGCCGTGCACGTGAAATTTTGAAAAACGCTATTGGTCGTGGTCCGCTACATGGTATCGCATCAGGCTCTATCGTTACGATTCTTGTGCAATCTTCATCAACAACGACCAGCTTAATGGTGCCTCTCGTTGGCTCAGGTGCGCTGAAAGTTCGTGATGTTTACCCATTTACACTAGGTGCTAATATCGGTACGTGTATCACTGGCTTATTAGCAGCGACAGCAGTTTCTGGAGAATACGCAGTATTCGCATTGCAAATCGCGCTGGTGCACCTGGTATTTAATATCATGGCAACCGTCTTTATCTTCGGTATTCCATTCTTGAGAGAACTGCCAGTGAAAGGTGCAGACTATATCTCGGACATGGCTATCAAGAACAAAGCCGTCGTCGCTGGTTACCTCGCTTCTATCTTTGTTGTTATTCCAGGCACTATTCTAGCGCTAACAGCATAGACAGACGCTAAGCTCTACTAAAAAAAAAGGCCCAGCTACATTTAGCTGGGCCTTTTACTATCTAGAAATCACCGTAGTCATAATCAAAGTCATCATAGTGCTCGATCAAATCGGCGTCATCGATATCATCCCAGTAATAATAGCTGTCGTAATAGTAGTTATAATATGGGTCACCAACATAATAAGTTTTAATGCGTTTATCTTCAGTCCAAAGATAGTAGTTTGAAGCTTTTAATACCGGAACCTTAAGCTCCTGTTGCCCAACCGTAATTGAAGTCATGCCTTCTATAACACCAACAAATGTCATTGATTTACCTTGAGTAAACACCTCAGGGTCTAAGAACCTATCGACATTGACGACAAATCGTTGACTGCCCTGTTGAGTATCATCAGGACGACCTTTTGAGTCCAATGCAAATTGACTAATTTGTAGCTCACTGGTGTTAGGGGTTAAATTGGTCAAATTTGCAATCACTCCACCCCATCTAGCTGGCTGGCCGACATACGGTGTCGCCTCTTTTACCGCTTGATTAAACTCAATCAATAACTTCTCATCAGCAACTTTGATTTCGTTGGGCGCACCGCTGCATCCTATTAATATAAGACTCAACGCCATCCCTAGTAATCGCATGTTCCGTCTCCACAGGTTCTTTTAGCTCAAGTATGAGTGACTTATTTACTATCTCGCAAGTACCTTATAACTCCTTTTCTGGATTTATTAACGATACTATCAGTGAGGAAAATCCGTTCCCTTCTGTTAATTACTCTCAACAATAAACACACTCTAAACTAACCAAGGTTTGACGAGATGTTACTTATAATAACCAGTTCAATCACTTAGGCTAATAGGCAAACTCATCAATCGAGAAATAAACCATGAAACTCAAGTTCTTTGCCCTAGCTCTAATATTATCTTCACCGAGTTATGCCTATTACTGTGACCAAACCGCTGAAGGCGCTATTGATGGTGCAGTCGACGGGGCGATTACTGGCGCAGTCGTTGGCGGTATTGTAGATGGTGGTTCCGGCGCTGCTGCTGGAGCAGCTATTGGTGGCGGTGCTGGCGCAGTGGCGGGAACCATCGACGGTGCATACGATGAAGGAGCCTGTGAAGTGGCGACGGATGTCGTTGTAGAAGAAGAGATTATTGAAGAAGAAATCGTTGAAGAAGAAATTATCGAGGATGCCTATTACGACTAAGCATTACCATTGACAGCATAACGTATGGGACAGAGTAACATTCCCCTTGTTACTCCCCTTTTGATAGCCCCATCGATAGACTGGCCTAAATGTAGTCAACAAAAAGGTCAATCATGCAGAAAATTGCCTTAGTCACCGGTGCATATCAGGGTATCGGCTTAGCCACCTCTGAGTTATTAATGGAACAAGGCTTTCATGTCATCATGGCCGACATTCAATCCTGCTCAGCATTAGTTAATGATTTTCGCCAGAAAGGCTATACCGCCTCCCATCTTAAATTGGACCTTGCCATGTCATCGGTCTTTCCTGCGGTTGCTAATAAGATAGAAGAGCAGTTTGGTCGTCTTGATGTACTCGTTAATAATGCAGCTATCTTAGTCGATCTTGGTAGACATCCTTCTCTTATAGATGAGGATACCTACCGCCGAGTGATTGAGGTCAACCAGATTGGCCCTTTCTTACTGACTCGTGCTCTAACACCACTCCTCAAAAAGTCTTCTCAAGCCAGAATAGTCAATGTCTCCAGTCAAGCAGGTCAACTTGCTCAACTTTCTGACATGGCCTCGCCGATTAAAGACGATGTATGCGCAGCCTATCAATCCTCGAAGATTGGTGTAAATGCCAACACAGTATTGTTTGCAAAAGAGCTAGAGCCATTTGGAATTAAAGTAAATTCTTACTGTCCTGGATGGGTTGATTCAGGAATGAATTTGGATGAGCTGCCTGATTATGGTGAACATATTCGATTAAAGTCCCCTAAAGAAGGTGCAGATACAGCCATTTGGTTAGCAACGCTAGATGCCGATGGACCAACAGCGGGATTCTTTAGTGAAAGAGAGAAAATTAACTGGTAGCTCTCGTTAAAAAATAAGGCCGAGCAATACTCGGCCTTATTCTCAGACAGAAAATGGATAGCGAATAGGCTCGTGGCACTCGTAACCTTCTACTTCAAAGTCATCAAGCGTCACCCAGGTTTCTAAATCTTCAAGCGTCTTAATCTTTGGGTTGATACGGAACGTCGGAGCCGCCAGCGGTTCACGTTTTAGCTGAACATCTCGCATCAACTCCAATTGGTCTTCATAAATATGCGCATTAACGATCTTATGAAATGCTTGTCCCGGTTTTTTACCGGTAATCTGAGCCATAATCGCTAAGAACACATAGACTTGAACCATATTGAAGTTTAAACCAAGCGGTACGTCACACGAACGTTGCGTACTGTTCAAATACAGCGTATCACCTAATAGCGAAAAGTGATGACTGTACATGCATGGGCGCAAACACCCCATATGAAACTCGCCTGGGTTGTAGAAGTTTAAGATCTCACCACGATCATCGATCCCTTTGCTTAAGTCATCCACAATCTTACGAAGTTGATCTATATGACCACCATCTGGCTTAGCCCATGCACGGCCCTGCACACCATAGACACGGCCCATATCATCTTCACCTTTACGGTAAGGATTGTTCAGCCACGCTTCATTTAAGTTCGCGTTAGCATCCCATGTTTTGGTTCCTAACTTGCGAAAGTCTTCCGCGTTATCGTAGCCACGAATATATCCCAATAGCTCAGCTACGGCTGCTTTCCAAAAGCTCTTTCTTGTAGTAACTAGAGGAAATGCGTTGTTGGCGACATCATAGGTCAGATCTGCGTTGATTACGGTTAAACAACGTTTACCCGTACGCTCATTTTCAATCCAAACACCTTCGTCAACGATTCGCTGACATAAGTCTAAATACTGCTTCACGACAATTCCTATTACTTTGATACTTTTTGTAGTTTCGGTCCGTTGACTTTGTATGCCCATGCAATCATTAGTGCACCAAGGATAATCATTGGTGAAGACAAGATTTGGCCCATAGAAATAAAGCCACCAAACAGTCCTAATTGTGCATCCGGTTCACGTACGAACTCGACCAAGAATCTAAATGTACCATAACCCAGAAGGAATAAACCTGACACAGCCCCTTCTGGGCGAGGTTTCTTGATAAACCAATTCAAAATTAGGAACAGTACAACACCCTCTAAGGCAAATTCGTACAGTTGAGACGGGTGACGTGGAAAAGGTCCACCATTAGGGAAGATGATCGCCCATGGCACATCAGTCACTCGTCCCCAAAGCTCACTGTTCATAAAGTTACCTAGACGCCCCATACCTAGACCAAAAGGAACAAGAGGCGCGATGAAGTCTGCGACATTAAAAAACGTGCGTCCGTTCTTTCTGCCATACCAGAACATAGCGGTAATAACGCCTAACAAGCCACCATGGAACGACATACCACCGGTCCATACTTTGAACAAGTAGAGCGGGTCACGTAGCAGTTCATCAAAACCATAAAATAGGACGTATCCTATGCGGCCACCTAGCACCACCCCTAAGAAACCTGCAAACAACAGATCTGATACTTGCTCGCGCGTCCATCCTGAGTTTGGCTTGTCGGCTCTACGATTAGCTAACCACATCGCGAATGCAAAGCCGACAAGATACATCAAGCCGTACCAACGAATAGAAATGGGACCTAATTCAACAAGAACTGGGTCGATATTAGGAAACTGGATATATCCCTGAGACATAAAACGCTCACTTATCAGGTTTGAGTATTGAGATTAAAACATCATTGAAAATGCAACGAATAATAAGAAGACTGCAAAAATCTTCTTTAGTTTCGGTGTTGGCATAGTTGTCGCCAATTTTGCACCAAATTTCGTTGTTAACATTGAGGTAGCAGCAATGGACAGTAAAGCCGGCAAGTAGACATAGCCGATACTGTATTCCGGTAGCCCTTGTACTTTAGCGCCATGCATAATAAAGCCAATCATACCTGCGATCGCGATCACGCAACCACATACTGACGAAGAGCCTACCGCTTTTCTCATCTCAACGCCATGTTTACTAAGAAAAGGAACCGACATTGATCCCCCACCAATCCCCGCTAAGCTCGATACCATACCGATTCCCGCGCCACAACATGTTGTGATAAAAGGACTAGGGAGATTACGCGTCACTTGCGATTTGATAGACAAAAACATCTGAATTGCTAGAAGCAGTACAATGACAGCAAACACCTTCGGTAGATAGTGAGAAGGAATCCACTCTGCGACATTGGAGCCCGCAAATCCGCCAATCACCACGCCGGGCATAAGCCATTTAATAACAAACAAATCAACGTTACCCAGTTTAAGATGGTTAACTGCCGAAGAGCCTGATGTAATAATGATAGAGGCTAAGGAAGTCGCCAGTGCAATATGCATAACCATATCACTCGCGATACCAAATTTAGGTAGGATGAAAGCCAGCGCTGGGACAACAATAAGTCCCCCACCAATGCCGAGCAACCCGGACATAGTGCCGACTACTGCGCCAAGACACAGTAGTAATAAGATCAGTTCGTAGTTCACATGTATTCCAAAAGGGTTGGTTTAAGACTTACCGGCACGGATGAAGCCAGCTAGTCCTTTATCCTCAAAGTAATCACGCATTTGATTATAAATGGTTTCACCATACGGTTGCATCAATGCTTTGTCAGCAAGTAATTTAAGCTCCTGCTGTGAGGTTTGTCTGAGTAAGTACTTCACTTTCGCGACGTTCGACGTGTTCATACTTAAAGTATCGTAACCAAGCCCCACCAGCAGCAATGCACCAATAGGGTCACCCGCCAGCTCACCACAAATGCAAACAGGAAGATGATACGACTGACAAGTTTCAAAAATATGTTTCATTGCCGCCAATACGGAAGGATGCAGGGTTTCGTAAATATCGGCCACCTGAGCGTTGTTGCGGTCAACAGCCAATAAATATTGCGTTAAGTCGTTCGTTCCAACCGATACAAAATCCACCTTCTGTGCCATAAATGGTAAGAGATACAGCATAGAAGGTACTTCGATCATAACGCCAATTTCCGGGCGTTTTACCTTCGGATGTTCTGCGGATACTTCTTGATAAGCTTGCTCAATAAGCGCCGTCGCTCCGTCAAGTTCTTGTACCGACGACACCATAGGCAAAAGAATGCTTAAGTTATCTAATCCCTCGCTCGCACGAAGCATAGCGCGCAACTGAATCAAGAAAATATCAGGATGATCGAGAGTAAAGCGGATACCGCGCCAACCTAAGAAAGGATTGTCTTCATCAATAGGTAGATAAGGCAAAGGCTTGTCGCCGCCGATATCAAGCGTACGCATCACAACACGCTTCGTCGGATAAGCACCGAGCACCGAACGATACTGATGCACCTGTTCTTCTTCCGAAGGGAACTGCTGCTGAAGCAAGAAGGAAATTTCGGTTCGATATAACCCCACACCATCGACATTCCTATTCAAAGAAATACTAGTATCAGCGCTAAGGCCAGCATTCAGCATAATTTGGATGCGTTTACCATCATTTGTACTTGCTTCAAGATCAACGGTTTGTTCAACCATTCGAGACAACTCAGTCTCTTCTGTCACTAACTCTTGGTATTCAAGTAGTAATTCATTACTAGGATCAGGGAAAATCTCACCGCTATACCCATCAACAATACCAACCTTGCCACTTAGGAGCTCAGGGTTAGTGTTCACTCCCATAACGGCAGGAATTCCCATCGCCCGGGATAAGATAGCCGCATGAGAGTTCGCCGCCCCCTCAAGAGACACCACAGCTAGTAGCTGTTCCTTGGGTACTGAAGCGAGAATGGACGCAGTAAGTTCACGCACAACAAGAATAACAGGCTCGTTGAACTCATGAATAGGCTGCTCAGTATTGTGCAAGAAAAACAGCAAACGTTGGCCAAGTTCTTTGACATCTTGAGCACGCTCGCGCATGTATACATCAGACATCTTGGCAAAACGGTTCGCATAACTTTCTACTACTTGGCGCAAAGCCCAGTCTGCTCGATCGCCTTTTTGTATCTGCGCTTTTAAATCATTGCGCAGCATAGGATCATTTAGTAAGTGAGTGAACAGATCAAATATTGCTAGTGCATCTTTATTTAATTCAAGATCCAACTTCTTACGCATGCGCTTAAAGTCAGCCAATGCATTTTCGATGGCGACCGATAACGTTTCGTGTTCACGCGCAATATCCAACGCGGAAGCTGGAAATACATTGCTTAAGTCAGGTTGAGTGTTGTCCCACCAGATTGGGCCAATAGCTACTCCCGATGATGCCCCAATCCCTTTAATCACCGCCGTTTTATTATCGTCAAAGAAGCCATGCCCTTGTGCAGTTGCATGTGCTATCAAAACCGCTATCTGAGCTGCGAGTGTGACTAAGAAAGACTCTTCCATCTCGCTAAACTGACGCGACGTTTTTTGCTGGATAACCAAAACGCCAAGGACCTGTTTACGATGAATAATCGGTGTACCGAGGAAAGAATGGTAGATATCTTCTCCAAGTTCTGGGAAGAATTTAAATGCGGGATGTTTGGCAGCTTCTGCCAAGTTAATCGGTTCGGCAGTTCGTTTTACGAGGCCGACTAGACCTTCGTTAAAATCGATATGGATAGTGTCGCCCTTGAAGGTCAGGCCCTGTGTAGCCATTAACTCCAAACGCTGTTTATCGTTATTTGCCAAATAAATTGTGCAGCATTCAGTATGCATAGCTGCACAAGTTTGTTGAACAAGAATTTCGAGGGCGGCGTGCACATCTTCAACCTTTGAAACGTGCTCAACTATATCCCTTAGTTGCGATAGCATACTTACCCTCTTCGATGCTTTCTCTTGCCTTTAAATTTACGTTCCTTAAACGGCATTGCCAATGATGCAAACTCTTTCATCGCACGTCGATACACATCCCGTTTAAAAGAAACCACTTGCCTGACTGGATACCAATAACTTACCCAGCGCCAACCATCAAATTCAGGGGTATTACCACGCTGCATGTTGATCTTAGATTCATCACAATCTAAACGCAGTAAAAACCATTTCTGTTTTTGCCCAATACAGACTGGCTTCGAATCCCAGCGTACTAATCGCTTGGGTAACTTATATCTCAGCCAATGGCGACTAACTGCAACGATTTTGACGTCGTTCTTGGTTAATCCCACCTCTTCATAAAGTTCTCGATACATGGCTTGCTCAGGGGATTCACCATCGTCAATGCCGCCCTGAGGAAACTGCCATGAATGTTGTCCGTATCGCTTAGCCCAGAAGACCTGACCATGGTTGTTACAAATCACAATACCAACATTAAGTCGGTAACCATCGCCATCTATCACTGGCCAACCTCAATTAAATTTTCATTACCCTGATTTTTCCACATATCCCCAAGTTGAGCAAACTTAGTCGCCCGTAAATTTGAACAATTACCATTAAATGCTGCCATACTGGATAAGTTTCGCGCAAAGCCTTAGTTATCAACACAACAATGAGACCCAGCCCACATTTATTCACCTTTTCTGTGAATAACCATGTGAAGAATCTATGATCTTTACGAGTTTTTGGTTCTTTTTCTACCAAGCCGAATTTTTCCAAGATCGACGCGAGAACATTAAACTTATAATTTTCATAAACTTAAAATCAAATCAATCAAGTAAAAGTCTCTAATTTACTACAAATAAATACACACACTCAGATCGGTCAAAGATCAACCTATGGCTATTTTATCCACACTGAAACTGTCGAGTTTCAAACAAACCTCGATTTATCAAGTGTTAATCCGCGTTAAAATACTGATTATTCATACAGTACATGGCAAATTCAACTTAGAGAATAAATTTTCTGTGGATAAGTCATGAATAGATCAAATCTCAAACAGACTGATCTTTTTTTATACCGATAAATTCTTCATCGCCATGATAGAATAGTTAGCTCCCTATTGGGCCTAAATTAACCTGCAACGTATTTATGAAACCAACTCCGACCTCCGAAACAGAACTATTACAACGCGCTCGTGATATCGCAGGATTAACATTTGGCGAACTCGCTGCACAGGCAGGCATGTGTGTACCAGATAATCTTAAGCGCGATAAAGGTTGGGTAGGACAACTACTTGAGTGGCACTTAGGTGCAAAGGCCGGTAGTAAGCCAGTTCAAGACTTTCCCGACATTGGTATTGAGCTCAAGAGCCTCCCTATTAGCCATACCGGCAAGCCCTTAGAATCAACTTTCGTTTGTGTTGCACCGCTTACCGGCATTCATGGAGTAACGTGGGAAACTAGCCATATACGCAATAAGCTGTCTCGTGTCCTTTGGCTACCGGTTGAGGGTGAACGAGAGATCCCCGTTGCAGAGCGACATGTTGGCTCTCCACTAATCTGGAGCCCATCTCCAGAGGAAGAAACCATGTTGAAAAATGATTGGGAAGAATTGATGGAGCTTATTTCATTAGGTCAAATCAATCAGATCACGGCCCATACCGGCGAGGTGTTACAAATTCGCCCTAAAGCAGCCAATAGCCGTGTGAAAACAGAAGCTTACGGTACGTCAGGACAAAAAATACGTACCCTGCCCCGAGGTTTCTACCTCAGAGCACGCTTTACTGCTCATATACTTGAACAGTACTTTGTCTAAACAGAAGATTTTCGAACCAGTTAATGAAGTTTTAGTTCGATATCACAATAACGATTCATTTCTGCACTGCCACATTCATCGTAAGCGTTATGCAACCTAAGGTACGCTTTTTCGATACCTAATCGATGCAACTCCTCTTTCACCGAGTCCAACGACTCAAAATGAATTGGCTCATCATCTTGTTTAATTGGTTCTAATTTATGTTTGTATTCCACTGCTAACAGATAGTGTGAAATATCAGCACAACCAATCACAAAAACTTTGGGTTGTTTATAAGTGTCTTTGTGATACCCATGTAGCCAACGATCGAGCTGATGTTTTTGCATATTCCACCCCCTTACTATTTTTGTGGATAATGCGTTACTGATAAAAGTCAGTTTAGTAAAAATAATCGCATTAGGTACTAAACAAGCAGATCTTTTACCAAAACGAGGTATAGTGGATAAAAACAACAACAAACAAGGAAGGCTCAATGAAATATCATAACCTCCCGCACTCTTCGCTAGAAATCAGCAAGATAGCTTTAGGGACAATGACGTTTGGTGAGCAAAACACCAAGCAGGAAGCATTCAGTCAGCTCGATTTTGCTCTAGAACGCGGTGTTAATTTTATTGATACTGCAGAGATGTATCCCGTTCCTCCAAGTGCTAAGACTCAAGGAAAAACTGAACAATATATTGGCGATTGGCTTTCGCATTCAGATAAAAGACAAAAAGTAGTGTTAGCGACTAAAGTCGCTGGACCGCGAAATATTCCTTATATCCGCGACAATATGAGTCTAGATAGACGTAATATACATTTAGCAGTAGACGATAGTTTAAGCCGTTTAAAAACCGATTATATCGATTTATACCAATTGCACTGGCCACAAAGAAAAACCAATTGTTTTGGACAACTAAACTACCCTTACCCTGAAGGAAATGAAGAAGTTACACTAATCGAAACATTAGAGGCACTAAACGAACTCATCAAAGCTGGAAAAATACGCTATATCGGAGTCTCTAATGAAACGCCTTGGGGAGTTATGACGCTACTTAAACTGGCCGAAAAACATGATTTGCCAAGAATAGTCTCGATTCAAAACCCTTACAACCTACTCAACCGTAGCTTTGAAGTCGGCCTTTCTGAAATTAGCCACCACGAAGGTGTGGAATTACTCGCTTACTCACCACTCGCTTTCGGCTGTTTGAGCGGAAAATATCTCAATGGGCAACGTCCAGAGGGAGCGCGTTGCAGTCTATTTGAGCGATTTGTCCGTTACTTTACTCCACAAGGCATTGAAGCAACACAAGCATATGTGGACCTAGCTCGCGAGCATAACCTAGACCCCGCTCAGATGGCATTGGCATTTGTTAATCAACGTCCATTTGTCGCTTCTAATATTATTGGTGCAACCAATCTTAAGCAGCTAGAAAGCAACATAAACAGCATCGATGTAGAACTCTCTGATGAACTCTTGAATGGACTTCAAGAAATAGGGGCTAAATATTCTAACCCATGCCCCTAAATAGGTTTTTCACACAGTATGGGCAGGTCGCGATAAGCGACCTGCCCTTTTTTTACGTAGCGATTCTAGAGTGTAATTCTCGACGAAGGTGACGAGCTTTACGTTTCGCTACAATGTGAGGTGGAGCAACTTGACCAAGTGGACGGCCATGTCTATCCAAACCAATGTCCTTTAACAAGTGCTCATTGTGAAGTGGCAAGTGGTGTGCATTGCGACGGTAACGTCGTCTCCACTCACGCTCTTCTTTTTGGATGTCTGCTTTAATAAGCCAAGTTGCAACAGTTAAGTAAATTGAAGTACGCATAGTTTTCTCCTAGAAATAATTTGAGGAGAGAAATAGCGGTCAGGATATAAGGAGAAATATTGTGATTCCTCAGTTGACTGCTATTTCCGCAGCCTCTTGAGGTTACGGACTAATTAAGCGTGTGCTGTATCGATTGACGGTTTATCCGCTGCCATTGCAGTAGATAGATCAGTCGCGATTCGATCCGCATGAGTAAAACGGCCAGCACAAATATTGATAAAAGAAATACGATTCATCATTTTCTGTGCCTCCATACTCACTTAATAATCCGAAATAAATTTGAAAGGTTGAGCGTAGTGCTCAGGGGTAATTCTTATGCAAATTGATGATAATTTCAACAGACATGTAACAAGAAATGTAAAAAACAAAGGAATATTTCAATATATTCCGTTGTAATAACTTATACCCAATGTATTGAACTGTAGAAATAGCTTGTGTTAGTGATTCGTTTTATTTCCAAATAAAACAACTAGATATTGTATGACTCTGTAATCTTTCGATTCACATCACTTAATTAACAGTAATACCAAATATCCCGACAGAAACTAAAAAAGGCGCGACCGCGCCTTTTTTTAATCATGAACAACGACTACACCGTCTCTTCAGTAATCAAATTATGCTTATTGAGCAAACGATACATCGTCGCCCTAGAAATGCCCAACTCTTTGGCAGCTAGTGTAACTTGTCCATTGTGGCTATCTAGCACTAAGATCAACGCATCACGCTCAGAACGTTCTCGAATACTCTTCAAGCTGCGCTTGCCAGAGAAAGTACCGGGCAGCTCAAAATGCTTTTTAGTCAGCACTTCTTCTTCCGTCATCAGCACCGCACGTTTCACCTGATTCATCAGCTCTTTCACATTTCCAGGCCAATGGTAATACGTCAGCGTTTTCAGAGCATCATCATCGATAGATTTGACTGGAGAATTAAACTCTTTAGCAAACTGACCGATATGGTGACTGACCAGCAAACCAATGTCCGTCGCACGCTCTTTAAGGCTTGGTACATTGATACGAAGAACATTTATGCAATGGAATAGCTCTTCGTTGAACATGCCATCGCCTAGTGCTTTTTCAATATCTGATGTATCCGCTGCTAAAATACGCACATCAAATTCTTTGATGCCCTTTGCCGTCTCTATTTGACCATCTTGATAAAACTTAAGCAGGTTAAGTTGCTGTTTGGGAGGTAAGGTAAAAATGTCATTTAGAACAATGGTTCCGCCCGAGGCTTGATCTAAAAGCGATGCTCGGTCGGCATCATGCATGCCAAAGAATTCATTTTCAAAACGCGCGTCGGAAAATGCTCGGCAGTTGACGGCGATGAAGGGTTTTTGAGAACGCGCAGAACAGCGATGAATGGCTTTAGCTACTGACTCCTTGCCAGATCCAACTTCGCCATGAATCATTATACTGACATCGGTGGGGCCGATACGTCTAATTTGATCACGCAACCGTCTCACTGGTAATGACTGACCAACCAAACCAAGGTCATTGTCATTTCCATTATGAGGCCACACTTTTTGTTCCAGTTTTAGCATTCCTAACTGGTGACCTATCGTGCTCATTAAACGGGAATCAGGAATAGGCGTAGTGAAAAAATCAATACAGAAATTAACTATAAATTGGCAAATAGTATCCGAACTCAGCTGCGACTCACGGATAAACGCAATCCAACGAACTTGCTTGTGTGTACTTACAAGTTTCGCAATGCCATTAAGGCTAAAATCATCCCTCGTTAAGTCTACAATCCCAATACAAGGGCCTATTTCTGAAAACAAGGCATCGGCTTTTCGCAAGTCGGAACATTGCGTGCATCGCCATCCAGCCTGCTCCAATACAGATAGCCATGGCTCATAGGTTCCACCCACTACGACTAAAGAGCCGGGGATAGAATCCATCCGAAACTCGGTTCCCATTACATCATTCCTTATTATTGCTTTTAGATTCAACTTGTTAATTCTATTGAATTCGTCATAGCTATCAAATAGAACTATCGCAATTAACACAATCGCTACTGTCTCATAATTAAGACTAGTGCACGATTTATGACTTTTCTATAAACATTTTTAGAAATATGGCATGAAAAAAGCCTCTCAATGAGAGGCTTTGTAAGAATGAGTCACCGTTTCAGCTTATTGCTGTGGACGCATTGCTGGGAACAGAATCACGTCACGAATCGTGTGAGTGTTAGTAAACAGCATTGCCAGACGGTCAATACCAATACCTTGACCTGCTGTTGGCGGTAGACCGTGCTCTAGCGCTGTAATGTAGTCTGCATCGTAATACATAGCTTCATCATCACCAGCGTCTTTTGCATCAACTTGTGCTTTAAAGCGAGCGTCTTGGTCTTCTGCATCGTTAAGCTCAGAGAAACCGTTAGCTACTTCACGACCACCGATAAAGAACTCGAAACGGTCTGTGAAGAATGGATTATCATCGCTACGACGAGCCAATGGAGAAATATCCGCTGGGTAACCCGTGATGAAGGTTGGCTGAATCAGTTTTGGTTCTGCCGTTTCACCAAAGATTTCCTCTAGAAGCTGACCACATGTCCAGAACGTTTCCACTTCAACGTGTACTGATTTCGCGATAGAAACCATAAGCTCACGATTAGTTAGGTCTTCTTCTGTTAGCGCTTGAATTTGCTCATGCTCAGGGTTGTAGTGTTTGATCGCATCAAACATGCTCATACGAGCATATTTACCACCAAATTCTACCGTCTCATCACCGTAAGGCATTGAAGTCGAACCTAGAACATCCATCGCAACTGTGCTCAGCATTTCTTCAGTAAGATCCATCAAATCTTTGTAGTCTGCGTAAGCTTGGTAGAATTCCATCATTGTGAATTCTGGGTTGTGACGAGGAGAAAGACCTTCGTTACGGAAGTTACGGTTGATCTCGAATACGCGATCAAAACCGCCAACCACTAGACGCTTAAGGTATAGCTCAGGCGCAACACGTAGGTACATGTCGATATCCAGTGCATTATGGTGCGTGATGAATGGGCGAGCCGTCGCACCGCCTGGGATCACGTGCATCATTGGCGTTTCAACTTCTAGGTAACCTTTCGAGCTCATGAAGTTACGAATCGATGACACAAGCTTAGAACGTACAATAAACGCTTGGCGAGAATCTTCGTTTACGATCAGGTCAACATAACGCTGACGGTAGCGCATCTCTTGGTCAGTCAGACCGTGGAACTTCTCAGGAAGTGGACGAAGTGCTTTAGTTAGCAACTCATACTCTTCCATGTTTACGTAAAGATCGCCTTTACCTGATTTGTGAAGCGCGCCTTTCACACCGATGATGTCACCGATATCTAGACCTTGGTATTTTTCTTTAAGTTCTTTCTGAACGTCTTTTGCAGCATACGCTTGAATACGACCAGAAGTTTCTTGAATCACAAGGAATGGACCACGTTTCGCCATGATACGGCCAGCAATTGACACTACATGGTTTAGTGCTTCCAGCTCTTCCTTGCTCTTTTCACCAAATTCTTTTTGCAGATCACCAGCAAGCGCATCACGACGGAAATCGTTCGGATGTCCGTTCGCCTTGCAGCTCTTTCGGATTTGTTCCAATTTAGCGCGGCGCTCAGCAATCAGCTTGTTTTCTTCTTGTAGGTTTTCATTTTGAACATCATCAGTCATTTTCGATGTATCCCGTTTTAAATTGGTGAAAAGCTTAAAGGCCTGATTTAAGGCTAGCTTCGATAAACTTGTCTAGATCGCCATCAAGTACTGCTTGAGTGTTACGATTTTCGACACCTGTACGTAAGTCTTTGATGCGTGAGTCATCTAAAACGTACGAACGAATTTGGCTACCCCAGCCGATGTCAGATTTCGCATCTTCGTTCGCTTGCTTCTCAGCATTTTGCTTTTGAAGTTCAAATTCGAACAGTTTTGCGCGAAGCTGTTTCATCGCCTGGTCTTTGTTCTTGTGCTGAGAACGGTCATTCTGACACTGCACTACGATATTGGTTGGAACGTGAGTAATACGTACCGCAGATTCTGTCGTGTTGACGTGCTGACCACCTGCGCCCGAAGCGCGGTATACGTCAATACGAAGATCAGAAGGGTTAATATCGATTTGAATGTTGTCATCAATCTCAGGATAAACAAATGCAGAGGCAAATGAAGTATGACGACGACCACTAGAATCAAAAGGTGATTTACGAACTAAACGGTGTACACCCGTTTCAGTACGAAGCCAGCCATAAGCATACTCACCAGAGATCTTTACTGTTGCGCCTTTTAGACCTGCGACTTCACCTTCAGATACTTCAATCACTTCGGTCTTGAAGCCTTTCGCTTCAGCCCAACGCAAGTACATGCGTAGCATCATGTTGGTCCAGTCTTGTGCTTCCGTACCACCAGAACCAGATTGCAAGTCGATATAGCAATCTGATGCGTCATGGTCACCCGAGAACATACGACGGAACTCAAGCTTAGCCAACTTGGCTTCCAGTTCAGCAAGTTCAGGTTCAATTTCGTCGAAGGTTTCTTGGTCTTCTTCTTCAACCGCAAGCTCTAGAAGGCCATCAACATCCTCAACACCTTGGTCAAGTTGGTCGATAGTCTCTACGACAGCTTCAAGTGATGCACGCTCTTTACCTAGCGCTTGAGCACGCTCAGGTTCATTCCATACATCCGGTTGCTCTAGTTCTGCATTAACTTCTTCTAGACGCTCTTTCTTGGCGTCATAGTCAAAGATACCCCCTCAGGATATTAGTGCGCTCGGTCACATCCTGTAGGCGGTTTTTAATTGGATTGATTTCAAACATATTTGCTCAGCATTTATGAGTAGAATTTAACCGAAGAATTCTACTCAAAAATGTGACGAAGATACAGAAAAATATCGAACTTCCTTGACCTAAAATATCCAGCTCTAGCGAGGTTCTATATGGTCTACCATCAACTGTAACGATTGGTTTCCGCGAAACTCGTTAATGTCCAATTTATATGCCAACGTAACCGTTTTCACTGAAGCATCTGGCCAGCGGCGTAAATCTACGTTGAAGGCTATTGCATCCAACATAATATGAGTGCCAAACCCTTTGTGCATTGGCTCAACCATCAGTTTTAGGTGTTTTTCGCCCACCAGCTTTTGATGGAGCACTTTAAATTCACCATCAAACAACGGATCGGGGAACGCTTGACCCCAAGGTCCACCGGCACGAAGCTGCTCCGCCGTGTGCATAGAAAACTCTTCAGGTGTTAACTCGCCATCAGACAAAATAATGCCTTTTAGTGCGGTATCCCCTAACTCAGCACGAACCACTTCATCGAACAACTTACTGAAACGTTCGTAGTCTTTCTCCATGATAGTCAGACCGGCCGCCATCGCGTGCCCACCAAACTTCAAGATAAGTCCCGGATTTTGCGTATCGATTCGATCCAAAGCGTCTCGCATATGTAATCCTTGGATGGAACGGCAAGAGCCTTTGATGGTTCCTTCTCCGCCATCAGCAAACGCAATAACAGGTCGATGAAATTTATCTTTAATTCGAGATGCTAGAATTCCAATAACGCCTTGGTGCCAATCTCGCTGAAACAGGGCTAAGCCGTAAGGAAGCTCGGATTTATCACTGATTTGCAAACGCTCACAAAACGCCAGCGCCTCTTGCTTCATGCCTTCTTCAATGTCTTTACGAGTTTGGTTCAAACCATCAAGTTCACTCGCCATACGTCGTGCTGCATGAATGTTATCGGACATCAGCAATTCAACGCCAAACGACATATCATCAAGTCGTCCTGCGGCATTAATTCTTGGCCCTAACGCAAAACCAAAGTCTGACGCCACCAACTTACGCGCATCGCGTTTGGCGATTTCAATTAACGCTTGTATACCGGGACGAGCCTTACCAGCACGAATACGCTGCAAACCTTGATGCACCAAAATTCGATTATTTTCATCCAATGGCACTACGTCTGCGACTGTACCAAGCGCAACTAAATCAATGAGCTCCATGAGCTTAGGTTCCGCCATACCTTGCTTGGCAAACCAACCTTGTTTACGCATGAACACGCAAAGCGCCATCATGAGGTAAAAGGCCACGCCAACACCAGCTAATGCCTTAGAAGGAAAGCCGCATTCATTAAGGTTTGGGTTCACCATGGCATCCACATTGGGAAGTTCTGCACCCGGTAAATGGTGGTCGGTGACCAACACTTGTAAGCCATTGTCTTTAGCGTATTGCACGCCAGAAATCGAAGACACACCATTATCAACGGTCATGATCACTTCAGCGCCAATTTCGATTGCTTGGTCCACTACTTCAGGGCTCAAACCATAGCCATCTTCAAAGCGGTTTGGCACCAAATAATCGACATTTCGACTGCCTAGCATTCGCAGGGCAAGAACTGATAACGCGGAGCTCGTCGCGCCATCGGCATCAAAATCACCCACAACGATGATGCGTTTTTGTTGCTTAATCGCTTCAAACAGCAAAGCAACAGCTGCATCGATACCAGCCAATTGTTGGTATGAAATAAGGCCGCGTGCTGTTTTTTCTAGCTGAGCAATATCGGTAACACCTCGCGATAAATACAGGCGTCTTAGCAGCGGAGGAATGGTATCAGGTAAAGCGGAAATATCGACTTCAGGACGACGTTGAATTTCTATCATAAACAAAAATGGGCTCGTATTATCGAGCCCTTATCCTAATAATTATTTGATTTGCTCTAGGCGCTTAAGAAGGTCAGCTGGTGGTAAGTAACCACCAACCATTTCACCGTTTGGTAGGAAAATAGCAGGTGTACCGCTAATGCCTAGCTCACGCCCTAAGTTGTAATGTTTAGCTATTGTTTCTTTGCACTGTTTTAGGTCGCCATCAAACTGAGGCTCTTGACGGTTGACCTTAGCATCATGCATTGCCCCTGCAGGGTCTTCTGAACACCAGATTTTCGCCATTTGCTCTGCCACTGGACCTGTTGCGCCTTGGCGTGGATAAGCAAGATAACGTACTGTGATACCTAGATCGTTATAACCCTGCATTTGACTGTGGAGACGAACGCAGTAGCCGCAAGTAATATCAGTAAAGATGGTCACAACGTATTTTTCGTCTTTGGCTTTGTACTCAATCATGCTATCGCTAAACTGCGCGATTTTTTCTGCATTGATTGGAGCCTGACGCTCAGCAATGACGTCTTTGTAGTTACCATTTTCATCCAAAGAGTACAGTGTCCCAGCAATAAAGTGCTCGCCGTTTGGCGAAGCAAACAGAACGCCTCCAGCAGTGCGTATTTCTACCAAACCATTAATGTCTGAAGCAACAATCTCATCGACTTCGATACCAATCTTGGCAAATCGAGCCTTAATAGCAGCCTCATCAGCCTGCACGGCTGCAACCGCCACCGTTTCCGCTTTTTGAGGAGTTGCTTGTGTTTCTTCCGCACCGCAAGCAGTTACAAAAAGTGGAAGAGTAAGTAGAGTCAAACGGCGCATTACGCTCATTAAAATCACCTTTGTATAAAAAACGTTAAGTTAAGCCCTTGGATGATGCTGGCTATGAATATTTTTCAATCGTTCTGTTGCTACGTGAGTATAAATTTGTGTGGTCGATAAGTCACTATGCCCTAACAACATCTGTACGACACGAAGATCAGCGCCATAGTTCAATAAGTGCGTCGCGAAAGCGTGGCGAAGAACATGCGGTGAAAGCAATTCGGTATCAATATCCGCCAATACGGCGTAAAACTTAATACGGTGCCAGAAGGTTTGCCGGGTCATTTGCCTTGCACGTTTACTTGGGAATACAACGTCAGAGGTTTTATCTCCGAGTAAGGCCGGACGCCCTTTTTCAATAAACTCGCTGATCCAATCAATCGCATTTTCACCCATTGGCACCAAGCGCTCTTTATTGCCCTTACCAATCACTCGCACCACGCCTTGACGCAAACTGATGTTTTCCATGGTTAGACTAACCAGTTCAGTCACACGTAGCCCCGTAGCATACAACAACTCCAACATTGCTTTATCACGAAGCTCAATGGGATCATTAGGATCTGGCGCTTCCAATAAAGCGGTCACCTGATCTTCCGTCAAATCTTTCGGTAATCGTTTGGGTAACTTAGGGCTCACCAATAGTGACGTTGGGTCGTCGGAGCGCAGCTTTTCACGATGGAGGTATTGAAACAAACGACGAATAGCAGAGAGCATTCTTGCCCGTGAGCTCTGCTGATAATTCTGGTCCATTAACCACGTTTGATACTCCTGCAATCCCGACAGGCTAATAAAGTCTAGTCGGTAATTGTGCTCATTCATCCATTTCAATAGCTTAAAGAGATCATTGCGATACGAAGAAAGGGTATTCTCAGACAGCCCTCGCTCCATCCACATGGAGTCTAAAAATTGCTCCACTAAGCCTTGATCTTGGATATTTACGTCGCTCACAACCACCTCTTGGATGTTTATACAGTACTTTCAACAGAGTATGCGAGAAGAAACGATAATGCCATAAAAAACCTATAGAAGATGAATAAGCGCTGCAAAGATGGTCAGATTAAGGGTAGAATCTCGAATCATATAGAACGACAGCAAGAAAGAATGATGAAAATAGGTTTGTTTTACGGTTCGTCAACCTGCTATACCGAAATGGCGTCGGAGAAAATTCGCGAGATTATAGGTCCAGACATCGTCGACATTTTCAACGTAAAAGATACGCCTATTTCTCATATGAGCGACTATGACCTGTTAATTCTTGGTATTTCGACTTGGGACTTTGGTGAAATTCAAGAAGACTGGGGCGCGATTTGGGATCAAGTTTCTGGCATATCACTGCAAGGAAAAGTGGTTGCCCTATTCGGTCTTGGCGATCAAGAAGGCTATGGTGAATGGTACCTTGATGCAATGGGCATGCTTCACGATGAACTAAAGGTCACTGGAGCGAAATTCGTTGGCTACTGGCCTAATGTTGGGTACGAATTTGATGCGTCAAAAGCTTTAACGGAAGATGGCAGCCAGTTTGTTGGTTTAGCATTAGATGAAGACTCTCAATACGAACTCAGTGACGAACGCATTGCAACCTGGTGTGAACAGATATTAGTCGAGTACCAAGAGCTGCTGTAAACCCTACTCTGTACATTCTCACGCATAAAAAATGGCGCTTCATAAGAAGCGCCATTTTTGTAATCAATCAGTAAACTACGCCGTTTCTTGCGTGAATTCTTGATCATTTCGACCAATGAAACACATGCAGATAATCGCTGCAAATGTTGGCATTACCCAACCCATACCAACACTAAACAGTGGTAGCACGTTGAAGAACGATACATCGATACCCGATACTTTTGCAGCATCAATCAGTGCGAAGGTCAGTGCAACAAGTACCACCACACGATACGCCAGTTTAGGGTTTGCTAGTTTCTTGCGTGCAAACGTCAAGGCAACCAATGCAATAGCTACTGGGTAAAGTGCAAACAGAACCGGTACAGACAGCGAAATAAGCTGAGCTAGGCCGATGTTCGCCACGGTTGCACAAGCAACGCCGATAATGATGACCCACTTGTGATAGCTGATAGACGTGAGTGAGCTGAAGTAATCAGAACACGCAGAGATCAGGCCAATTGCTGTTGTTAGACAAGCCAGTAATACAATTACTGATAACACGATTTGACCGTATGGACCAAATAGCGCTTGAACATATTGACTTAGAATCGCACCGCCGTTGTCAGCTCCTGCTGCCACTGTCGCACTGGTCGCGCCTAAGTAGAATAGAGAGATATAAACAAACGCCAGACCAGCCGCAGCAATAAGCGCTGAGCTGATTAAATACTTAGTCGTTGCCGCTTGTTCCGTAATGCCTTTCTTGCGAAGCGCATCGACGATCAACATACCGAACATCAGTGAACCAAACGTATCCATGGTGTTATAACCTTCTAGGAAACCTTTAGTCAGAGGTTGAGTTAGATAATCGCCTACCGGTGCAATCATTTCACCTTGAGGATCAATGAATACCGCGCCAGCCAACACAATCAAACCAACAAACAGCACAGGCGTTAGCACTTTACCAATCACATCAATCAACTTGCCTTGAGACCAAGCAAATGCCATGGCGATAGCAAAGAACAGGATTGAGAACACAGTCAGGTGCATTTGAGCAGCGTCAGCAAAGAATGGACGAACGGCCATTTCATAAGCCACTAAGCCAGTACGTGGCGCCGCAAATGCAGGTCCAATAATGATAAAGATGAGTACAGCAATCAATGTTGCCGCTCGTTTAGGAAGATCCTTAGTCAAGTGCTCCCATGAGCCCCCAGCCACTGCAACGGCAATAATGGTAATAAGAGGAAGACCTACAGCAGTGAGAAGGAAGCCAGTCATTGCTGGTAATAAATGATCACCCGCTAATTGACCTGCCAATGGAGGGAAGATGATGTTTCCCGCGCCAAGGAAAAATGCAAACAGCATAAAGCCGACTGCTATAATATCTGTTGTTTTCAACGTCTGTTTCACAGATATGCCCTTACTTGTTATGTTGTGTGTTAGCCGGAAGAGTCTTTGCTCTACCGTAAAAATAAGGCGGGCATGATGACGAATCACTAGTCAATAAGCAATAGATATAGAAATAAACACTACATTAATTTGCTTTGACCTTTAAAAAGCAGTTAGATTCTCTAGATTAAAACAAATAAGCAATTATTTATACTGACCAAAAATTAAAACAAGTCGATCACAGACAGAACATATCACTACTCAATTATTTAACAATAGTGATATTTACTCAAAAGCAAACGATTAACAAAATAAACCATGACTTCTAGCACAACAAAAACCAAAGGCTTTCAGTTCAAACAGTTCTCCATCTTCGATGGTCATTCCGGTATGCCCGTGAGCACCGACGGAGTGTTATTAGGAGCGTGGGCACAATACCGCGATTCAACACATATTTTGGATATTGGAACGGGAACAGGTTTACTGTCCTTAATGATTGCTCAGCGATATAGCAACGCTCAAATCACCTCTATCGATATCGATGCAGTGGCGATTCAAGATGCGGAAATCAATATCAATCGCTCACCTTGGCATTCACGAGTATCTCTTCTTCATAGTGATGTGTTAACTACACCATTTCCTGAGTCATTTAGTGGCATTATCTGCAACCCACCTTATTTTAATAGTGGTGAGCAATCTAAGAACCAGCACCGAGCAACAGCCCGCCACACTGATACACTCTCTCACGATCAATTACTCGACGCCTGTTTTAATCTGTTATCGGATGAGGGCGAAGCCAGTTTTGTTCTGCCTAAAGTAGAGGGCGAACAGTTTATTGATATCGCACAACAAAAAGGCTGGTATTTAAACCGAATTTGCCAAATCCAATCGACAACAAAAAAGTCGTGTCATCGGCTGCTATTTACCCTTTGTAAACAGGCAATCTCATTAAATACAGAGCATTTGATCATTCATTCCGAGACTGGGGGCTATTCCAAAGACTTTATTGCCCTAACCAAAGACTTTTACCTTAAAATGTAAGTGCGCTCTGGCTCTGTTTGAGTATAATAGCCGCCCTACTTTTCCCCTGATTGCTGTTTTTTTGCTCAGGGCTAACTTACGTCTTGTGGAGACACCATAGTGATCAGAACCTTCGCTGAATTAGATTTAGATCCTGTCCTTTTAGAAGCGATAGAGGAAATGGGCTATAGCCGCCCTACAGAGATCCAAGCACAGGCTATCCCACAAGCACTTGATGCCAAAGACATCTTAGCCTCAGCGCCAACAGGGACTGGTAAAACGGCTTCCTTTGCTATTCCAGCGATTCAATATCTGCTGGATTTTCCACGCAAAAAAGCTGGCCCTGCACGTATTCTAGTTTTAACGCCAACGCGTGAACTAGCGATGCAAGTGGCTGAGCACACCAAAGCTCTGGCAAAACACACTCGTCTAAAGGTTGCGACCATTACTGGTGGCGTGACTTACGACACTCATGCTGACACGCTCGCTCAAACCCAAGATATCGTGGTAGCGACACCAGGACGTCTGATGGAATACATCGAATCAGAGCGTTTTGATTGCCGCGCGATTGAGTGGTTGGTATTGGACGAAGCAGACCGTATGCTCGACCTTGGTTTTGGGCCAACCGTAGACCGCTTGTCTGCAGAATGCCGATGGCGCAAGCAAACGTTACTGTTCTCTGCCACATTGGAAGGTCGTGGTGTAGAAGGCTTCACTGCCGATCTACTGAAAGCTCCTGCTGAGATTTCTGCAGAGCCATCAACGCGTGAACGTAAAAAAATCACTCAGTGGTATCACCGTGCCGACAATGCTGAGCACAAACTGGCATTGCTCAAGCATATACTCACTGAACAAGCTCAGCGCACTATCGTATTTTTAAAGACCCGTGAACGCTTAGGTGAACTTCGTCAGCAGCTAGACAGTGCACAAATCCCATGTTCATGGATTCAAGGTGAAATGCCTCAAGATCGCCGTAACAATGCGATCAGCCGTTTCCGTGACGGTAGCGTGAATATCCTACTGGCAACTGATGTTGCTGCTCGTGGTATTGACCTTCCCGACGTTTCACATGTGATCAACTACGACCTACCACGCAGTGCTGATGTTTATCTGCACCGTATTGGCCGTACTGCACGTGCTGGTAAAAAAGGTACAGCAATCTCTATTGTGGAAGCTCACGACCAGCCAATGATGGATCGTGTAGGTCGTTACACTAAAGAGCTGATAAAAGAGCGCTTTATTGATGGCTTACGTCCTACACACAAAAAGCCTGTGTTTAAGAAAAAGAAGAAGAAAGAAGACAAGAAAAAAGCCGTGAAAAAGAAAAATGGCAAGAAGAAGTAAGTTAACTTTCTCTCAATAATCTAAAAGGCTCTAATGATGAAACATTAGAGCCTTTTTTCATTGTTGTAACCTGTAATCACGCGAAGCAGGAAAAGAAACTTACTGCTCTTCTCGCTTGAAAACTAACTCTGTTGCCGTCGACTCTTCTTCAACAAAGTAGTAACCCGCCACATCAAATGCGGTGAGTTTTTCAATAGAGTCAATGCGGTTGTCAATGATATAACGAGCCATCATGCCTCGCGCCTTTTTAGCGTAGAAACTGATCACTTTATATTGACCGTTCTTACAGTCTTTAAAGACCGGAGTAATAACTTTGCCGTCTAACTGCTTAGGCTTTACCGCTTTAAAGTATTCGTTCGAGGCAAGATTGATCAACACATTATCACCTTGAGCATTCAAAGCTTCATTCAGCTTATCTGTAATAATATTGCCCCAGAACTGATAAAGGTTGGTCCCACGTGCGTTAGCGAGCTTGGTTCCCATCTCTAGACGATATGGCTGCATTAAGTCTAATGGCTTTAAAAGACCGTAAAGACCAGACAACATACGCAGGTGCTGCTGTGCGTAGTCAAAATCATCTTCAGATAACGTCTCTGCGGCTAAGCCCGTGTACACATCGCCTTTGAAAGCCAGAATGGCTGGACGAGCATTGTCGGTAGTGAATGTCGGAGACCATTGTTCAAATCGAGCCACATTCAGTCCTGCGATCTTATCGCTGACTTTCATCAATGCTGATACATCAGCAGGCGTCAGCTTGCGGCACACTTCGATAAGCTCCGCAGACTGCTCGACAAGTTCTGGTTGAGTGAATCGCTCAGTTGCGAGTGGTGACTCGTAATCTAAGGTCTTTGCTGGTGAAACAACGATAAGCATGACTATACTCTTTTTAATAATGGTTTTACCCAGTATAAAAAAAGCCATGCACTTTCTTCAATCAAATAGTGCATGGCTTAATCTATTTTTGAGATAGGTAAAAGTGATTACTTGTTATCTGTCTCTTTGCTATACCAAATACCTTCCTCAAGTTGAGACTTAAGCTCAGGGTAGTCGTTAGCATCAAATGTAGGCACTTTGCCCGCTTTTAGCTGTCTGTTGTAATCTTTAGCAAGCTTAATCACGATGCCCGATAGTAAGATAATCGCAATCAAGTTAACGATAGCCATCAAGCCCATCGAAACATCCGCTAAAGCCCACACCATTGGCAGCGTCGCCACTGAACCAAACATCACCATACCTAGTACGATAATACGGAACAGGCCAAGACCCGCTTTGTGGTTGTGCTCTAGGAAGATAAGGTTGGTTTCTGCGTAAGAGTAGTTAGCAATGATTGATGTGAATGCGAAAAAGAAAATCGCTACAGCAACAAAAATGCCACCCCACTCACCTACTTGTGAACTCAATGCACGTTGAGTCAGTTCAATACCTGTCACTTCTCCGTGAGGCACGTACTCTCCTGACATCAGGATAATCGCTACTGTTGCACTACAAATTACGATGGTATCGGTAAACACACCAAGCATTTGCACATAACCTTGTGACGCAGGGTGTGGCGGATAAGGCGTAGCAGACGCTGCAGCATTAGGCGCAGAACCCATACCAGCTTCGTTTGAGAACAGACCTCGCTTGATACCTTGAATCATCGCTTGTGCAATGGCGTAACCTAGACCACCAGCAGCGGCTTCTTGTAGACCGAAGGCACTCTTGAAGATATACGCAATAACTTCTGGCACTTTCTCAAGGTTCATTACCATTACAACAATCGCAAGCGCAAGATAAGCCAGCGCCATAATTGGAACGATAAGTTCAGCAGTACGAGCAATCTTGCGAACACCACCGAAAATAACGAACGCAGAGATAAGTACAATGGCAACGCCGACAATCATAGGGTCGAAGCCAAATGCCGTGTTCATTGCGTTTGCAATAGCATTCGCTTGTACGGCATTAAATACCAAACCGAAAGCAATAATCAGGAAGATTGAGAACAACACGCCCATCCAGCGCATGCCTAAACCTTTTTCCATATAGTAAGCAGGACCACCACGGTAGTTGCCGTCGTCATCTTTGGTTTTGTATAACTGTGCAAGCGTACTTTCAGCAAATGATGTCGCCATACCTAGCATGGCAATGAGCCACATCCAGAAGATTGCACCTGGGCCACCTGCGGTTAGTGCAACGGCAACCCCAGCCATATTACCGGTACCAACACGTGCAGCAAGACTGGTACAAAGAGCTTGGAAAGAAGAGATACCAGCGCTGTCTGCTTTGCGGCTGTTCTTTAGCACACTGAACATGTGACCAAAATGGCGGAACTGAATAAACCCTAGGCGCACTGTAAAGTAAATCCCCACACCTACGAGTAAGTAAACCAGAATCGATCCCCAAAGAAGATCATTCATTAGATTAATAACGTCTGTCACTTTAAACCTCACTTAAAGTTAGAGTACCGAGCTGCACATCCAAGTGCGTCCTAAATTGCGTGGTTATCCCATCCATGTGGTTTTGTTGATTTCACTGTTTTTCACTGCAACTTAGCTTGTATTTCTTACCTATTGGGAACGACACACAAGTCGGCTTATTTTTTGACGGGCGGATTTTGCAGTCATGACGCGTAAAAATCAATACGCAACAAGAGGCATATTATTGTTATTTTTCACCATAAAATCACGAAAAGTTAACACTTTACAAAGCAACTTCATTACTTGTCATTATCAAATTCGACTTGTTTTCTTAACAATAGGTAAGCATAGCAAGTAATCACCTTTGCATTCGCTTGTTTGGGGGCAAGCCTAGACATAGCAACGGATGAACGTTGTTTTACCAAATGGAATACTTTTTAGACATTATCATGCAATGAGAACCTTTCTCGTAGCACACGATTCGCTATCTACTCCCTTCTCAGCACACGGTATTAACAATCTCATCGAACAATTTCTTTTTCATAATGTGATTCAATCGGTTGTTTTTTAGACAAATGCGTTACTAAAAAGTGTGAGGTTGCATTCAAAATGGCATAAAAACTTCATACTTGCGAAACAAATGAGAAACAAATCAAAGTTAGTCTGCCTTGTAATGTGGTACTAAAAGGTCTCCGTGAGGAGAATAACAATAGTAGAGGTAGCTTATGGAAGGCTTTGAACTGGATGACATTGCGGAACTAGGTGCTCCACGTGCTCGCGCAGGACGCTCTAAACCGGTAAAAAGGAAATGGCGAGAAATTGAAGCTATTAAAGACAGACAGCGCTTACAAAAAGAACTGAACGATATGGATATCGGACTCGACTTCTCACTTGATGACGTTGATCTCTAAACCACCACTGATTCAATCTCAATAAGAATTTTCGCTTATGAAGAGCCTGAAACTTCATAAGTGATAACATACAAAACCCTCTTTATAGAGGGTTTTGTTTTTTCTCGAACAGTACGTTGTATTCGACCTCCGGTGACAAAAGTGTCAAGATAGTGCGATGTTTAACCACGTTGACTTCGGTTATGGTCTCAAAGCGAAAACCTATTCATCTAAATCGCGTCGAAAAGATCGTTGATTATATTCATCAGAATTTAGATAAACCGCTTACGGTCACTGAACTTGCCGATATAAGCTGCTGGTCTCGCTGGCAGTTACAACGTGTGTTTCAAGAGCAAACCAATCACAACCTTGCCCAGTACGTGCGAGAACAAAAGCTCAGCCGCGCAGCAGAGCAACTTTTAAAGAGTGACCAAAAGGTCACCGACATTGCGCTCGATTTTGGTTTTAATTCTGAAGTGAGCTTTAGCCGTGCCTTCAAGCAGCTTTTTGCCATCTCTCCAAGACAATATCGCCTAGTAGGTAAACTTAATGGTATCAGGCTACCTCTAGTCATGAGTCCAGAATTGCCTCTTGATCAAGCCGCAACGCAAGTCGTTCGAATAGAAAGTAAACCAGAAACTCAGTTTTGGGGCGTGTATGGGCCCATCGACTCCATCTATGCAGCGAATCCACAATTTAGTCAGCAAGTTCTCGATATTTGGGGCACCTTTACTCAAATCGCACTGCAACATTCGATCGCCCCAAATCACTTCTATTACGGTATTGTCGATACAGTGCGAGTATTGCCCAACTCACAGCTAGTGTATTGGGCAGCCAGTGATAACCCAGCATTTTCTCAAATTTCACAGCTTGAGCACGTTACCATCCCTGCACAGATGTATGCCGTCATTACCCACGTAGGGCCTGCTGCTACGTTTCCAAAAACACTCGAGTGGGTACTACAAAGTTGGCTCCCAAGCTCAGGTTACATGGGTCTGGAGGGGTTTGAACTCGAGTGCTATCCAAGAGATTATCAACTGGAAAGCCAAGACGCTAAAATGGAGTTTTGGTTACCTATTCAATCGTTATAGCAGTACTTTCGACAAATCGTTTCCAAAAAAAACTTGCACCAAATTGTTAAGTATCACAGAATCAAAATCCTTAGAATTGTAAATGAAAGTAATTATCAATAACATTTACATACTCTTTAAGAATCTTTTTCTATGATGTTAAAAACAAAACTTAGCCCAATAGCAGTGGCCGTAAGCATGCTAATCGCCGTGCCTACACTTTCAGTTGCAGAAGATAACCAGACAAGTCAAACACCTCAAACCGACGAGCAAATGACTGTACTGGGTAAGACTTATCGTAATACTGCCACTAAAACTTCATTGACGCCGGAAGAGACACCGCAAAGCATCTCAGTCATTGATCGAGAAACACTCGATCTGCGCGGCGTTAACTCCGTTGCTGAGGCCCTACGTTATACGCCAGGGGTACATACTCAGCTGCGTGGCGGCGCAGTAGGTCGTCTGGACCTATTTAACATACGCGGTTTTACCAACTACCAGAATTATTACGACGGTCTCCAACTCCAATACAATGCATGGAACCTTCAACCTCAAGTGGACGCGTTCGCTGTTGAGCAAATAGAAGTATTTAAAGGTCCAACATCCGTGCTCTATGGAGCGATGCCTCCTGGTGGTATGGTCAACTTAGTGGCCAAGAGACCAACACAAGAGCGCGCTACAGACATTAGCGTAGCGGGTGGTTCTCACGCTCACAAAGAGTTCACTATCGATTCTCGCGGCCAGATTGGCGATAGCAACTTTAATTACCGTTTCTTAGGAAAAGCTCTAAAAAGAGACGGGATGGCAGATACTTCCGAAGAAGAGCGTTACTTAATCGCACCTTCTGTCGATTGGAACGTCAGTGACAAAACACTGATTAACTTTAATGCCTACTATCAAAATGACCCTAAAGCGGGCATTTATACTTCTATGCCAGGCTACGGAACGGTACTGCCTAATCCAAACGGTGATCTCAGCAAAAATCTCTTCACCGGCGATCAAAACTGGAACAAGTTTGAAAAAGAAGTTGGTCTCTACGGGGTTAAACTGAATCATGAATTCAGTAATGACTGGACCTTATTAGTAAATACTCGCTACATGGATGGCTCGGCTCTACAGCACAATACCTACGGTACTGGCTTAGCTGCCGACGGTCGAACCTTAAGTCGTAACGCCTATCTAACCGATGAAAAGTCCAAAGGTTGGGTGTCTGATGCACAGGTAAACGGTAATTTTAATACTGGCAACTTGATGCACAACTTGCTTATTGGTTTGGATTATCAGCAGCTAGATTCAAAAGTGGACTACTTTGACGTTGCCACATCGACCATTGATATCTATAACCCTAACAATAATCAGCTAAGTGAAGAAGAGATCAAAAAGCAGATGGCCAGTGCAACGAATTACGGCAACCAAGTCGATTCGAAACAGCTGGGACTGTACTTACAAGATCAGATGCGTCTTAACCGCCTTGTTATGATCGCTGGTGTTCGATTTGACAATTACAAGAGCGATACAACAGCCAACTCAACAGGCGCGACAACCACCCTAGACCAAAATAACACCTCATATCGTGTTGGTGCTTTGTACGAGTTCGACAACGGTATATCGCCATACATCAACTACGCAGATAGCTTTGAGCCTGTTGCAGGAACGGATAAAGACGGTAATGCCTTCAAGCCATCCACAGGTCATCAATGGGAAGCGGGTGTGAAGTACAACTCTGCCGACATGACCAAGATGCTAAATATTGCTGCGTTCCATATCACTAAGAAAGGTGCACTAGTCAAAGATCCAAATGGCTCGTTACCACAGCATCAAATACAGGTCGGTGAAAGCGTTTCTAAAGGGGTCGAAGTTGAAAGTAAATGGTACGCGACGGATCGTTTAGATCTCGCAGCTAACTATACCTACCAAAATGTGGAAATTACGGAAGATACCGATCCGACTCAAATTGGTAAAAAACCGGTGTGGGTACCAGATCAAATGGCCAACTTATGGGCTAACTATAACTTCTACGGAACTGCGCTAGACGGTGCCATTCTTGGTGGTGGCGTGCGCTACATCGGTGAAACTCAGCTCGATGCGGCTAACTCTGGAACTATTCCGGGATACACTGTTGTCGACTTATCTTTAGGTTATGACCTAGGCACACTAGGAAGCAGTATGAAAGGATCATCTGCATCCGTTGCGGTTACCAACTTGTTCAATAACGAAACATATACATGCTATGACTCATTAAACTGTTGGGCAAATGACGAACGTCGCATCGTTGCTAGGTTGAAATTTGGTTTTTAATGGTTAATGCAAACCTCACTCGCTAATCAACATGCGTCACGCCTTGAGGCGTTGACGCATGTCTCACAACAAGTCTCCCCTCTGTTAGTTGAACTGACAGAGGGAGCACACGTTATTGAACCCAATTCAACATCACGCCAAGAAGTACAGTCGCTTTATCAATACTGGAAGCAACACTATCCCGAAGCTGGTGCGGTCTACTGGCAAACACGTACTTGGACCATGTTAGTTTGGCAGCCAATTACCATCGCTTTAGTCACTACTTATTATGCCGAACACGTACCGCCAATCAGCACAATGAAACAAGCGGTAAATCTTGATAATGGTGTTGTTGGGCAGTTTGATTTTGCTGAACACAATTGGCAACTTGGCGACCAACATCAGCGCTTAGCCATTGCCGCCAAAGAGCTAAAATTACTTATTGCCGATCTAGCGCGACAACTCAGTGACGTATGCAGAATGAGCCCAGCCACTCAAGAGAAGCTGCTTGCTGACACTGTGATGGAAATGTTGCTTCGCGGACTCAATCATATGGTTAGCGTAAGTCTACTAACCACAGAACAGCTGCACCCTACCTTTGCTCATGAACTTCAGCATTGGCAACAGGCTCTGGAATTACCGCTTACTCGCTTTGGACGGCTAGATGTCTCCATCGACGGGGAATATTTCGTCCAACGACGCGCCTGCTGCATGCATTACCGACGTGCAGACGGTGATTATTGCCAAGGGTGTCCTCAAAACAAATAACATAACATTATTAAAGACATTGATTTATATGAGTTATTTATCCTTAACCAAAAACTGATGATATTTCGTTACAAGATATTGATTAAGAGATAACAAATGATAACTCATATCAATATCATTTAGACTGTATTTCTCCACGCAGTTGCAATACAATAACCGCGCTTCCAATGCAGACATGAAAACGGTAACACGACTCGTTTAATGCCATTCTTTCTGACTCGATTCACTGCGTTAACTCCGCAAATCAGTAGCAGACATTTGGAACCCGAATTCAACTAAATAACTGGTACTTTCTACTAGAAAGCAGAAGGCTCTTGAAATGAACAAAACGGCTCTTCGCCTGACCTTGTGTTCGCTCCCACTGCTGTCCGTAAGCAGCTTCGCGACCGCCAACGATCTTAATAGTGCTCGAAATGTCGAGGCGCAAACCATCACGCAAAGTGCACAAAGCCAAACTCGCATCAACAAAAGTAGCGATAAAGCACTTGAACTGAAGTCTGATATCGCGATGCTTGAGCAAGAAGTGGCGAACTTAGAAGTATACGAAAAGCACTTGCAAGCCGTTGTTGCTAATCAAGAAGAAGAGATGGCTAGTATTGATACTCAGTTAGAGCAAATCAGTGCAACTCGCCAAGGTGTTGTGCCATTGATGTATCAAATGCTTGCAGGGCTTGAAGCACATATTAAGCAGGACAAACCAATTCGAATTGATACACGTCTAGCGAGACTTGCTGAGTTGAAGGCTTTGATGCCTCAAGCTGATGTCAGTGATGCTGAAAAGTACCGTCGTATTTTAGAAGCGTATCAGATTGAAATGGACTACGGCATTAAGCTAGGTAGTTACCGAGGCCTTATCCATGTTGGCAACGATATTGAAGCTGAGCAGCTTTATTTAGGCCGCCTTTCTCTGGTCGCTCGCAGTCTAGACAGAAACCAATATTGGTCATGGGATATCAACCAAAACCGCTGGGTTGCCGTTGATAGTGCGTTAGCCCCACAGATTGACAAAGCCTTTGCTATTGCTCACAAGCAAGCGTCTCCATCGCTTGTTGAACTTCCAGTATCATTGACCCCAGCGACTCAAACACAGGATCCTAGCTAATGCGTACGTTATCATTGCATAAATTTCCGCTTATGGTTGCGCTGCTAAGCCTTGGATTAGCACAACCTTCTTTAGCCGCAGAGAGTCTAACTTCAAAAGCCAAAACTGCTCAGCAACAAGAGAGTCAGCACAATGCAAACCGTGAAGCTGAGTTTAAGAAGCAAGAGCAGCAACTAGCGGCCCGTAAAGCTGAACTCGAGAAACGTAAAGCTCAACTGGACGCAAGCATTGAATCGCTCAGCACTGCATTTTCTGATAATGAACGTACCTTAGCAGAGCAACAAAAGAAGCTGCATTTAGAAACAGGCAGTTTAGGTGAACTGTTTGGCGTAGTCAGACAATCAGCCAAAGAGCTTCAAGTGGAACTCGATCATTCTGTCGCCAATACTGAGCAAACTAAGCAAATCGCTGACATCAATGGTATCGTCGCGGCGAAAACATTGCCATCCATTCAGGAGCTGACGGGACTGTGGCGTGCTTATCAAGCCCAAATAGCCACCAGCGCGACCTACGCCAACGTCCAAGTTCCCTTTGTTGCGGGTAACGGTGAAATCACCCAACTCGATGCGGTTCGTTTAGGCAACTTTGCTTTACTGTCGGACCATGGTCCTATTGATTGGGATGGCAAGTTGGCCAGTGATTTCCCTCGCCTTCCTAAAAACGTTCCCACCTCAGCAGATGCTGCTGGTATTGTGACAGGCCAAACAGCCGCCCTTATCGACCCAAGCCGTGGTGATATCTACAAGCAGCTGGCGGATAACCCGACCTTAGCCGAGCGATTCGAACACGGTGGTATTGTCGGTAAGATCATTGCAGGGCTCTTTGCTCTAGGCATGATCATCGCTCTATATCGAGCAGCTGTTCTGATTACCACTGAGCAAAAGATCAACAAACAACTAAAATCACCGAGCACCCCTACTGATAACCCACTAGGTCGTGTTCTTAGCGTCTACAACAGCGAGAAACAGCTTCATGTTGAAGCACTTGAGCTACGACTGCTTGAGTCCATCATGGATGAGCAGCAGCACCTTGAACGTGGTCTGAGCATGCTTAAGCTATTGGCAGCTCTGGCACCAATGCTAGGTCTGTTAGGTACAGTTACCGGTATGATCGAAACCTTCCAAGTGATTACCCAGTTTGGTAATGCCGAGCCTCGTGTCATGGCGGGTGGTATCTCTATGGCATTGGTCACAACCGTACTCGGTCTGATTACTGCGATGCCACTACTTCTTGCTCACAACTTACTGAGTTCTAAGGCCGAAACGATTCGCAATATCCTAGAACGTCAGAGTGTTGGTCTTGTTGCAGAGCAAGCCGAAGTTCAAACCGTTGAGCATAAGGAAGCGTATGCCGCATAACCTATTCAGTTGGCTACCCGGTAGCGAGCATCTGAACCAGTTTATGACGCAAGGTGGGCCAGTATTATGGTGGCTCGCCGCGGTGGTGTTTATTTTTTGGTTAGTGGCCTTTGAACGAGTGATCTATTTCGCCAAGGTCTTTCCTACCGAGAAAAAAAGCTGGGTTGAGAAATGGGTAGCACGCCAAGATCATTACTCTTGGTACGCTCAGTCACAGCGCAATGCCATGCTAAGTGAAGCAGAGAATAAGCTTAAGCAAAACTTAAACTTGCTGAAGTGCCTACTTAGCTTGTGTCCCATGCTAGGACTACTTGGAACTGTCACCGGTATGATCACAGTATTTGATACCCTGGCCGCTCAAGGTAGCGCGCAGCCTCGCTTAATGGCAGCTGGTATTTCAATGGCGACGATTCCGACTATGGCAGGCATGGTCGCCGCACTCTCAGGCATGCTCGCCTATTCACGTATTCAAAAATGGAGTAGCAAAAGCCTACTTCAACTTGAACAGTTACTTAGAAGTGAACGTCACTTGTCTTCCAATGCGGCTCACTCAGGAGACTCTCAATGAGATTAGGTCATCGTAGAAAACAGACCGAAGAAGCCAATATCGATATGACGTCAATGCTCGATATTGTATTTATCATGTTGATCTTCTTTATTGTCACCAGTTCATTCGTTCGTGAGTCTGGTGTTGATGTTAATCGACCACAGGCAAGCCACGCCGTTAGCCAGAAAGATGCAGGGATCTTTGTGGCCATTACTTCCGCTAACGATATCTACATTGATAAACGTCGCGTGGACGTGGAACGTGTGCAAGCAACAATTGAGAAACTGTTGTTAGAACAACCTAATGCTTCGATGGTAATTCAGGCTGACAAGCACGCTTTCAATGGCACTGTGGTAGAGGTGATGGACAGCGCTAAAGGAGCAGGTGTCACGAAAATTGCGTTGGCGACGGAGAGCCCATAATGGTTCGACTACTGGCTAGTGTCCCACTTGCAGCTGCGTTAGCTTTTGCCCTGTTCTCTTTTATGAGTTGGATGATCGATATTGGGCCTAAAGCTAAGCCTGATGATAAGCCAAGGCTGAGTTATGATTTAGTTATGGTGGAACCAGATAGTGAAACAGCAAGGCGCCAACGTGTGCTCCCTGAGCCACCCAAAATGCCTTCAACGCCTCCTTCGGCAGCGGTGGTAGAACAAAGCTCACAAGTATCAAGTGTACAAACACCAAGTACACCTCAACTACCTAACATCGCCATTTCAACTCAAGTGGCAGGCGTGGCGCTCAATGCTCCAACCGTTCCAGATATAGGTCAAAACCAGCAAGTCATGCCATTACACCGTAAGGAGCCTCGCTATCCGCGTCGTGCATTACAGCGTAATATCGAAGGTTATGTGGTGATGTCTTTTACTATCGATGAAAGTGGTCGCCCGACGGATGTTCAAGTGGTAGAAGCCAAACCAAGACGAATGTTTGAACGTGAGGCAATGGTGGCACTTAAACAATGGAAATATCAACCGATGATTGTGAATGGCAAAGCGACTCCGCGCATCGGCCAAACCGTCAAATTAGAGTTTAAGTTGAATCAATGATAAAGCGTCTATTTGTTATCTCCGCCCTAGCTCTGAGCAGTCTCTTAGTGACCACTAGCGTAGCTGCTGCCCCGCAACTTGGTATGCGAACAGCAACGCAAGTTTCCAAGGCCTATGAGCTGGAGCAAGAGGATAAGCTAAGCGAAGCCATTAAGCTTTTAGAAGGACTGAAGCCGAGTGCCAATTACGACAAAGCGTATGTGGCACGTATGCTAGGCATCTATTATTGGCAAGCTGAACAAGCTGACAAAGCCGTTAAACAGCTGCAAATAGCCGTGAATACGGGGGCATTCGAAGATGAACAAGGTTGGCAAACGGAACGTATGCTGGCAGAACTTTTACTCTCTGAAGATAAACCTGAACAGGCGTTAGTGCACTTCAATCAGCTGACCAAAACCGCTGAAGCAAACAACATCAGCAAAGACCAAATCACCGGAGTATGGCTCAATAAAGCGCGAACTCATTACTTATTGCAGCAATGGAAACCTTTGTTGGCGGCAATTAATGAATATCACAGGCGTGACAATACCCCTAAGCTACAGCCATTAAGTTTGCAATTAACGGGTGAGATGCAGTTAAAACGCTTGAAGAGTGCGATTTTGACGACACAAAAGTTATTGGCGTTACAGCCGGATAACCTAATGTGGTGGCAGCAGTTGAGCTCACTCTATATGCAAACTAGGCAGTACAAATTGGCACTGGCAACCTTAGTATCCGCCGAACGCGCTGGTATTGAGTTACCAGAGAATCTTGAGGTCAGCAAAGCTCAGCTTTATTCTCAGCAAGGTATTCCCGAGAAGGCTGCTGAGTCCTATGCCAATTTACAAGTTAAAGAGAGCGATATTGACACCATTATCAAGCAGGCAAGGCATTGGCAAATGGCTCGTGAGTGGTCAAACGCTCAAACGGCTTGGCTAGCAGCAGCAAGGCTTAATGGTAAGTACTATGAAGAGGTGGCAAGGTTGGAGCTTCAGCAAGGCGCATTCAATCAGGCGCTAAGTTCACTTGACAAAGTCACTGGTATTAATCAACAAGAGAAACTGTTACTACAAGTGAGAGCCTATGTGGGCCTGAAAGATTACGTCAAGGCAACCAAGGTTGCTCAAGCAGCGCATAGAGAAAAGCCAACCACACAAACCGCAGACTGGTTGCAGTATTTAGAACAAATGAGTCAACCTCGCTAACAATAAAAAACCCAAGCTCAGCTTGGGTTTTTTATTGTTCTTTCGTTTTCAAATGTCAAAACTAAACACTTTCGACATCATTTTGTCTGACGCGAGCGGCTAGCTGTTTGTAACGGTCAGCTATAGTATCACCAAAGACCGGATCGTCTTCGGTCACCGTCCATTGGCTTTCTACTACTTGCCAATCTTGGGTAGTAAACCGTTTTTCTATCAAAGGCAGCACAGATTGTTCTTCCAAATCAAGGTGGCGTTTTTGGTCTTGAATGAACTCCGATAAACGCCCCATGAATACTTCTTGAGGCACCACTGAGTCTTGGAGAATCATCTCGACAACATCTAGAAAAGCATGCGTCTTCTCTGATAGATCTAGATGGTCTGTCTCAAGGTTCTCTACTTGTTCTTGAGCACCGTATTTTTCGATAAAGTAGTGATAGAGAATGTCTTCTTTGGGGTGATGTATTTTTTCAGAATGATTGGCTAAGTAATCGACAATCTCTTTGACGATACTGTAGTTAATTGGCTGCTCTTTTTCTAGTAAGTGCAATTTTCGATTTAAAATCGCGAGCAATCGCACCATATAACCATGCTCCCGTCTAATCCTTTCGATCATCATGATCCTTCTCCCTAATTTTCCATACTCTTTGTAAGTGTATAAGAGAAAGTAGGATCATGTTTTGAGGATGCTCGAAAAACCACCAATTGACTAAGATTGCTTAATCTAGTCGTGGTTGCCAATCAACAGGTCGCTTACCCATACTTTGAAGTATTTGATTTGTTTTAGAAAAGTGGCCGCTACCGAAGAAGCCTCTATGTGCAGACAATGGGGAAGGATGAGGTGCAGTCAATACGTGATGTTTACTACGGTCTATCATCTTACCTTTCTTTTGAGCATGCGAACCCCATAGCAGGAAGACAATGCCTTCACCGTTCTGATTCAAAGCTTCTATAACTCGGTCAGTAAATGTCTCCCAACCTAATTTAGCATGAGAATGTGCCTGCCCTTGCTCCACAGTCAACACCGTGTTTAACATCAACACACCTTGCTCTGCCCAGCTCTTCAGATAACCATGCGCAGGTATCTCAAAACCCTCAATATCTTGAGCGAGCTCTTTATACATATTGACCAAAGAAGGTGGTGTCTTTACGCCTGGTAAGACGGAAAAACAAAGTCCGTGAGCCTGATTAGGTCCGTGATAGGGATCTTGCCCCAACATCACCACATTCACATCCGAGAACTCAGTAAATCTAAATGCATTAAATACATCTTGAGCAGGAGGGAAAATCGCCTTCCCTTGAGTACGCTGTGCTTCAACATACGCCATGGTCTGTTGAAAGTACTCTTGTTGCTTTTCATTACCGATTACGTCGTGCCATGTGAGTGTTGTCATTGTGGGTCCCTGAAGATGAATACTTCAGGTAGTCTATCACTCAACGAAGGGTCACCACTACTGTCAATTTGGCGTGTCGCCATGCACTTTTCCTCGCCAGAGGCAGTGCTTATTATATTATTTATCGCTCAATGATTAGGATGCTTTATTTGCGGTGTTCGGTAATGACCTTGACCATGAATATGTCGGTTTGGGGTCGGAAAGCGAGTAGAACGCGTAGCATTTGGTCTAGGAGTTACTGGACGAGTCATAATGGCACCTACCTTATCGAATCACACATTTATGCAACATACATGTAACATAGTATGAAAGAAAGATGCCAAAATGCCATGTAGCACACGAAAAAATCAGCAATTTATTGAAAAATGTCTCAATTGTTGGATCTCATCAGGCCAAATAGTGGGCTCTATTGTTTCTAAAATCAGTGGGATAGAATCAAATCGTTGATCTTGCATGATGTACTCAAAGCACGCCCATCCAATCTCTCCTTTACCAAGCGAGTGATGCCTATCAACCTTACCTCCCAACGGGATCTTTGAATCATTAAGGTGCATGGCTCGCAAATAGTGCATGCCAACAATTCGGTCAAACTCTGCAAATGTGTGCTCGCATGCCTCTTTAGTTCGTAAGTCGTAGCCAGCAGTAAAGGTATGACAGGTATCAAGACATACGCCGACCCTCGATTTATCGTCTACCTTATCAATGATGTGAGCTAAGTGTTCGAAGCGCCAGCCAAGGTTAGTGCCCTGACCTGCGGTGTTTTCAATGACCGCGATGACATCCGGTACTTCTTGATGCGCTAAGTTAATGGACTCGGCAATACGGTCTAAACAATCACTTTCAGACAACTTTTTTAAATGACTGCCCGGATGAAAGTTAAGTAGTGTAAGCCCCAATTGTTGGCACCGCTCCATCTCATCGATAAAAGCAGCTCGAGACTTTTCAAGTTTATCCAACTCCGGCGCACCTAAGTTAATGAGATAGGAGTCATGTGGAAGAATTTGTTCCGCACGGAAGCCGTACTTTTGGCATTCCAATTTAAACCGTTGGATAACCTCTTCGGTCAACGGTTTTGCCACCCACTGTCGCTGATTCTTAGTAAAAAGAGCAAATGCGTTCGCACCGATTTCATTTGCCCTTTGTGGCACATTATCAACCCCACCAGCGGCGGAGACATGTGCACCAATAAATTTTTTCATATGATTGACTACCTGATCGAGTTCACAGTTTTTGAACTGTTATTTAGCGATCTTATACTTTCAGTTTTGGTTATGGAAGCCATTGATTTTACCTAGATAGCTAGCTTCTTACGGTGTTTTTGTTGTTTTATTACTACAAAATGGAAATTCAAATAATTTTTAATTATTAAAATATCATTTTAAAGCACCATTTTTAAAGGTTTGATTGACCTCAATCAAAAAATTAACCACAACTTCATTAATGTTTTTTGTTGTATTTTGATCTAAATCAATACTAGAATACCCATAACGGGTTATATATAAGCCAGCTCGACAAGAATTGAAAATTAACACCACAAAAATGCCACTCTGAAAGTGGATTAGGAGATAGTGATGATTCAAGGTATCCAAATTACTAAAGCAGCAAATGACGATCTACTAAACTCAATCTGGTTGATCGACGGTGACAAAAACGAAGCACGTTGCGTTGCAGCAAATGCTGGTTTTGAAGCTGACCAAGTTATCTCTGTTAGCGACTTAGGCGAATACGAAAGCCGCGAAGTAGCAATCGAAGCTGCACCTCGCATCGAAGGTGGCCAACACCTAAACGTAAATGTTCTTAAGCGTGAAACTCTAGAAGACGCTGTTGCTAACCCAGAGAACTACCCACAGCTAACTATCCGTGTTTCTGGTTACGCAGTACGTTTTAACTCGCTAACTCCAGAACAACAACGTGACGTTATCGCTCGTACATTTACTGAGTCTCTATAATTAGAGACGTGATGTAAGCAAATACAGAAAAACAGACGCGCAAGCGTCTGTTTTTTTATGTATGTAAAATGGTGTCCGACACATACAAAAAAACCTCCCGAAGGAGGTTTTCAAAGCACATCAAGCACACACTAATATTTCAATCATGCCATCCACCTTAGGCATGTCCTCTATCTTAGAGATGTCATCCCTGCGCAGGCAGGGAGCTAACTAATGCGCTTACAATATCACCGATTATTTCAGTGTCACTCGAGCAAACTTACGTTTACCGACTTGGTAAACCGCTTGGCCCGCAGCTGGTACTAGCTTAGTATCTTCCACTTTCTCGCCATCGATCTTCACTGCGCCTTGACGAATCATGCGCATTGCATCCGATGTTGAGTTAACCAGTGCTGCTTCTTTTAAAAGGTTACCAATTGGAAGGCCTGCTTCGAATTCGAATTCTGGCATTTCATCCGGCATCGCACCTTTTTGGAAACGATTGATGAACTCTTGCTCAGCCGCATCGGCATCCGCTTCAGTATGGAAGCGTGCGATGATTTCCTTCGCAAGTAGAATCTTAATATCTCGAGGGTTTGCGCCACCCTCAACATCGGCTTTGAACTGTTCAATCTCGCCTAGAGGACGGAATGACAGCAGCTCATAGTAGCTCCACATTAGCTCATCAGAGATAGACATGATCTTACCAAACATCTCTGACGGCGCTTCGCTGACACCAATGTAGTTGTGTGCAGACTTGGACATCTTCTTCTCGCCGTCCAAACCTACTAGAAGCGGCATAGTCAGCACAACCTGTGGTTTCTGACCATGTGATTTTTGAAGCTCACGGCCCATTAATAGGTTGAACTTCTGGTCTGTACCACCAAGCTCTACATCCGTTTTCATCGCTACTGAATCGTAACCTTGTAGCAGTGGATACATAAACTCATGAATTGCGATTGGCTGGTTGTTGCCATAGCGCTTTTTAAAGTCATCACGCTCTAGCATACGAGCTACAGTTTGGTTAGCTGCAAGGCGAATCATGCCCTCAGCACCCAGTTCTGATAGCCACTCAGAGTTAAATGCGATCGTCGTTTTCGCTGGATCTAGGATCTTAAACACTTGCTCTTTGTACGTTTCAGCGTTACGCAAAACGTCTTCACGAGTTAGCGGTGGACGCGTCGTGTTTTTGCCCGTTGGGTCACCAACCATACCAGTGAAGTCACCGATTAAGAAAGTCACATCATGACCTAGGTCTTGGAATGCACGTAACTTATTCAAAATTACTGTGTGGCCTAGGTGAATATCTGGTGCTGTAGGATCGGCACCCAGTTTGATGCGTAGAGGACGGTCCTCTTTTAACTTAGCAATCAGTTCTTCTTCTGGAATTAGCTCGTCAACACCACGTTTGATCTCAGCCAACGCTGCTTCAAGGTTCGCCATTCTTGTTCACTCCCACAGATTTGGCAAAAATATAATAGTTGGACATCTTACTTGAATAGCGATGTTTTTTGAAACCAGTTAGACTAATTGGTTTAGGAAATTTCAAAAATAATGTTGAATTGAACTCTCATGGTATCTGTTTTTAAGCGCCTGCCTTGGCTTCACCGTGCGCTCATCGCCTTTTTTACGGCACTAATCGTTATTGCCTTGTTCCTGCCAGACGTAAATGAGCTGGATGATGGGAATGACCGACTTGAAGTCGGCAAGCATTACGCCCTAACGATTGACAATAGCGCCTTTCCTATTGGTGATGCCATTCCACCAACCGTTGTACTCAATTGGGAAGAGCATACTGTTCGCTCTGGAGAAAGCGCTGCCATTCTCTTTCAACGTTTAGGACTGTCACCACGCTTGCTGCATGAGTTAATTTATACCAATAACGATATTAAACAGCAGCTCTCGAAATTGAGACCGGGAGATAAGCTAACATTCGGATTCGACGAGAATAGCGACTTTATCCAGCTAAAACGTAGGATTAACGACTATGAAACGTTCAAGATCACTCGTACTGATGACGGATTTACCTCGACTTGGGATAAAAAAGAGGTCGACTATCAATACAATTACGCACAAGCACAAATTTCATCTAACTTTTGGAACGCTGGGATTTCAGCTGGATTAACTGCTAATCAAATTATGGAGTTGGCCGGTATTTTCGGTTGGGATATCGACTTCGCGTTAGATATTCGCTCCGGTGACAGTTTTCAATTGCTATACCAAGAAAAAGTCGTGGAAGGAGAAGTGATCGGCCGTGGCAAAATTATCGCCGCGATTTTTAAAAACCAAGGCGATACCTTCAAGGCAATATTAGACGATAAGACGGGTAACTATTACGACGAAAATGGTCGCGCAATGAAGAAAGCGTTCTTGCGTTCCCCACTCGATTTTCGCCGTGTAACATCAAACTTTAACCCAACTCGTCGCCACCCAGTGACCGGAAAAGTTCGCGCCCACCGAGGCACCGATTATGCCGCGCCAGTCGGTACACCAATTTGGGCTGCTGGTGACGGTATTGTCCAGAAATCCAGTTATAACCAGTTCAATGGTAATTATGTATTCATCAAACACAGCAATACGTATATCACCAAGTACTTGCACTTGACGAAGCGAACCGTAAAAACCGGACAACGAGTAAAACAAGGTCAAACTATTGGTACACTTGGCGGGACAGGTCGTGTAACCGGACCTCATCTTCACTATGAATTCTTAGTAAATGGCGTCCATAAGAACCCGAGAACGGTAAAACTGCCGCAATCTAAATCGTTAACAGGTAAAGCTAAGCAGACCTTCCTAGCCAATGCTGAGAACCGACTCAACACCTTAGATAGATACAGTGAATTGTTATACGCCAACAACTAAGTTCAAGAGCCGGAACACCAAAATAGAAAAACCCTAGCTATTCGCTAGGGTTTTTCTTTAACTACTGCAGCTTAATCGCTAGAGCTTAGTGTGGCTTATTTGGTGTATCGCGATACATCTCTTCAATTTCATCTTGGTAGCGATCGTTGATCACTTTACGGCGAAGCTTTTGCGTTGGCGTCAGCTCACCTTTATCCATAGAGAAACCCGTCGGCAGCAACTTGAACTTTTTCACCTGCTCAAACTTTGCCAGCTCTTTTTGCAGTTCAGTTATACGCTTCTCAAACATCTCAACCACTTCATTGTGCTTAATCAGCTCAAGACGATCATGATATTTAATATTAAGCTCTTTAGCGTACTCTTCTAACGTATCAAAACATGGCACGATCAGCGCCGACACGAATTTACGGGTATCGGCAATAACAGCAATTTGCTCGATGTAATGGTCTTTACCAATCGCACCTTCAATCGCTTGTGGGGCAATATACTTACCATTTGAGGTTTTCATTAGCTCTTTAATACGGTCAGTGATAAACAGATTACCTCGCTCATCAAATTGACCCGCATCACCAGTTTTTAGGAAACCATCGGCATCAAACGTTTGCGCGGTTTCTTCCGGCAATTTATAGTAGCCACGCATAACCATTGGTCCGCGAACTAATATTTCATTGTTCTCGCCAATTTTCACTTCCGCACCAGGCATCGGCATACCGATAGAGTCTGGGTTATAACAAGTATCGTCCCAGCACGAGACGGTTGCCGTTGTTTCGGTCATACCGTAGCCAAGCTTGACATTGATACCAATGGCTTGAAAAAAGCGACCAATGGTTTCATCAAGTTTAGCGCCGCCACAAGGCATAAAGTTAATACGTCCACCTAGTAGCTCACGTAACTTACTCAACACCAACTTGTCTGCCAATGCATGACTCTTCTTAAGAATCAATGAAGGCTCAACGTTGTCCTGACGGCATTGTGCCATTTTCGCACCCATGTTGACCGCCCAGGTAAACATAATCTTGCGATGAACGGGCGCTTTAGAAACACGTTCATGAATAGCTGAGAAGATTTTTTCGTAGAAACGAGGCACCGCACTCATTACTGTAGGACGAATCTCACTCAATGCATCACGAACCTGCATTGTATCTTGTAGATAGCAGTTGGTACCGCCTTGATACAATACATAGAACGTCCAAGCACGCTCGAACACGTGTGATAGCGGTAAGAAGCACAATGATACGTCTCGATCAGTAAGGCTTAACCTTGCATCATGACCTTTCAACTGTGCTGCGATGTTAGCGTAATCTAGCATTACACCTTTAGGTTGACCTGTGGTACCAGACGTATAAATCAGCGTTAGCAGATCATCGTAATTGGCCTGTTCTAGTCGCTCTGATAGCGTGGACTGTTGTTCAATGCTGGCATCAGACATAAAGCTTTGCCAGCTCACACTGAAATCATTTTCAGCCAGAACGATGTCATCACTCATCGCGACGATAAGCTCTAACTGACTGCACTCTTCATAAATAGATAAAGCCGCATCATACTGCGCTTGCTCTCCAACGAATAAGATACGAACGTCAGCGTTCTGAACGATATAGCTGGTTTGAGCTGGGGTATTTGTAGGGTATAGCGGCACGGTTACCGCGCGAATTTGCAATGCTGCTAAGTCAGCAATTGTCCACTTCGGCATGTTATTGGAAATGATACCGATTTTGTCTTGAGGTTGGATTCCTTTTCCAAGTAGAGCCAGAGATAACGCATCAACGTTTACCCCAAACTCCTTCCAGCTAATCCCTTGCCACACATTGTTGATTTTATGTCGTAAGGCGATCTTGTCGCCACCTTGTGCGATTCGGTCACGAATCTTCTTTACAATATGGAAATCTAAATTAGCCATGTTCTATCTTTACCTTTTAGCTTACACATGTAAGCTTTTTGAGCGCACAAGTGTACCTATGCTCGTAAAAAAGGCAACCGACCTATATCAAAGTTATCAATAATAGTTATCGGTTTAATCATTCAATGATAATAACTTTCTGTAAAAACTAAAAAAGCCCTGTACAGATACTGTTCAGGGCTTGCTCTAGAAAGTTGTAATAGACTATGACAACGCGACAACTTCGCCGCAGATGACCATCAACTGATCACGCAACCAGATGTGACCTTTATCTTTCTCACTCGACTCATGCCAACTCAAGTAGCCGCTGATTTTGGTGTTTTCTAATGGCAGTGAAAGTACTTGTAGCTGCTCTTTATTAACCGCATTTTCTACCAACCAACGTGGTGCGATAGTCACAAGCTCAGATTGACCAACCACATAAAGCACGTTGCTTAGACTGGTTCCTTCATAAGATGCTTGGCACTCCAGTTCACGATATGCTTGCTCAGAGAAGCTGCGAACACCGTGTACTTTAGATAACTTAGCGTGCTTTTCATGTGCTAACTGAGCTGTGCTCACTACACCATGAATTCGTGGGTGATTCTTGGCAGCAACTACAACCAGTTCATCTTGGAAGATCTCTGTGCTTGAGAAGCCTTGCGCATCATAACGAGCGTAATCAATGACAAAATCAATTTCTTGATAACGCATGCGATCTGCTAATTGACGGTCAGCTTCAGCGTCCAAGTGCAATTGAACGTGAGGCGCTTGCTCGGAAATAGTGTGCATGATTTTTGGAGCAAAACGCATATCACATGGAGAACAAATTGCCATTTTGAACAGGCGAGTTGATGTTTCTGGTGTAAAAATAGAACTCGGTAGTTCATTGCGAATCAACTGCAATGCTTGGCGCACAGGACCAAACAGCTGACGAGCACGTTGTGTTGGTTGAATACCACGGCCCTGACGCATAAATAGCTCATCGTTGAACATCACTTTAAGGCGCGCAACGGCATTACTAACTGCTGGTTGCGACATACCCAAATTGTGTGCCGCGCGAGTGATATTCTGCTCTTGCATCACTGCGTCGAAAACAGTCAATAGGTTTAGATCTACGCCGCGTAATGTGCTTTCCATGCGGTAGCTAGCGATAGCGCTCATAGCATCTTTTTTGTCTAACATTTAGTAAGCCTCGTGTAATTTCAATCTCGAATATGTGAGTAAGGATTAATGGTTAGCAACAGGAGTTATTTACTCGCTACCACTACGTACCTTACAACGTTCTATTAATCCTCTGCATAGTTCGAGGACAAAACAAACTATCTACTAATAACAAACCCAACACCAACAAGTTTGACAAAGAATCACCAAATTTTATCGATACAAATACATTATCCATTAACAACAATAAGTTACATTATATATAAAAAAAGATAAATTACATTTTTAATAACTTTTGTCCGTTACAACTTCTAAAACCATAACTAGTAAGTATATCTTTCGAAATTTCCAACGCATTAGCTATATCTAACTACCATATAGAACCACTTTCAAAGTATTCGCATAATAGATACATCACGTCTATCATTCAAAATGAATTGATGCTTATGGCAAATACAACAACGACGTATTACAGAGCTTTAATCGCAAAAAAGCCGCTCAATGCGGCTTTTCGTTAAAGTGATAAAGGTGGCTAAACGATCGTTAAATGGAAGCGTAGCTCGGAAAATCAACTTTCTCCCATAAACGATGACGTAGCTGCTGGCTACAATCCCAGTTTCCAGCTATTAGCCACTCCGCAATCTCGTTAGCAACATCTGGATAGGTTACTCGTTCAGCTTGCTTTTCATCTAACCAAGCACGAATGACTGATGCATCAAGGAAGTCCATGGACTGAGCAAGCCCTAAGCTCTCTAGCGTTGCGGCATTACTTTGTTGTTCAAACTGACCATCAAGTGGTTTTACCAATAGCTTCTTACCTAAGCTCAGTGCTTCAGACGGCAACTCAAACCCACCATTGGCGATTACCCCTTGGCAACGGTGCAGATCGCGCTGAAACTGCTCATGACTCAGCGGCTTCATCAGAATGTTTTCGACTTGTTGCTGCTCAATAATCTCAGGGTGATAACAGATAAAACGTTGATTTACGAAGCGCAATAGCACATCGATAATGGTTTGTGTGTTTTCAAAAGGCAGGTAAATTAATACGAAGTCTTCCGAGGTCACATCATGTCCGTTGGTATGAACAATAGGCGGTAAGATAGGTTGGCCAAAATGATACCAATGCAGACCTAGTTGATACTGAGAAGGTGCAAAATGTTGGATAACTGAGTCATCAATCCAGTTCGCCCCCTTTTGTGGTACATCAAATAGAAACGCATTTTGATGGCTGATGCTTACGGTTGGTACGTTTTGAGAGCGCGCTGCCCAAGCCGTGATTGGCTCAAAGTCGTTGATGACTAAGTCATAGTCCGAGACATCCATTTGTCTCACTTCACTAAAAAAGCTGGTTAAACTATTTTCCATTACTGTTTTCAAGTAATTAACCTTGCCATCCTCGGTGACAAAACTAAATCCCCGCCGGGTTTGGTAATCACCAAATTGCTCCATGGAAAAATACTTGTCTCTGTCGCGTCCGGAAAATAGAAAATCTACCTCGACATCATGAGACTTCAGTGCCTGAGACATAGCCCTCGCTCTGGCAATATGTCCATTTCCAGTTCCCTGAACACCGTAAAGAATCTTCATCAATATCACCTTTTAAACTAACTCAAGCACGTAACTGATCGATACATACGCAGCGGATACACCTAAGACAGCACCAATAACCACATCAGTAAGAAAGTGAACCCCGAGCAGAATTCGTGACGCACCAATCAGCAACGCCCATATCAAAGCAGCGTCATACCAAGCTGGATAGAAGTGCCCGATTATTGTTGCCATTAGAAACGCCGCTGCGGTATGCCCTGAAGGCAGGCTGTAACGATCAGAAGGTGTGATGAAGGCCTGAAGAAGATGAGAGAACTCTTCAGGACGGCGGCGTTTAAAACTGTTCTTCGTTAACCAATAAATAGGTAGCTCAATGGCGAAAGCCAGCAACGCAGCAGCAAAGAACAAACGCCCTGCCACATCGTCCATAAACCAAATCATCAATCCTAATATTAGGTAAAGATGACCATCTCCAGTTCTGGACACCCAACGGCTTATCTTAGCGACCGGGGCATTAAAGCGATGCTGCAAGCAAAACAATGAAAAGGCTAAATCCATTCGCGCAATTGGCTCAATGGTTCTCATAACTCACTCCTTGTGATAACGAGTAACTCATGATCAAAAAGTAGTCAGCAACAATGACAATTAGGTGACGATTTATTGGAGAAATGATGAAAGTTAGTGGCTGAGGAACTCAGCTCACTAACTTGTAGAATGGAAGTAAGGAATATTATATTTACGCGAATTAGATTTCTTCGTGTTTGTGGACCAATCCCCAATCAGCCAATATGGCATACGCCGATGGAATCATAAATAGCACCAAGGCTGTCGAAGCAAAAATACCAAACACAATCGAAATAACGAGCGGTTGAATAACCTGAGCTTGCAAGCTGGTCTCGGTAAGTAGAGGCAATAAACCTGCCGCCGTAGTCATTGACGTTAAGAACACCGCACGAAAACGTTCACGGCTCGCTTTAACCACAGAGTCATGCACTGAATCGCCTTCATCCACATGGTGACGTATGTACTGAACCAAGAGAATCGAGTCATTCACTACAATACCGGCTAGCGACACAAATCCCATAATACTTGGCATACTCATTGAGTGTCCTAACAGCAAGTGCCCCCATACCACACCAATAAAGGCTAAAGGAATCGCCAACATAACCACAAAAGGTTCAAGGTAACTTCTGAACTGATAACTCAGAATGGTGAATACGCCAAATAATCCTAATAGGAACCCTTTTGCCATTGACGCGCCAGTTTCTGCACTGTCTTTGGTTTCCCCCTCGAAGTCGAATCTCAATCCTGGATATTCTTGCTGTAGCTTGCTGACTTCTTCAGCGCGGAACTGGCTGATAATATCGGTCGAGCTAGCTTTAGATGCGTCAACATCACCAAATACGCTCACGGTTCTCAAACCATCAACACGTTGGATACGCACATAGTTACGCTGAAAATCTAACGTAGCGACAGAAGCCAGAGGAACTTGTGAACCGTCCGCCAGGAAAATCGGGAAATTAGCCAGCTGCTGGATATCCCCAATATCTTGCTTGTTGAGTTTCACCTCAATTTTAATGTTCTCCACCCCTACCTGAATTTCATCGGCAGTTTGACCAAAAAACGCGGCTCGAAGCTGGCTAGCAATCAGCTGACCATTAACACCAAAGCTCTCGGCACCTGGGCGTAATTTGACCAGAATTTCTTCTTTACCTAAACGCATATCGTCCAAGACACCACTGACACCATCAAACTCATTCAAGTATTGCTGTATCTCAACGGACGCCGCTTTTAGCATGTCTAGGTCATCATGCTTAATGCGAATTTCCAATGCACGGCCACCCGGCCCCATTGTCGGTTGCTTGAAAACTAATGAGATCGGATCAGCAAGCTCTCCCACATCTTCTCTCCAAGCCGCAATAAAATCATCGATCAAGGTATTTCGCTGCTCAGCACTGAGCAAATCCAGTCTCACAGTAGCAATATGTGGCCCTGATTCGTTAGCATCACGGTTGGTATTGAACTGACTAGTAATTTGTTTTACCAGTGGTTCGCCACCTTCCATTTCGTCGCTCCACTGCTTATTGAGTTTTTCAGCCGACGCTACAATTTTATCAACAACACGCTCTGTTTGAGACAAGGAAGCTCCTGGTGGCAGGATGATCCTCGCTTCAGCAATATCGCCATCTAATGAAGGGAATGGGTGGAACTTCACTACTCCACCAGCGATTAAGCTCACCGAGATAAGTAACATCGCAAAGACACTGCCCATAAAGGCATAGCGGTAGGAAACAACTTTGTCGACCGCATTCACTAATGTTGTATTGCGAAAATGCTCAAAGCGCTCGAGTAATACGCGTTTGAACTTTACGGGAGGCTTATCTTTATTATGTTTATGCAGCGAGTGAGACAAGTGATTCGGCAAAATCAAAAATGCTTCAACCAGACTAAGCGACAACACCAAAATCAACACTTGTGGCACAGCACGCAGCACCGCCCCCATTTCTCCTTGCAGGAAGAGCAAGCTGCCGAAAATACACACAGTAGTCAAAAACGAGGAGATAACACCGGGTAGGACTTTCTTCACTCCATTGATGACCGCATCATCGATACTCTGTCCTCGGTCAAGGTGAGATTGAATCGACTCTGCGATAACGATAGCATCATCCATCATGATACCGATGGCCATTAATAGCCCAACTAGCGACATGATATTGATCGACAGCCCGAGGTTAGCCATCAAGAAAAGACCACCAAGAAATGCCACCGGTAAGCCAGCGGCAACCCAAAACGAATAACGGAAACTAAAGAACAACCACATCGTCGCAAAGACTAATAAGATCCCCTGCCAGCCATTTTTGACCATCATGGTCAGACGATCCCAAAGTACCGATGACATATCGTTGGTCATTTCTAACGTCACGCCTTCTGGTGCGATAAGTCGCTGTGCATCCACAAATTTGGTGACCTGCTCTTTTACACGCAGTGCATCATCTTCTTTGTTTTTACTGATCTTTAGCACTGCAGAAGGCTTACCGTTGAACAGTACCTTTTGCTCATCAAGCTCAAAGCGGTCGGTAATGGTCGCTACATCTTTCAGGCGAATAAGTGCACCGCTGGGACTTGAACCGACAACAATAGACTCCAACTCTTGCGGAGTTACTCGTCGTTCATCAAAACGAATTAAGAAATTTTTGTCTTCAGTTTCAACATTACCACTCGGTAACTTGATGTTCTGATTACCAATTTGCACCGCAATATCGCTGATACTGAGCCCCATTTGGCGCATAATTTGAGTGTTCAACTCCACACGATATTGGTGATCCGAGAAACCGCTCACATCGACAAGTGATACACCATAATCTAGCTTTAGAATGCGCTTGAGCTGCTCGGCGTACGCTTTTAGCTCTGGCCAACTGGTGTCTGCTGTTATAGCAACGTCTACTACAGGCTCATTCCAATCCAGCTCTTGAACTACTGGAGATTCAATCTCGTCAGGAAAGTCGTTGATAGCATTAATTTGAGTTTGCACATCCACCAGCATACGGCCGATGTCTGCTCGCTCATTGAGTTTAAGCGTTAAACGCGCAGAACCTTCAATCGCTTCACATTTGGTTTCTTCAATATTTGATAGGCCATCGACGGCATCTTCCATTCGTACGCAGAGACTCTCTTCCACTTCCTGTGGCGATGCCCCCGGATAAGTGATAGCTGCCATAATATAAGGCGGATCAAACTCCGGGAAGGTTTCACGTTTTATGGTCGACAATGACGAGATACCCAAGATCAACAATGCCAACATTAGCAAATTGGCAGCAGTTGGGTGCTTAGAGAAAAATCGAATCATTGGCTTGCCTCGTCGATGCTTTCTCGGACTAACATTCCTTCAATAGCGGGCAAAATATCGTTCAGAATCACTTTCTCACCTTGCTGTAGGTCACCAGTGATGATCACTTGATTATCCCTACGGTAAGAGACTTGTACCGAACGCATTTCAAGGCGATTTTCATCGTTCATCAAATAGATTTTATCGCCGTGCAATGCGCGTTCAGGCACGAGCCAAGATGGTTGTTTCTGTCCTTCAATGGTTGCTTTTACAAACATCCCATTGACCAGCACTGGCGTACCCGCAAGGCCGTTGTTGCTTGGTAATTGAGAAACTTCCAGAATCACACCTGCTGTCGCTTGGTTAGCATCAACGGTTTCGCTGACACGTGCCACTTTAGCTGGCCACGTTGCAGTAAGGTTTCCACTACTCAATTCCACAGTGGCTTGCAGCTTATCTAATTCAACATTACCACTTTGGCTCTCATCCCAATTCAGGGTATTCGACAACAGCTGCAAATCGTGAATCGACAACTGCGCTTCTACTTCCATCACATCGTTTAGGTGTGCTGTAACCATGGTTTGCTGCAAGTTCACTACTTGGTTTAACTCAGCATCCACTTCAGAAACACGCATCGTAACGGGCAAAACAATACGTGTCTTTTCCAATGAGCGCTTCGCTTCATCTACTTTCGCTTGGTTCACTTTCACCAAAGCTTGGGAGACACCTCTTTCATCCGGCATCAACGCCAATTGGTTTTCAATATCTTGAACCAACTTTTTCTGCGACAGCATATTTTGTTTTTGAGTATCGACATCAGACTGAGACGTTAAGCCACGCTTATTGAGGTTCACACGACGCTGGTATTCGTTTTCCGCGAGTTGTAAGCGGTTTATCTCAATAGATAGTGTTTGTTTCAGGTTCGTCTCTTCTTGGTCTAAACGGGCCAATTGAGTTTCGCTTGATTTAAGGTCGGCAATCGCCTGTGATAGCTTGAGTTCGTAATCTAAAGGGTCAATACGAAGAATTTCCGTTCCCGCCGCTACCACGGTGCCTTTTTCTAAATTCGGATGCTTGTATACCACCGCTCCTGTCACCTCTGCGATGGCCTTCCACTCAACTTTCGGTTCAGCTCGACCAAAGCCAATTGCGATAGGCGCTGACATCTGCGGTGTTAGAGTCATGGTATCAACTACTCTTGAACGATCTCCAGCGGGTTTCGTTGGCACATCGGGTCTCAGGTTTATTGCTGCAATGAGCGCAATTACACCAACTGCAAAGGCAGGAAAAAACAACAGCTTTTTATTTTTAGACGTCATAAGGTCACATTCTGATTAGTCGTTAGTAGGGTCGCGTAACAGCGCACGTGATAGCAATGAGATGTTGTGTTCGAGCAACTCATCTAGAAAGGCTTCATTCAGTTCGATTCCGTGTAGTTGCAACATGGCAGGTGGCGCGACAAACGGAAACACCATGAGTGATATAAACGATACTTTACAAAGCTTCGGATCAATATCATCACGTAAATATCCTGCCTGTTGCAGTCGACCAAACATCAGGTCATGGTCTGGGCGAGCAAGATCAGCAAACACTTTTTCAAACAGTCGTCTCTGTGTCGCCGAGGGAGGCATATGCATAATTTGAGCGACTAAACGCGGGAACTGCGGAACTTTATTCATTTCGTGATAATAAATACGCATAAAATCAAACAAGTTACGATGATCGCCTTTCGTAAAAACTTCATCCATTTTGTTTTTCATAGGGGCGATGGTCTCACGAACCATGGTTTCGAAGAGCCCCTCTTTGTTGCCAAAGTAGTAACGAATCATCGCAATGTTGACGCCCGCTCGTTGCGCAATCAGGCGAGTCGATACTTTATCGTATGGCATGACAACAAACAGTTCACGAGCATGCTCTAGCAGCTTTTGGCGCGCGTCAGTTTGCTTTCTAGGGCGGCCTACCTTTCTCTTTTCTTGTTCCACAGGCTGCATAATTTAACCTTGATTATTAATCACTAGATTAATTATAGGACTGATACCTTTGCTTTATGCAGAACAATAATTCATCACAATTTAATCATTTGATTAATTTACTATTGAAAACGCTGAGACTGCAGTGCTCACTGATCCGATATCCAAGAAAAATCAGATTAACCCTTGACGCATGAGCTTGAGTGCGGTACTAATCTTGTAACTTAATTTTGTGGAATGCATAACAGTGTCATTACGTTTTTCTCTACTCCTGAACCTCCTCCTTATCGTGAAAAAATCGCGCGGGTAGGTTGTGGACGAAAAACACCACTAAGAATTCTAAAAAAACCCGCTTAGACAAGCGGGTTTTTTTATATCGATTGAACTGGACGTAAACGATTAACCTGTACAAAGAGGAAGCAACTATGAAAGATCAGGTGATAATATTCGACACCACATTGCGTGACGGCGAGCAAGCACTTTCAGCAAGTCTGACAGTTAAAGAGAAACTGCAAATTGCTTATGCGCTCGAGCGTCTAGGTGTTGATGTTATTGAAGCTGGCTTCCCTATCTCCTCTCCAGGTGACTTTGAGTCAGTACAAACCATCGCTAAACACATCAAAAACAGTCGAGTTTGTGCATTGTCGCGCGCAGTGGCTAAAGATATTGATGCCGCCGCTGAAGCGTTAAAAGTCGCAGAAGCATTCCGTATTCACACGTTCATCTCTACCTCAACGGTTCACGTTCAAGATAAATTGCGTCGTAGTTATGACGATGTAGTCGAGATGGGCGTAAAAGCGGTGAAACATGCACGTAACTATACCGACGACGTTGAGTTCTCTTGTGAAGATGCAGGACGCACACCAATCGACAATCTTTGCCGTATGGTCGAAGCCGCTATTGATGCTGGCGCAAGTACCATCAATATTCCAGACACGGTAGGCTACACGGTTCCAAACGAATTCGGTGGTATCATCCAAACCCTTTTCAATCGCGTTCCTAACATCGACAAAGCGATTATTTCGGTGCACTGCCATGATGACTTAGGCATGTCGGTGGCGAACTCTATCGCAGCAGTCCAAGCAGGTGCTCGCCAAATTGAAGGTACCATCAATGGTATCGGTGAGCGCGCAGGTAACTGCTCTCTAGAAGAAATTGCGATGATTATTAAAACGCGCCAAGAGCTTCTAGGTGTTCATACTGGCTTGCAACATCAAGAAATCCATCGCACCAGTAAACTGGTTTCCCAGCTATGCAACATGCCAATTCAAGACAACAAAGCCATTGTTGGTGCGAATGCATTTAGCCACTCTTCAGGCATTCACCAAGACGGTATGTTGAAGAACAAAAATACCTACGAGATCATGACACCGGAATCCATTGGCCTAAAAGACAAAGCATTGAACCTAACGAGTCGTTCTGGTCGAGCTGCTGTTAAGAGTCATATGGATGCGATGGGTTACAACGAGAATGAATACAATCTAGACACGCTATATGAGGATTTCTTGAAGCTAGCGGATCGTAAAGGTCAGGTCTTTGATTACGATTTAGAAGCATTAATGCACTTTGCGAACTTGCGTGCCGAAGACGACTTCTTTAAGTTGAACTATCTAAGCGTTCAATCTGGTAGCATCATGGCAACGACAAGCATCAAGATTCAATGTGGTGATGAAGAGAAATGCGAGGCGGCCGTCGGTAACGGCCCAGTTGATGCGCTTTATCAATGTATCTATCGCGTGACGGGTTACGACATTGTTCTAGATAAGTTTGATTTGACTGCAAAAGGTGAAGGCGAAGATGGTTTGGGCCAAGCCGATATTATTGCTAACTACAAGGGTCGCAAATATCACGGGACTGGTGTCTCAACGGATATCGTTGAAGCTTCTGGTCAAGCCCTACTTCATGTTATCAATAGTATTCATCGCGCTGATCAGATTGAAGAGATGAAGCAGAAAAAAGTAGAAGCGGTCTAAGGTAAGCGTTCATTCCCAAGACCACAGGAAAATTTAGCCCCTTGCTGTTGTTGTCCAGACAATAGTTTTCAAGGGGCTTAAGAAATATAAGTAAATACAACATTTAAGGAAATTAGCCCCATGGCAGGTACTTACAAGATTGCAGTTCTACCAGGTGATGGTATTGGCCCAGAAGTTATGGCTCAAGCACATAAAGTGTTGGATGCGATTTCAGAGAAGCACAGCATTACACTAGAACGTGAAGAATACGATGTAGGTGGTATCGCCATCGATAATCACGGTTGCCCTCTTCCAGAGAGCACAGTGAAAGGCTGTGAAGAATCAAACGCAATCCTATTCGGTTCAGTTGGAGGTCCCAAGTGGGAGCACCTTCCACCCAATGACCAGCCAGAACGTGGCGCCCTTCTACCACTTCGCAAACACTTCCAACTATTCTGTAATTTACGTCCAGCGCAAATTCACGCTGGTCTAGAAGACTTTTCACCTCTTCGTGCTGATATTTCAGCAAAAGGCTTCGATATTGTAGTGGTTCGTGAGTTAACAGGTGGCATCTACTTTGGTCAGCCAAAAGGTCGTGAAGGTGAAGGCCCGACAGAAAAAGCGTTTGATACTGAGGTCTACCACCGTTTTGAAATTGAACGCATTGCCAAGATTGCCTTTGAGTCCGCACGTCTTCGCAACAAAAACGTTTACTCCATCGATAAAGCGAATGTTTTACAAAGCTCTATCCTATGGCGTGAAGTCGTTGAAGAAGTAGCAAAAGAGTACCCAGATGTCACTCTAAACCACATGTACATCGATAACGCAACCATGCAATTAATCAAAGATCCGGCTCAGTTTGACATCATGCTTTGCTCTAACATCTTTGGTGACATCATTTCTGATGAGTGTGCGATGATCACAGGTTCTATGGGCATGTTGCCATCAGCAAGTCTTAATGAAAGTCAATTCGGTCTCTACGAGCCAGCTGGCGGCAGTGCACCAGACATCGCTGGTAAAAACATTGCTAACCCAGTAGCACAAATTCTTTCTGCTGCGCTAATGCTTCGTTACAGCTTAGGTGAAGAGGCCGCAGCGCAAGACATCGAAGCCGCAGTTAGTAAGGCACTATCTGCAGGCGAGTTAACGGCGGATCTAGCAGGCGATAAGCCAGCACTTAGCACCTCTGAGATGGGTGACAAGATCGCAAGTTACGTATTGAACTCATAATTACAACATCGCCTTCGCTGCGCCTATAGGGGCGTGGCGGAAGAAGCAAGGAATTTAGCAATGTCAAAAACACTATACGAAAAAGTCTACGATGCACACGTCGCCGTAGAAGCGGAGGGTGAAAACCCAATCCTATATATCGATCGTCACTTGGTTCATGAAGTGACATCTCCTCAAGCATTTGATGGTCTGCGCGAAAAAGGTCGCCAAGTGCGCCAAGTAGGTAAGACTTTCGCGACGATGGACCACAACGTTTCGACAACGACCAAAGACATCAACGCCTCTGGTGAAATGGCACGTATCCAGATGGAAACGCTATCCAAGAACTGCGAAGAATTCGGGGTGACACTTTACGATATCAATCATAAATACCAAGGTATTGTTCATGTTATGGGCCCAGAGCTTGGTATTACGCTACCAGCGATGACCATTGTTTGTGGTGATTCGCATACGGCTACTCACGGTGCATTTGGTTCATTGGCATTTGGCATTGGTACCTCAGAAGTAGAGCACGTCCTAGCGACTCAGACACTAAAACAATCTCGCGCTAAAGCGATGAAGATTGAAGTCAAAGGTAAAGTGGCTCCCGGTGTAACGGCAAAAGATATCGTCCTAGCCATTATCGGTGAAACTACAGCAGCAGGTGGTACGGGTTACGTCGTTGAGTTCTGTGGTGAAGCGATTACTGACCTTTCTATGGAAGGTCGTATGACGGTATGTAACATGGCTATCGAACTCGGTGCGAAAGCAGGTCTAATCGCTCCTGATGAAACGACGTTTGAGTATTTAAAAGGCCGTAAGTTCGCTCCTCAAGGCGCTGACTGGGATGCTGCCGTTGAATACTGGAAAACCTTTAAAACCGATGACGATGCTAAGTTTGACGCTGTCGTTACACTAAACGGTGCCGATATTAAACCTCAGGTTACTTGGGGCACCAACCCCGGCCAAGTTATTGCCGTTGACCAACCTATTCCATCACCGGAAAGCTTTGCTGACCCAGTAGAAAAAGCATCTGCAGAAAAAGCACTGGCTTATATGGGTCTAGAAGCGGGTAAATCACTTAAAGACTACCCAGTAGACAAAGTATTTGTAGGTTCTTGTACTAACTCTCGTATCGAAGATATGCGTGCTGCAGCTGCTGTTGCTAAAGGTCGTAAAGTCGCAGATCATGTGCAAGCTTTGATTGTCCCTGGCTCAGAGCAGGTAAAAGCTCAGGCTGAAGCGGAAGGCTTAGACTCTATCTTTAAAGAAGCGGGCTTTGAATGGCGCTTGCCAGGCTGCTCAATGTGTCTGGCGATGAACAATGACCGCCTAGGCCCACAGGAGCGCTGTGCCTCTACTAGTAACCGTAACTTTGAAGGTCGTCAAGGCCGTGACGGTCGCACACATCTAGTGAGTCCTGCAATGGCAGCCGCAGCGGCTATCGCAGGTCATTTTGTTGATATCAGAGAGCTAGACTAAGAAGGAAACTCACATGTCAGGATTTAAACAACACACCGGCTTAGTCGTACCTTTAGATGCAGCGAATGTCGATACCGACGCCATCATCCCTAAGCAGTTTTTACAGAAAGTCACCCGCACTGGTTTTGGTAAACACCTATTCCACGACTGGCGCTTCTTGGACGACGCAGGCGAGCAAGACAATCCAGAATTTGTCATGAATGCTCCTCGCTATCAAGGCGCTAGCATTTTACTTGCTCGTGAAAACTTTGGCTGTGGCTCTTCGCGTGAACACGCTCCCTGGGCACTAGCTGATTACGGCATCCAAGTAATGATCGCTCCAAGTTTTGCCGATATTTTCTATGGCAACTCTATTAACAACCAAATGGTACCAGTTCGATTAACGGAGCAAGAGGTGGATGAACTGTTCCAATACGTCGAAGCAAACGAAGGTGCAGAAATAACTGTCGACCTAGAAGCAATGAAAGTAACAGCTAACGGTAAGTCTTACAGCTTTGAGATTGACGAATTCCGTCGCCACTGTCTATTAAACGGTCTAGACAACATTGGCCTAACGTTGCAGCACGAAGACAAAATTGCAGCTTATGAAGCCAACATTCCTAGCTTCCTAAAATAAAAGTCAAAACGAATTGATAAATCCCAGCCAAGTGCTGGGATTTTTTTCACTCAATTGAAATAACTTGGCATCTTTACAGGTCTGATGGATTAGCCTTACATAAAATGGATCGTTGCTATGGTCAAAACACTGCTTAAAGCACTCACGGCTTCTCTCTTATTGTTTAGTTTTACTGCGTTTTCCGCGCCGAAATCTGAGCTTTGGGCTTACTGGAATTCAAGTAATGAAGCAAACCTTCAAAACGTGTCACACCAAAGCTGGCAAGCCTTTCTTGATAAGTATTTGGTAGTAGAAGGTGATAACACCTTGGTACGTTACGTTCGAGTTTCTCCAAACGATAAGCAGCAATTAAAAAGTTATCTGTCGGAACTCGCAGCCATCGACCCAAGAACACTGAATAAAGCGGAACAATACGCTTACTGGGTGAACCTCTACAATGCGATTACCGTTGACCTAATTTTGGATAATTACCCAATAAAATCGATTACAAAGCTGGGTGGTTTATTTAGCTTTGGACCTTGGGGAGATGATGTCATTACAATTACAGGTCAGACGCTGACGCTTAATGATATTGAGCATAGAATCCTTCGTCCTATTTGGAATGATCCAAGAACCCATTACGCCGTTAACTGCGCCAGTTTAGGGTGTCCAAACCTGCAACCTCAAGCATTCACATCAAGCAATACAGAAGCGTTACTGGAACAGGCGGCAAGCACTTTTATCAACTCAAATAAGGGCGTAAACATCAAAGGTGACAAGGCAACACTTTCGTCGATTTACGACTGGTTTGCTGAGGACTTCAAAGCTCAAGGTGGTGTCATTGCTCATATGGCAAAATACAGCCCTAAGCTAACAGGGTTTGCGGGTAAAATTGACTACGATTACGATTGGGCTTTAAACGAAAAATAGTATTAGGGTCCAGGCTTGCTTGCCTAGACCTTACTACATTTCAAAAACTAGAGCCGGGCTGGGTAAGAAATTCCAGCTCTTCCTCACTAGATTGTCGCCCTAAAATCTTATTCCGATGTGGGTAGCGGCCAAATCGCTCGATAATCACTTTGTGGCGATATTCAAAATCCAGGTTATTTTCAAGACCGCTTTGTTTAAACAAGCGCACAGCCTCTTCATGAACAACCAAAGATTCGCTATGCATATAAGGCATGTATAAGAAGCTACGTTGCTCTTCACTTAGCTTCATATCTTCGCCTAATGCTACCGCTTCTTGGGCGAGTACCAACGCCATTGGGTCGGACAAAAATGACTGAGGCTTACCGCGATATAAATTCCGAGAAAACTGGTCTAATACTATGATTTCAGCCAGGCGTCCTTGTGGGCTTTGACGCCACGTATACAGTTCACCGAGCGCGGCTTTATTATGCAGCGACAAAAAGCGCTGCTCTATAAGGCTATCTAGTGCCACATCCCCTGAGAACCAATCTGCGGGCGTTAATTCACCAAACCAAAAGTCCAGTACATCCTTGTCTGTCTGCATTATTTAAATCCCTTCACCTTCTTAATTAAATCATAGGCATTTTGAATCTCTTGAGATTTTTCTTTTGCCATATTCATCATTTCAGGTGGCAAGCCTTTAGCCATCAGTTTATCTGGATGATGCTCATTCATCAGTTTACGATAAGCTCGTTTGAGCGTTTTCGCATCGGCATCTTCTGACACACCAAGCACATCATACGCATCAGAAAGCTGCGACGCACTGCTCGCTTGCTGCCAACTTCCTGATTGTTGACCACCTTGATAGTGACCACCACCGAAATTACCACCTTGTTGGAATCGGAACGCCGCTTCTTGCATTCGTAATCGCTGCTCTAACTGCTGAGCTGAAAAGCCAAGTCCTTGTGCAATCCGGTGCAACACTTCTCGTTCAGCAGGGTGAACACTTCCGTCAGCAAAGGCTGCTGAAATTTGCAATTCCAAAAAGAACTGAAGCAGATCATGACGACCGCCCGACGAAATACGGACCTTATCAAGAATACGTTCTAACGGAAAATCCGCCGACTTCCCTTCGCGGAACGCTTCTTGAGCTGCTCTTTTTTGCTCACTATTAAGGTTCATACGATCCATCATAATGGTCGCTAGTTGAATCTCTTCTTTGGTGACTTGTCCTTTCGCTTTGGCAACATGCCCCATCACAGCATAGGCAGAGGTGAGAAATTCTTCTTGTCGTTTAGCTTGATCTGCACCGCCAAATCCACCTCGTGCAAAACCACCTTGATTTAATCGTCTCGCTTTGTCGAACTGGTGCCCAATGAATAAACCGAACAGCGCACCTAACGGTCCGCCAAATAACATGCCGAAAAATACGCCTAAAATTTTACCTATCATGTGATTTATGTGCTCTTTATTTATGAATTTTTGCGCTGATTCGCAGTCTACTAGTGTCGTTAAGGTCAATTTCCTTTATGATAGAGACCGTCTTATAAACGATTCAATATCAATCGAATTCAACTGAATGAATCAAGTTAAACAGGATAGTACAACTCGATGTCACGTTTTTCCCGCACATATCTAGCGGCCTCAATAGGTGCTGCGCTGCTAGCGTCTTACGCACATGCCGAAGAAACATCGAAAAATAGTGGGCAAACTATGCCACCAGCAGAGCAGTGCTCTGTTGATACTGCACAAAGTTCCGATTCCAATCAAGAGCCAATCAATATAGAAGCGGACTCTTTGGAAGCGATCAGTGGACAACGCGCGACATATAAAGGCGATGTAGTGGTAGTTCAAGGCAATAAAACCATCACCGCAGATAATGTCACACTTCATCAAAAAGAAAATATCGTTGTCGCTGAAGGTAACGTGGTAATGAATGATGGTGAGATCCGAGCAGTCTCTGACAAAGCCACAAACAACCTCAATAAAGATGAAATTACTCTTGAGAACACGCAATATCAATTTTTGTGTACCCCAGGCCGTGGCGATGCAGTATTTGTTTCCAAGACTGGTAAAAAGCTATATGAGATTGAAGATGGCTCGATTACTTCATGCCCAGAAGGAGACAACTCATGGCGTTTCTTAGCTTCTGGTATTGATATTGATCCAGACGAGGAAGTCGCAACTCTTTATAATTCAAGAGTTGAAGTTCAGAACGTCCCTATCTTTTATTTGCCATATATGCAGATGCCTATTGGTGACAGACGCAAAACCGGCGTGTTACGACCATCTGCATCACTTGGTTCTAAGAATGGTTTTGAGTTTGCACTACCTGTTTACTGGAACCTAGCTGAAAACTACGATTTGCTTACTACTTTCAATTATATGCAAAACCGTGGGTTACAACTTAAAGGTGATTTTAGATACTTAACTTCAAATAGTACTGGTCGACTGCAAGCTGAAGTTTTAGGTAAAGATAAGAAGTTCGAGGATAAGGGCGCTCGCTGGGCTACACAGTTTACCAACTATACTAGTTTTAGTTCTAACTGGGGTCTAAACATTGACTATTCTCAAGTCTCTGATATTGAATATTTTACAGATATGGACTCTAGTTTAGGTAACCGTTCTGATGGTCAATTGATGCAGGAAGGTACAATAACCTACCGAAACGCGAACTGGGATACCGCTTTAAGAGCTCGTGACTTTCAAATTCTTCAAGAATCAAATGCTCCTTTTCGACTAGCTCCTCAGTTTGAAGCTAACTACTACTTACCTCAAGCGTATAAGAATCTTAATTTTGACGTAGTTAGTCATATTTCAAACTTCACTTCTGATGATCAAACCAAACCGACGGCAATACGCGTTCATGTTGAACCTGGTCTGACTTTACCTTTGGCGAACACGTGGGGCTCTTGGACCAATGAAGCTAGGCTAATGTACACATACTATGATCAGGCAAAACAAGATAATTTTGTAACGCCCGATTATATGACAGAGCTTAAGGAAAAAGTAACTAGAACTGTACCTCAGTTTAGAAGTCATGGTTCAATGGTGTTTGAACGAAAAACTACCTTTGTTAAAGACTATACCCAAACCTTAGAGCCTCAGGTTCAATACCTATATATTCCTGATGTAAATCAAGATGGAATATATCGATACGACACATCATTACTTCAAACCGATTATTACGGTCTTTTTCGAGCACGCAAATACAGCGGAGTTGACTTTATTGCTCCAGCAAATCAATTTAGTTATGGAGCTTCTACTCGATTCTTCGATAGCATACATCGAGAACGCTTAGCAGTTTCCTTTGGGCAAATATACTATTTAGACCCTGGTACTAAGGACGTCAATCAAACTTCTGACGATGTTACAACTAACTATTCTGCATGGGCTGTTGAAACGGATGTGAATTTCAATGACAAAGTCTTCTATCGAGGCGGGATTCAGTACGATTTGGATGGTTCTCAAGTATCTATTGGTAATTCTGCTCTCGAATATCGAATAGGTGGAGACTACATTCAAGCCAATTATAGATACGTTTCCCGTGAGTACATAAAAAGCACATTAAACTATAGTGAAGACTACCTCCAAACTAATACTCGAAATGGCATTTCACAAATAGGACTGATGGGTGGGTATCGTTTTGGTCCCAAGTGGGTTGTTCAGGGGCAATACTTTTATGACACGACTGAAAACGTAGCAATGGAATGGCTAGCCCAAATTCAATACGAATCAGATTGTTGGTACATAGGCTTCGACTTCAGTAAACAGCTGCGTTCTTGGGAAGGTAATAGTCCTGAGACTGGAAATATAGGCAACACCCCTGTATTTGAACAAAACGTCCGAGTAAACTTTGGTATTACCGGCCTCGGCGGAAGTACGGCTCCACCGCCATCCCCGACAGGTAACGCTTTGGGATACAGCCGACCATTTATTCTAAATAATTGATCGTTAGACTGAAATTAGGAACTTTATCAACTTCACAGACTCTTAGTCTGTGAAGTTTTCACTAGGAATATCGATGAAATTTATAAGCAAACTCCTTTCAACATGTCTTTTGTCGGTTATGGCTTTACATGCCATTGCCGAGCCCGTTGAGCTTGATCGCGTTCGTGTTATCGTCAACGATGGCGTTATCCTACAAAGTGATATTGATTCTGCCACTAAGACTCTTACTGCCAACGCTCGTAAGAATGACCAAGAGCTACCTTCTGCAGATATTATCCAAGAGCAAATCCTCGATAAACTGATCTTAGAAAAGCTGCAGTTACAAGAAGCTGATCGCATTGGTGTTCGTATCGATGATAACCGACTAGAAAGCACGCTTAACGATATTGCTAAAAACAACAATCAAACCATCGAGCAACTTCGCCAAACCGTACGTGAAGAAGGACTAACGTGGGAAGCATTTCGTGAACAAATTCGTGATGAAATCGCCGCCAGTGAAGCTCGTAACGCTATGGTAAGACAACGAATCAACATTCTACCAGCTGAAGTCGATAACCTCGCAGAGCTGCTTGCTAAAGAAAGCGACGCCACTGTGACCTATAAGATTCGTCACATTCAATTGCGCTTTAATGATGGCGAAGATAAAAGCGTTCAAGAGCAGCAAGCGAAGGATCTAGTTGCACACCTAAAATCAGGTGAAGATTTTGCCACTATGGCATATACCTACTCAAAAGGTCCGAAAGCGCTAGAAGGCGGTGATTGGGGCTGGATGCGTAAAGAAGAGATGCCAACCATCTTTGCTGACCAAATTAAGATGCAAACTAAAGGCACTATTATTGGTCCATTCCGCAGCGGTGTTGGTTTTCACATCTTAAAAATTGAAGACGTTAAAGGCTTAGAGACGGTGTCTGTTACTGAAGTGAACGCACGACACATTCTTATCAAACCTACGGTTATTTTAAGTGATGAAGGGGTTCAAAGAGAGCTCAACAATATCATCGCTAAAGTTCAATCTGGTGAATCTACCTTTGCTGAAATGGCCGAGCAATATAGCCAAGACCCTGGCTCAGCTGTCCAAGGCGGCGAACTGGGTTACCAAACACCAGAACTATACGTTCCGGAGTTCAAGCACCAGGTTGAAACCTTGCCTATTGGCCAAATCAGTAAGCCATTTAAAACCGTACACGGTTGGCACATCGTCGAAGTTCTAGATCGTAGAGATGTAGACAAGACAGGCTCAGCCATGCAGAACCGCGCATACCGCATCTTGTTTAATCGTAAGTTCAATGAAGAAGCTTCGGCCTGGATTCAAGAACTTCGCGCCAGTGCATTCGTAGAAATGGTGAACGATGATGAGGAAGATAACAATGCCAACTAAGCGTATTGTTGTTACCGCCGGAGAGCCCGCAGGTATAGGCCCCGATCTCGCGGTTGCTCTCTCACAGCGAGACTGGCCACATCAGGTGGTTATCTGTGCTGATAAGAACTTAATTGCCGAGCGTGCACAGCAGCTTGGCATTGAGATCGACCTACTCGATTATGATCCGACGGTTTATGATTCACATTGCAAAGGCCGCTTGGTTATTTTACATGAGCCGTTGCAAGTCCCTGCCAAAGCAGGAAAGTTAGACGAAGCGAATGGACAATACGTGTTAAATACCCTAGAAAAAGCAGCAAAAGGCTGTATGAAAGGTGAATTTGATGCTATTGTCACCGGCCCTGTGCATAAAGGGGTGATCAATCGAGCAGGTGTCAGCTTTAGTGGCCATACTGAGTTCTTTGCAGAAGTATCAAATACACCACTTGTGGTCATGATGCTGGCAACGGAAGGATTAAGAACCGCACTTGTCACAACTCACCTTCCATTATCGGAAGTGCCTGCTGCCATCACCGAAGAGCGTGTTACACGCATTGTTGATATATTGCATCACGACTTGGTCACCAAGTTTGGTATTACCAAACCCAATATCTATGTCTGTGGCCTCAACCCTCACGCAGGTGAGGATGGCTGCTTAGGTATGGAAGAGATAGAAACTATCACTCCTACCCTAGAGAAACTTCGCACAGAAAAAGATTATCAACTTATCGGCCCATTACCCGCCGATACGATATTTAATGACAAATATTTACGCGATGCGGATGCTGTCTTAGGCATGTATCACGATCAAGTTCTCCCTGTACTTAAATACAAAGGCTTCGGTCGTTCAGTAAACATAACTCTTGGTCTACCCTTTATAAGGACATCGGTCGATCATGGCACTGCATTGGATCTTGCTGGCACAGGCCAAGCAGATTTTGGCAGCTTTGAGACAGCACTGGCGTACGCAATAGATTTAGTAGAGAGCAGACAATGAGAAATGATGTCCACCTAGGGCACAAAGCAAGAAAGCGTTTTGGTCAAAACTTCCTAAATGATCCTTACGTTATCGACGGAATTGTATCAGCAATTAATCCACGTCCAGGTCAAAACTTAGTTGAGATTGGCCCAGGCCTTGGTGCGATTACTGAACCAGTAGGTAAAGAAGTCGACAAGTTTACAGTTATTGAATTAGACCGAGATCTTGCAGAGCGTCTACGCAATCACCCAGATTTGGGAGATAAGCTCACCATTCATGAAGGTGACGCTATGCGTTTTGACTTTACTCAACTTGTTAATCCAAATAACAAGCTGCGTATCTTCGGTAACTTGCCGTACAACATCTCTACACCTTTGATGTTCCACTTGTTTGAGTTCCATAAAGACATCCAAGATATGCACTTTATGCTACAAAAAGAAGTGGTGAACCGCCTTGCCGCCGGTCCAGGCACAAAAGCTTACGGCCGTCTGACGGTTATGGCTCAGTATTACTGCAAAGTGGTTCCAGTACTTGAAGTACCACCTACAGCATTTGTTCCGCCACCGAAAGTAGATTCAGCGGTAGTAAGATTGGTTCCTTATGAAGAACTACCTTATCCTGCGACTAGTTTGAAATGGCTAGATAGAGTCTGTCGCGATGGCTTTAACCAGCGTCGTAAAACCGTTCGTAATTGCTACAAGTCTCTTATGTCAGCAGAAACGCTGGAAGAACTGGGCGTAAACCCTTCTATGCGACCAGAGAATCTAACATTACAACAGTTCGTAGCCATGGCTAACTGGTTAGATGAAAATCATAACTAATTCATTAAAAAACGCTCACTAGCTTGCTAATGGGCGTTTTTTTTTGTCATAGTGAATAGGTAGCCCTTTCAACAGCATAGGAGAGTCATATGGATACAACTTCGCCATGCGTGAAATGCCAAGTACATACCAAATACGTTGAAGAGCAATCTGACCCAGACAATAAGCGCTTTGTCTTTGCTTACGTCATCACGATAAAAAACCTAAGTCAGCAAACTGTGCAATTAATGAGTCGACGTTGGCTGATTACTGATGCTAACGGAAAACAGATCAGTGTCGAGGGTGAAGGTGTGATCGGCCAACAACCAATAATCGAAAAAAGTGATGAGTACACGTATACCAGTGGCACGGCTATTGAGACACCTGTTGGCGTGATGCAAGGTCATTACATAATGATCGATGCCAACGGCAAAGAATTCATTACCGAAATAGAGCCATTCCGCTTAGCTATTCCCAATATTCTAAATTAAGGTTTTTTGTGGCAAATTACATTGTTGGTGACATTCAAGGTTGCTTGGATGAATTGGAACTACTGTTGTCGAAAAGTCATTTCGACAAACAAAAAGATACCCTTTGGATTGCCGGAGATCTCGTCGCTAGAGGCCCTAAATCACTGGAAACACTCCGCTTCGTCAAAGCCATGGGAGAGGCTGCAAAAGTCTGTCTGGGCAATCATGATCTTCACTTATTAGCCGTATCGCTTGGCGTACACAAAGCGAAACCCAAAGACAAAACACTTCCGATTTTAGAAGCTCTAGACAAGACAGATTTATTAGACTGGCTCAGACACCAGCCTTTGCTCTTAGAACATGATGAATTTGTCGTTTGTCATGCAGGTATTTCTCCTCAGTGGACTTTAGAACAGGCGAGAGTCAATGCTCGAGAAGTTGAGCAACAACTACAAAGTGATGATTGGCAAGCACTCATCCATAATATGTACAGCAATGACCCCGACTTCTGGCAATCAGGACTCACCGGTTTCGAACGTTGGCGTTACATCATTAATGCCTACACCCGAATGCGCTTTTGTTATCCAGATGGGCGCTTAGATATGGCCTGTAAGCTACCTCCTAGCGACGTAAACCCTCTAGAATATGTTCCGTGGTTCCAATTAAAAAATCGAGTCTCGCTTAATAAAACCGTAATTTTTGGGCATTGGGCAGCACTAGGAGGCTACATCAGTGAACAGGTTATAGGATTGGATACCGGGTGTGTTTGGGGAGGTAGCCTTACTATGATTCGTTGGGAAGATAAGGCCGTTTTTGAACAACCAGCCTTAGGTTAAATATTCAATAAAAGACGCCTAAGAAACCTCTCTTAGGCGGCGAATATTAGCGCTCAAGAATGACGAACTGCATGTCGTACGCGTTTTTCTCATCCGCTTGATATTGCTCACTATGCACTTGTTTCCAGCCTTCTCCCCAATCAGGAAATTGAGTATCGCCATCAACATTTGCATCGATATAGGTTAGATAAAGCTTGTTTGCCATCGGCATACAGTGCTCGTAAAAGCTACCGCCACCAATGATCATCGCTTCTTCCACATCATTCACTAAGCTCAAAGCTTGTTCCAATGAAGTTACCGTCTCCACTCCATCTATGCGAAGCTCAGAATTTCGACTAACAACAATGTTTTGACGACCAGGTAAAGGGCGCCCTATAGATTCATAGGTTTTTCTACCCATAATAACGGGTTTTCCCATGGTGCACTTTTTGAACCAGATAAAGTCGGCAGGTAAGTGCCAAGGCATTTGGTTATCTTTGCCTATGACTCGATTGTCTGCCATAGCGGCAATCATGCTAATAATCATTGAGGTACTGTATTCCTAATTAAACGACGGGTCGGCTGCGATAGAATAACAGCCCCGGCATGGCAAGACCAATAGCCAAACCAGCAATTATAAACATCGCCTTTAGGAAGTTCTCCATTAGAGTAGCCAGAAGCTCTGGGGTATAACCAAGATGATTGATTTCCACCATAGCAATCATAGCTTTATAGGCAAACACCCCAGGAACCATCGGTATTAGCGCGGCCACCGTAAACACTTTAGGATGAGCTAGAAACTTATGCGACCAATGAACGCCAATCATACCGACAATCGTTGCGGCAAAAAAAGTAGCCCATTCAATCGGAACACCATAATGCATCATCAAAAAGCGAGAGCCATGGCCAACTGCCCCACCAATCGCGCAATAAGCTAACGCATTTTGAGGAACATTAAATACCAACGCAAACCCTACTGCTGGAATAGCGGCAAAGAACATGTCGTTAAGCAGAGCAAATAATAATTCCACTATTGTCATTACTGAGCCCACCCTAGAACATCCGTCAGACTCATGGCACCAATTATCCCCAAGCAGGTTGCTAGGGTTAATAAGCTGGCAAACACAAAACGAGCGATCCCCATGTTGACATAACCTTTGACCATATCAGCAACAGAGTTAATTAGTGGAAAGCCGGGGACTAACATGAGCACTGATGACGCCATCACTAGCTGAGGCTGCGCTCCGATGCTATAGATAACTGCTTGGGCAGAAATAAGTGTGGTAACAAACGCCGTGACGGAGAAGTTTAAGAGTGGGTTAAAATGGCGATGGCCGATTTCTTGACGTACCGTCATACCAACGGCTGAAGCTAGAAAAGTCATTGCAAACACTGACCAGTCACCGCCAGCGAGACGACTAAAAGCAGCGCATGATAGCCCTATCATCACCACGACTAGCCAACGATTATAGCGTTCAGGACTGATCTTATTCAGTTTTTTCTGAGCTAGTTGATAGTCAAGAATGCCTTTCTCCATCATGATACAGATACGTTGAACCTGAGTCACAACACGCATATTAAGCCCACGATCTGGGCTTCGTCTTGCCGTCGTAACACAATGTTCTTTGTAAACCGTGGTAATCACTAATGAACTTGCTGACAGTGATACTTCTACTTCGTCCATAGAAGCAGCAATACCCATTCTTCGAGTAATATCGCCAACTAACGTACTTTCTGCGCCATGAGCAAGTAACATTTGCCCTGCTTGCGCAATCAGCCGAGAGACGGCTCGTTGCTTAGAATCCATTCCAGTTTTTTCGTGGTCATTCAGTATTGAATCCATTTTAGGGGCATTTTCATTGTTGATGAACTAAAAACTGGGGCACGATTGACAGAAAACAACAAATTTGTGAAAACTACTCTTGAGACAGATTCAGCGAATAAACTAACAGTCGTTTTAGGCTTACAAGGTCTTCCATTAGCTTCAAGTTAAGCCATAAGTAGCCATTGATGCTCGTCTCCTCACCATCAATCTTTGGCAAACTGTTTTTTAAGGCCTCTCTTGCTGTCGCAATTTCTTTACCTGAAAGCTCGGTCTCTAATTTCCCGGTCATTATTAATGTTGCAAGTGCTTCGAACTCTTTCTCAATGATTTTCTGGCAATCATTAAGGGGTTTGGACCAAAGCATATTCAAATGACTGTGCCTGTCGCTCCAATAAGAGGTGTTCAAAAGTTCAATAGAGTAAAGCATGTTGCGAAGCTGTACTTGAATCGCTTCTAATAATTGTGCACTTAGCTTTGACTCTTTAACTGAAGGAGAAATGAGACTTCTCAAGGTTACCATCTCCTTCATTAGCGTTTGCTGATAGCGCTCAAGGTTCGGCTGTTCAAGCATGTTCAATGATGTGGATATTTGATAGACCTTAGCAAACCGGTCCAGCGTGGCGCCTAGACGCATGCGCCAATGAATAAACGCTCTTTGCGGATAAATAATGCAAAACAACACCGCTAATACACAGCCAATCGTTACATCAAGACCACGCCACAACGCAACTTCAATATCGTGATTACCTGCTCCAATAGTGACCGCAAGGGTAATACCAATCAGCAAACCCACATAAGGGCGTTTACCTAACGCAAAATAGGCACTACAAAACATCACAGCGCCGCACCAAGCATACATAGCCGACATTGACCATTGTCCAAGTAAAATGGCGGTAATCCCTGACAATGCTCCAATAATCGTTCCCATAGTGCGATGCCAAGCTCGTGGTAAAACATTACCTAAATACGAGATAGGGCCAATCACTACTACTAACGTAATGAGTATCCAGGTGCTTTCGGGAATCTGAAAATAACTGGTTAAAGCTAGAGTTAAAACGAATGCCACGGAAATCCGAATGCCATGTACAACACGGTAGTGTTTAAATATCAGAGCATCCACATCCGAAATTCGCCGATTTAAATCCATTTAAAAGGCTTCCTTTAGCATAAAGGGGGAGAAAAGAGAGTTTGTATTAGTTTGCCTTAGTACAAGCCACACTGAAATAATTTGAGTACAAAAAAAGCTGCAAAGTAACTTTGCAGCTTTTTAAATCATTGAGGTAACAATCAGTCACGGACGTAGACAACGTGGCCGTCATCTTCTTCGTCGTCCCAATCATCCCAATCGTCTTCAGTAATCACGTCTTTACCAGACATTGCATCTTTGTGGTAATCGTCCCACATAAAGTCGACTTTCTCTTCCTCAGAAATCTCTTCTTCAGCGCGTGGCAGTGTTTCCATAAAGTCAGCAAGCTTATAGCAAAGCTCTTTAGTTCCTTGCTTATTCACTGCAGAGATCTTGAAGTACTCATCTTCCCAACCAAGTGCATCGAGGATCTCTTGGATCACTTCATTCGCTTCTTCTTCTGGCATAAGATCGACTTTATTGAATACTAACCAGCGCGGTTTATCCGCTAGCTTTTCGCTGTACTGCTCTAGCTCATCGATAATCGTCAGTGCGTTCTCGATAGGGTTACTTTGATCGATAGGCATAATATCGATCATGTGCAGCAATACTCGGCAGCGCTCTAAGTGCTTAAGGAAACGAATACCTAAGCCAGCACCGTCTGCGGCACCTTCAATCAGACCTGGGATATCCGCCACAACAAAGCTTTTCTCAGGAACAACGCTAACCACACCTAAACTAGGGATCAGTGTAGTAAATGGATAGTCGGCTACTTTTGGCTTAGCCGCCGAAACTGCACGGATAAATGTTGATTTACCCGCATTTGGCAAACCAAGCATACCCACGTCAGCAAGTAGCAACAGCTCTAAACGCAATTCACGAATTTCGCCTTTAGTACCCAGTGTTTTCTGGCGAGGAGCTCGGTTAACCGATGACTTAAATCGAGTATTACCTAGGCCGTGCCAACCACCCTTTGCAACCATCACTTTTTTGCCATGTTCAGCAACTTCAGCAACGATTTCATTAGTGTGAATATCTACAGCTCGAGTACCGACAGGCACTTTAAGTACCTTATCTTTACCACGCTTACCAGTACAGTTACCACCGCGACCATTTTCGCCACGCTCAGCTTCGTAAAAGCGTTGGAAGCGATAGTCAATGAGCGTATTTAGGTTCTCATCTGCTTCGATATAGATGTCGCCACCGTCGCCGCCATCGCCACCGTCAGGACCACCTTTCGCTACGAATTTTTCACGCCAAAAACTAACGACACCGCTACCGCCATCGCCCGCTTGGACTTTTACTACCGCTTCATCAACGAACTTCATCTCTTACTCCGACTACTTCTTCGCTACCCACCACCAAAGCCATCCTGCCGAAAAGACATAAGATCACTTTGTGGGCTCAATCAATTATCACTACATTTTAGCAGATGACAGAGACGATTCCCCATGGTACAGAGCTTGTTGTTTCAACATAGCTATGCCTAGAGACTCGTCTCTATCGACTGCCCATATAAATAAAAAACCCCGCCGACTCGGCAGGGCTTTTGAATTCAGCTAGAAAGCTTATTCGTAATTTAGCTTAGCGCTAAAATTACTCAGCTTCGATGCTAACGAATTTACGGTTCTTAGGACCTTTAACTTCGAATTTCACTTTACCTTCAGTAAGAGCGAAAAGAGTATGGTCTTTACCGATACCAACGTTAGTACCAGCGTGGAACTTAGTACCACGTTGACGTACGATGATGTTACCTGCAAGAACAGACTCACCACCGAAACGCTTAACACCTAGACGTTTGCTTTCTGAATCGCGGCCGTTACGAGTAGAACCACCAGCTTTTTTGTGTGCCATTGTTAAACTCTCCTAATCGAATTAAGCGTTGATGCCAGTGATTTTCACTTCCGTGAACCACTGACGGTGACCTTGTTGCTTACGAGAGTGCTTACGACGACGGAACTTAACGATTTTTACTTTATCGCCACGACCGTGTTGTACCACTTCAGCAACTACCTTGCCGCCCTCAACAAGAGGAGCGCCAACTTGAATGTCTTCACCGTTAGCAACAAGAAGAACTTTATCAAATTCAACAGTTGCACCAGTTTCAACGTCTAATTTCTCTAAACGAAGAGTTTGACCTTCGCTTACACGGTGTTGTTTACCACCAGATTGGAAAACAGCGTACATATTTTACTCCGCTTTTTCCGCACAGCCTTTTGATTGTTATTTCAACAAATAGGGTGTGCGCTAAACTAATCATCAATAGGGCGCAGATTCTACGCGAATGATTACCCTATGACAAGCCATATTTTGAAAAAATTGGCGAAACACTAATCGCCAATGAAAAGTGCGGCAATAATGCCCTTTCACCATGTATTAATCAACGTTTTTTAGTGTATTATTCACAGATTATAACCAACGACTAAGCCTTATTGGCTCTAAGCTCAACCGGGTACGTAATGGATTTTAAAGCTATCCAAGCACTGACTGCCGATGATATGGCAAAAGTGAATGAAACAATACAAGCACAATTAAACTCAGAAGTTAGTCTAATCAATCAACTTGGTTTCTATATTGTAAGTAGTGGCGGCAAGCGCTTAAGACCGCTACTCGCGTTGCTTTCAGCGAAAGCTTTAGGATATCAAGGTAACGCACATACAACGGCTGCTGCGTTTATTGAGTTCATCCATACTGCGACGTTATTGCACGACGACGTAGTAGATGAGTCTGATATGCGACGAGGTAAAGCAACAGCAAACGCTGCTTTTGGTAACGCTGCGAGTGTTCTAGTAGGTGACTACATCTATACTCGTTCTTTCCAAATGATGACGGGTCTTGGCTCATTGCGCATTTTAGAGCTTATGAGTGATGCCGTGAATGTCATCGCAGAAGGTGAAGTTCAGCAGCTAATGAACTGCAATGACCCTAATACTTCTGAAGCAAGCTACATGCAAGTCATCTACTCTAAGACGGCACGTTTGTTTGAAGCCGCGACTCAAGTTGGAGCTATCCTCAACGATGCCTCTCCAGAAGTCGAACTTGCACTACAGAATTACGGTAAGTACCTTGGAACCGCGTTCCAGCTTATTGATGACGTCATGGATTACACCTCTACGGGTGAAGACATGGGTAAAAATGTCGGTGACGACCTAGCTGAAGGTAAACCAACATTACCGCTTATCCACGCCATGCAGCACGGTGAAGAACACGAAAGTGCGATGATTCGCGAAGCAATTGAAAAAGGTAATGGGATTGATAAGCTCGATACCATTATGGCAACAATGAATCGTGTGGGCTCATTAAAGTACACTGAAGACATGGCTTTTAAAGAAGCTGATAAGGCCATTGAAGCACTTTCTATCGTGCCTGACAGTGAATATAAAGAAGCCTTAATCGCGCTTGCCTACATGGCAGTGAAAAGAACGGCATAAGGTCAAATGGCAGTGATTGTGCATCACTGCCCTTTTCCGTTTCTGAGACCAAGCTTTAGTAGTATTTATCACAACCGTTATGAAGCTGCAGCTCTTCTTCGACTTCGTCAACAGATAGTGCCCATTGCTCCTCGCTTCCGATTGGTTCGACCAAAACGGACTGTGACTGCTCGTCGACAACAAGCACTCTTCCAGCGCCATGTTGTGAATCCACCCACATACCTTTTACTACATCTTTCATTTCCATGACCCTTCCTCCCCGCTCCGATTTATTACGGAGTCTTATAGGGTATAGATCAAAAAAGCCGATCTTAAAAAGACCGGCTTTTGCTATTTAAATTAATGTAGGAGTTTACTTAGCGAACTCTACACCAATTTCAATATCTTTATTAAGCGTCTCTAGCATGCCATCTAGTGCTGCTTTCTCGTAATCACTGAGTTCACCGTAGCTAAGGATAGCTTCTGCGCCGTCTTTACCTAGCTTAACTGGTTGTGCGAAGAATGGAGCGTGCTCACCATCACCTTCCACATAAGCACACTCAATAACGTTCTCTTCGCCTTGAAGGCCTTTAACAAGAGCTAAACCAAAGCGACACGCTGCCTGACCCATAGACAAGGTCGCAGAGCCGCCACCCGCCTTCGCTTCAACCACTTCAGTACCAGCGTTTTGAATACGCTTAGTTAACGCTTCTACTTCTTCCGCAGTAAACTCAACACCTTCAACTTGAGAAAGTAGCGGTAAAATAGTCACACCAGAGTGACCACCAATAACTGGTACGCGAATATCACCTGGATCTTTCGCTTTCAGATCAGCTACAAATGTCTCAGAGCGAATAACGTCAAGCGTCGTCACACCGAACAGTCTACGCTTGTCATACACACCTGCTTTCTTAAGGACTTCAGCTGCGATAGGCACTGTGGTGTTAACAGGGTTAGTGATGATACCAACACAAGCAGTAGGACACACGACCGCGATTTTCTCGGCCAATGACTTAACGATACCTGCATTGACATTGAATAGGTCTGAGCGATCCATACCTGGCTTACGCGCAACACCCGCAGAAATTAGAACCACATCAGCACCTTCAAGTGCTGGTGTTGGATCTTCACCCGCATAGCCTTTAATAGAAACAGGCGTTGGGATGTGGCTTAGATCAGCTGCAACACCTGGAGTGACGGGAGCAATATCATACAGGGCTAGATCAGAACCAGCAGGAAGACGGTTTTTTAGCAATAGGGCTAGGGCTTGGCCGATGCCACCTGCGGCACCAATAACAGCTACTTTCATGGGAGTTCTCCTTGAGATTTATATCTCTTATTAATAGTCTTGTAGGGTAATTTTTCGTCGATTAGCTAAAAAGTTATAGTAATCACTAATCGATTACAATCAATTAACCTCAGCTTTGCGAGCTCGCGCAACTCACTGATTACGTGCTACTACGCTATCATGACAAGAGGGTGATGAGAACCCATTTTTCCCCTTGCTAATTATAAGGTTATCATCGCTAACTTCAGCATTGATAATAGTGATACCGTTGGCATAAACCATGGATTATTTGGTCAAGATCGAGGTTCTGTGCCACAATAGCCGGATCACTGCTAGTTGAACAAAAATAAGAGGCGTTTATGCGCAATAATGACAAACAAGACAACCTGGTTCGCGCGTTTAAAGCGTTACTAAAAGAAGAGCGTTTTGGTTCTCAGGGCGAGATTGTCGACGCATTAAAACTTGAAGGGTTTGAGAACATCAACCAATCAAAAGTGTCACGCATGTTGACTAAGTTTGGCGCAGTGAGGACCCGCAACGCAAAAATGGAAATGGTGTACTGCCTACCAGCAGAGCTTGGCGTTCCAACTGTCTCTAGCTCTCTACGTGAATTGGTTCTTGATATAGATTACAACAACGCTATCGTCGTTATTCACACTGGCCCAGGTGCTGCACAGTTGATTGCTCGATTGCTCGATTCTTTGGGTAAAGCAGAAGGGATTCTAGGGGTCGTTGCAGGCGACGATACCATCTTCATCACACCAACCTTGAGTGTGTCTACCCAGCAATTGTTTGAATCGGTATGTGATCTATTTGATTACGCTGGCTAAGTTTTAAACATTAACATTTAGAATAAAGTATCACGGAACATGATTGTTCCGTGATTTATATCACATCTTGATAAATCGAAAAATAAGCCACAAAAAACACCTAATTACCTGTTTTTATTGAATAACACCCTAATCACCCCTATCCTTCTAAATCCTCTAGCACAGACAATTCCCCTATATTCATTAACAATTCAGTAATTTTCTGCCAATTTTTTTGGTATGATTGCGCCACTTTTTCAACATATGGATTGAAAAAGATGCCGTTTCCACATAGGAAACCTCTGAAGACATCTATAGTTATTCAGGGCTAATAATGAATAAGGAAGGGAAATTCATGGCATTTAAGAAACTTGTTAAAATTGGTGCTATTGCCGCTGCAGTTATGGGCACTGGCGCTGTTAACGCTCAAGAGTTCATCACAATTGGTACAGGTTCGGTAACAGGTGTTTATTACCCAACTGGTGGCGCAATCTGTAAGCTTGTGAATAAAGGCCGTAAGGAACACAATATTCGTTGTTCAGTAGAGTCCACTGGTGGTTCTATCTACAATGTCAACACAATGCGTGCTGGTGAGTTAGATTTCGGTATCGTTCAATCTGACTGGCAATATCACGGCTACAACGGCACAAGCAAATTTGAAGAGCAAGGCCCTTACAAAAAGCTTCGTGCAATGTTCTCTCTGCACACAGAACCATTCAACATTATCGCTCGCACTGATGCTGGTATCGAAAACGTAACTGACCTTAAAGGTAAGCGCGTGAACATCGGTAACCCAGGCTCAGGTGACCGTGCGACAATGGGCGTTGTTATGGATGCAATGGGTTGGACCAACGCAGACTTTAAACTTGCATCAGAGCTTAAAGGTTCAGAGCGTTCTCAAGCACTTTGTGACAATAAAATCGACGCATTCGTTTATGTGGTTGGTCATCCAAACGGATCAATCAAAGAAGCAACAACATCTTGTGATGCTAAGCTAGTTCCAGCAACAGGCGCACAAATCGATGAGATCGTAGCGGCAAACCCATACTACGCGTACAGCAATGTACCAGCAGGTATGTACCGTGGCACGGATCAAGATGTGAAGAGCTTTGGTGTAGCAGCAACAATGGTAACCACATCAGATGTTTCTGATGAAGTGGCTTACAACGTTGCAAAAGCAGTGTTTGAAAACTTTGACACGTTCAAACGTCTGCACCCTGCATTTGCTAACCTGAAGAAGGAAGACATGGTACAAGCAGGCCTATCTATTCCTCTTCACCCAGGTGCAGAGAAGTACTACAAAGAAGTTGGTCTTCTTAAGTAAGACGACTCCGTAGGGGAAGGCTCCCTTCCCCTATCACTTTTCTAATATGAGTATCACTCAAAACAATCAACACCAATTAACCCAATTGGTGTGGCTATTTGGGCTCTCTTTCCAAGCCCGTCATTTTTAGAGCCTTAAGAAACACAACTAAAACCACACGTTTGCATCCATTGACTACAATGTTAAATGCGAAATATGGTTCGTTCATTTTGTTTGAAAAACACTGGACCATAAAATAATAAAGGAAAAAGTACATGACGCAGACAACACAACCGTCGCAAGATGTGCAAGAAATGGTCGCACAAGCTGACACTGGAGCAAGAAGCCCGAAAGGGATTCCCGCAAAAATACTTTGGTTTGTTCCACTATGTTGGTCGCTATTTCAACTTTGGTACGCATCCCCACTGCCGTTCATTTTTAACTTTGGCGTACTAAACGACACAGAAGCACGTTCAATTCACTTAACGTTTGCTATTTTTCTAGCGTTTACCGCTTATCCTGCAATGAAGGGGTCACCGCGCGATCGAATCCCTGCCATCGACTGGATTTTAGCACTGGCAGGTAGTTTATCTGCTGCCTACATTTACCTCTTTTACACTCAATTAGCAGGCCGCTCGGGCGCACCAACGACAATGGACATTGTCGTTGCCTGTACAGGTATGGTTCTACTACTTGAAGCAACACGTCGTGCTTTAGGTCCGCCGCTAATGGTCGTCGCTGCAGTATTCTTGTTGTATACCTTTGGCGGTCCATACATGCCGGATGTTATCGCTCACAAAGGCGCAAGCTTAAACAAAGCGATGTCACACCTGTGGCTAACGACAGAAGGTGTATTTGGTGTTGCTCTTGGTGTTTCAACGTCATTTGTATTCTTATTCGTTTTGTTCGGAGCCATGTTGGAGCGAGCTGGAGCAGGTGCTTACTTTATTAAAGTCGCATTTTCTCTATTAGGTCACATGCGTGGTGGTCCCGCAAAAGCGGCCGTTGTGGCATCAGGTCTGTCAGGCTTGGTTTCTGGTTCTTCCATCGCCAACGTAGTAACTACAGGTACCTTTACCATACCTCTAATGAAGCGCGTTGGCTTTCCAGGGACGAAAGCGGGGGCTGTGGAAGTTGCTGCATCAACCAACGGTCAGCTAACGCCACCGATCATGGGCGCTGCGGCATTCCTGATGGTTGAGTATGTGGGGATTTCATACGTTGAAGTAATCAAAGCAGCGCTACTACCTGCGCTGATTTCTTATATCGCTTTGATTTACATTGTTCACCTTGAAGCTTGCAAAGCGGGTATGACTGGCCTACCGCGCCGCCATAACCCGACGCTAGTTCAAAGTCTCTTATCATTTACCGGCACCATTCTTGGTCTTTGTGTCATTAGTGCTGTGGTGTACTACGGCATTGGCTGGACCAAAGACGTGTTTGGTGACGCTGCGACCCCAATCGTAGGTGTTGTGCTCTTGATATCTTATATCGCGTTACTGCGCGTCTCAGCTAAGTATGCGAAAGAAGGTGGTATTGAAATTGATGCAGAACTTACTGAAGTGCCAGATCCGGGTCCAACCATCAAGTCTGGTTTACATTTCCTACTGCCAATCGTGGTTTTAGTGTGGTGTTTGACGGTTGAGCGCTTTTCTCCGGGTCTCTCAGCGTTCTGGGCAACGGTCTTTATGATCTTCATTCTGATTACCCAGCGCCCACTGATCGCAATCATGTCGAAAACCAGTGATGTCAATGCAGAGATCAAAGCTGGTTTTGTCGATTTGGCAGAAAGCCTAGTGTCTGGTGCACGCAACATGATTGGTATCGGTGTGGCGACAGCTGCTGCGGGTACCGTAGTGGGTGTGGTTACACTCACGGGTATCGGCCTTGTAATGACCGACTTCGTTGAGTTTATCTCAGGTGGTAGCATTATCTTGATGCTGCTATTTACCGCCGTCATCTCTCTTATCCTCGGGATGGGTCTACCAACAACAGCAAACTACATTGTTGTTTCAACTCTCATGGCGCCTGTTATCGTCACATTGGGTGCAGCACACGGTTTGATCATCCCACTGATTGCCGTTCACCTATTTGTGTTCTACTTCGGCATCTTAGCCGATGACACACCACCAGTTGGTCTTGCTGCTTTTGCCGCAGCTGCAATTGCTAAGTCCGATCCAATTCGCACCGGTATTCAAGGCTTCACCTACGATATTCGAACTGCAATTTTGCCTTTCATGTTCATCTTTAACACTCAATTATTGATGATGGGAATTGACTCGTGGTGGCACCTTGCTCTGACGGTTATCTCTGCGATTATTGCGATGCTTATTTTCTCAGCGGCCACTCAAGGTTGGTGGTTTACTAAGAACAAGTGGTGGGAGACTGTATTGCTACTTGTATTAACGTTTACCTTCTTCAGACCAGGTTTTTGGTGGGATATGGCTTTCCCTGCGAAAGTTCTTTCGCCAGGTGTTGAGATAGCTCAAGTTGTTGAGAAGCTAAATGTTGGACAATCCATCGAGTTACGTGTTGCAGGTGAAACCCTCGAAGGTAAGTACGTTGAAAAAACCGTTCGACTACCTTTTGATGATAGCGCTGTCACCGCAGAAGAGCGTATCGCTTCGATGGGACTAATGCTCGACAAAGATGCTGATAAAATGATCATCGATATGGTTGAGTTTGGAAGCCCAGCAGAAGCATCCGGTCTAGACTTTGACTGGGAAATAAAATCTATTGTGCAGGATGCCGATAGACCAATGAAAGAGTGGGTATTTGTACCTGCGTTGCTCTTGCTTCTCGCGATGGCGATGAACCAAAAGCGTCGTGCTCGTCGTGAAAACTTGAGCGCATAAAGGTATCAGGCTCTGGACTCGCTTTTGAACCCAGAGCCTAAAAACCTTAATACGGAACGGATAAAACTAGCCAAGCGTATGCTTTACCCTATGCTAGTAGGGTACAAACCAAAAAGAGAAAACACATGTACAAGCAAATCCTTGTTCCTGTCGATTTAAACGATAAAGGCTTTTCAGACAAAGCTGTAGAAATCGCGGTATGGCATGCTAAGCACTCTAATGCCGAAGTGCATTTACTAAATGTTCTGCCGGGTATCCATATGTCTATGGTGGCTACGTATTTCCCTAAAGATGCCGCCTCGCAAATGAAAAATGATGTCAAAGCGCAACTTAAATCATTTGCTGATCAGCACATCCCTGATGAAGTCGTCTATAAAGTTCATGTTGCTGAGGGTAAGCCTTATGCAACTATACTTGATTATGCGGAGCGCTTAGGCGCAGACTTAATTGTTATGCCAAGTCACAAACGCTCTAAGATCGACAAGGTAGTTCTTGGCTCTGTTGCAAGTAAAGTGGTTCAGAACTCACCCATCAATGTACTGGTCGTTAAACCACAAGCAGATTAATTTCCTCGCCCCACTTTACGTGGGGCGAGTTATTTCTAGACCACTCTATTTTGCGTTTTGCCTTGTTCTACCGCTTCAATATTACTCACTAATATTTCACAAAGCTTCTCTATGGAAGAGCGGCTTCCCCATGCGACATGCGGCGTTAAAATGAGATTGGGCAAATCCATATTCTCGATTAGAGGATTCGTTTGAGGCGCAGGCTCTTCTGTAAACACATCCACTCCTGCTCCAGCAATGTGATTCTCCTTTAGAGCACAAACCAAATCCGCTTCGTTAACCAAGCCACCACGTCCAGTATTAATCAATATCGCCGTAGACTTCATTTTCGACAATGCTTCACTATCGATAAGATTGGTTGTTTCCTCGGTCAAAGGACACAGAAGGGCAATGGCATCGCTAGTTTTCAAAAATCGTTCAAAAGGTACATAGCCCTCGCGGCATTGTGTTACACCTTTGCGTTCGGAAAACTGCACTTTCATACCAACTGCTCTAGCAAGTGTCGCTGTCGCCTGCCCTAGGGCTCCACTACCAATAATACCTAAGGTAGATTGAGCAATATCTTGAATAGGATGAGTGAAGAAACAGAACTTATTCTGGCGTTGCCACTCACCATTGCGGATATCGTTGTGGTAAGCAGGAATATTTCGCATCAAAGTAAATAGCAATGCAATCACATGCTCAGGCACCGATTGAGTCGCATAACCTTGGACATTGGTAACGTTAATGCCGCGTTGCGCGCAGTAATCAAGCTCGACGTTATTAACCCCAGTAGCAGCCACCGCAATATGTTTTACTTGCTTGGCCTGTTTAAGAATGTCTGAACCTAAATAGACTTTATTGCTGATGACGACATCCGCATCATAAATACGCTCTAAGACTTGTTCAGGCGAGGTCGACTGATACTCGACCCATTGATGTGCGAAATTTGGAGTAGGAATCGTGATGGACCCTGGAATGGTATCACGATCTAAAAAGACAATTTTCTTAGTGGCCATGACTTCTCCTTGATGTCGTACGGCCACACACTTTATGACCGAGGCAAGGTCTTATAATCCGGTAAATCTGGCGCGGGGTCAAAATGTTGCACCACTAATGACTCAGACACTTGATGAAAATCGCATGGCACGAAAATGGATTGTAGCTTTTCAGTTTCAGGATGGTAGAAACACAGCTCTGCCGCATGCAGCTCTAATCTATCTGAGAACATCAGCGCTTCTTCATGGGCATAAAACTCATCACCAACGATAGGATGCCCCAGTTCCAATAAATGCACTCTTAGTTGATGTGAACGTCCGGTAATAGGAAATAAACGCACAATACTTGTCTGTTGTTCCTGCTTTACCACTTGGTAGTATGTTTGCGACGGCTTGCCATGTTCGTAGCACACTTTCTGCCTTGGGCGATTCGGCCAATCACAAATAAGCGGTAAATCGATTAACCCTTCCGATTCAGCAGGTGTTCCCCAAACTCGCGCATAGTAAACTTTATGAGTAAGCCGATACTGAAATTGTTTCTTTAGAGAACGTTCTGCTTCTTTGTTTTTCGCTAGTAACATCAGCCCAGAGGTCGACATGTCTAAACGATGCACTACTTGAATCTCGGGATACACCTCAACAAGACGGCTCCACATACTGTCATAATGCTCGGGCGCTTTCCCTGGCACAGATAACAAGCCTGAAGGTTTGTTTACCGCGAGAATATGTTCATCTTCAAATACAGTGTCTATCCAAGGATCTGTTGGAGGTGTGTAGCTAAGCATGGCCATAATAATTTACCGCATCACAATGAAGTAGGACGCAGATATCTGCGCCCTATTTTGTGTTATTAGTTGTGGCTGACAACGATCAGACGTAGTGAATCCAGTTGGACTTGTGCTTTCGCAATATAACCATCAAGCTCTTTGATTTGAGCTTCAATCGCTTCGATTTCCTCGTTACGAATATTTGGGTTCACCGCTTTTAGCGCCTGTAAGCGTTCTAGTTCACCATTCAAGCTCGCATACATTACTTTATGCGCTTGCTCGCGAACCGCCACGACTTTCTCTTCTACCGCCTCATTACCCGATTCAATCAATCGATGAACATCGGCTTGAACAGACGTCACCAACTTACTGCCCAAATGGCGATTCACAGGGCTGAGCTGACGGTTGAAGCCTTCAAACTCTACTTGTGAAGAGAGATCATTACCGCGAGCATCCATCATCAAGCGAATCGGTGTTGGTGGTAAGAAGCGGCTAATACCACTCTGTTTTGGTGCTTGCGCATCCACAACATACACCAACTCCAATAAGATAGTACCGACTGGCAGTGCTTTGTTTTTCAGAAGCGAAACGGCGCACGTCCCTACGCCTTCACTCATCACGAGATCGATACCGCCCTGAATCATTGGATGTTCCCAACTAATAAAGTTCATATCTTCACGAGAAAGCGCCGTATCACGGTCAAACGTAATGGTTGCTCCTTCATACGGTAGGCCTGGATAGCTCGGTACCATCATATGCTCAGAAGGCGTCACCACCAGAGCGTTTTCACCTTTGTCATCTTGGTTTAAACCAATGGTGTCAAACAAACTCAGTGCGAATGTGACTAAGTTAGTATCGCCATCGGTCGCTGCAATCTTTTCGACAATCTCTTGCGCTGCTTCACCACCATTAGAATGCATCTCAAGTAAACGGTCACGGCCTTGCTCAAGTTCATGCTTAAGCTCTTGGTTGTAATGTCTTGAGCCTTCAATCACCTCATCCAGCTCGGTCGTATCGCCACTCGCAAGCATGTTGATAATGCTCTCTTCATAGCGGTCATACACCATACGTCCCGTTGGACACGTCTCAGCAAATGCATTGAGTCCTTCATCGAACCAACGTGCTAGTATCGCTTGAGAGGTGTTCTCTAAATAGGGAACGTGCACGTCAATATCACGCTTCTGACCAATACGGTCCAAACGGCCAATACGCTGTTCTAGCAAGTCTGGGTTGAATGGTAAATCAAACATCACCAGTTGGTTCGCAAACTGGAAGTTACGACCTTCAGAACCAATTTCACTACAGATCAAGACCTGAGCACCACCTTCTTCTTGAGCGAAGTAGGCTGCTGCTTTATCACGTTCAAGAATCGACATACCTTCATGGAACACAGTTGCACGGATACCTTCACGTTCACGCAACGCTTGCTCAAGCTGAAGAGCGGTACTTGCACGTGATGCAATCACCAACACTTTCTCGCTGCGCTTTGCTGTGATCTTTTCAATCAGCCAGTTAACACGAGAATCGAACTGCCACCAGCTAGAGTCTTCGCCTTCAAACTCTTGGAAAATCTCTTCAGGGTAAAGCATTTTCATCGCGCGTGCTTCTGGTGCCATCTTGCCACCAATCATGCCTGATACGCGCATAGAGGTGGTGTATTGCTGTGGAATCGGCATCGGCACAAGGTTTACGTTACGCTTTGGAAAGCCTTTAATCGCGGCACGCGTATTTCGGAACAGCACTCGTCCAGTACCGTGGCGATCCATTAGGTTGTCGATAAGCTCTTGACGTGCCGTGGCTTTTTCTTCATCACTGGCATTGCTATCTAGAACGTTGAACAATGGCTCAACGTCTTGCTCAGACAATAGCTCAGTAATTTGGTTTTTCGCCTCATTGCTCAGCGCTTCCCCTGAGAACAGAGCTGTTACTGCATCGGCAACTGGCGCATATTGCTCTTCTTCTTTAACGAAAGATTCATAATCAAAGAAACGGTCTGAATCGAGAAGGCGCAATCGTGCAAAGTGGCTTTCGCGTCCCAACTGCTCTGGTGTTGCTGTTAGCAAAAGGACACCCGGTGTCTTTTCGGCCAGCGCTTCAATGACTTGGTACTGACGACTTGGATTGTCTTGACTCCACTCAAGGTGGTGCGCTTCATCTACGACCAGCAGATCCCATTCGCCTTCCAATGCTTGTTCAAAACGTTTACGACTCTTACGTAAAAAGTCCAAAGAGCATAGGACAAACTGTTGAGTATCAAACGGGTTATCCGCTTCTGCGTATGCCTCAATACAGCGTTCTTCATCAAAAATAGAGAAATGCAGATTGAAACGACGCATCATTTCTACCAACCATTGATGCTGTAGTGTCTCTGGTACCACAATCAAAACACGTTGAGCACGGCCAGACAGCACTTGCTGGTGAATGATCATACCTGCTTCAATGGTTTTACCGAGACCAACTTCATCAGCTAGCAATACACGTGGCGCATAACGACGACCCACTTCATGAGCAATAAAGAGCTGGTGAGGAATCAAGCCTGCACGCATACCACAAAGACCGCGCATTGGACTTTTGTGTTGTTCGTATTGATTACTTAGTGCACGATAGCGCAGTACAAAGTTATCCATTCGGTCGATTTGACCTGCAAACAATTTGTCTTGCGGCTTGTTAAAACGAATTTGATGGCTCAAGAAGATCTCGCGCAATGAAACGCCCTGCTCTTCTGTATCTTGACGTATACCGACATACGTTAATACGCCTTGGTCTTCGAGCACTTCTTCAACTAGAAGCGTCCAACCTTCTTGGCTATCTATGACATCGCCAACATTAAAGATAACTCTGGTGACTGGCGCATCACTGCGTGCGTACACACGGTTTTCTTCTGATGCAGCAAACATAAGAGACACTGTTCTCGCATCCAATGCGACGACCGTACCTAAACCTAAATCACTTTCCGTATCGCTAATCCAGCGCTGCCCTAAAGCAAATGTCATAGAGAGACTACCTCAACTCGTATCGATATCTTTTGGTCATTCAAACGGTAACTCAGTCGAAAACTAAGCTCAAAACCCCGCCCAAATAATAGTAGGTGATAGAGCAAATATTGCTCATTTTCACCCTAGGGTGAAAGGTCGCTAATCTTACTTGAAGGCGTGATGCAGGTCACGCCAATTACAAGGAAATCCTAAGTTTTTTTTGTATTGTCGTGGCTGACATCAAACTGCAAAAAAATAGTGGCAAATGTAAAGACCAAAGTGAGTTTTTTCACTTATACTCAAATTGTAAACGTTAATAACATGTTACCAAAGAACCATGTTTTAATTGGATACAAGGGTATCAGGTTCAATCAGACTAACCATCGATTGAACATAGCAAGGTTGACTCACTAAGATAGGAAATCCGAGCCAGCATTGACCCCAGTCTGACTCGTTCCCAATCCGAGTTAACCGCAAAGGACAAGCGCCAGTTGCGGCAAGGAGACTCTATGGGCGATACCGACCGTAAATTTTTCGTTCTCGACACCAACATCCTTCTCCACGAACCCCACGCCATTTTTTCGTTCAAAGAACACGACGTCGTCATACCCATGACCGTACTTGAAGAACTCGATCGCATTAAGGACAGCAAACGCGATGTTGCTCGTGATGCACGCGTCGCAATTAGAGCTCTTGAAGATATCTTTAAAGAAGCGACGCCTGATGAAATTTCTGAAGGAATTCCCTTCTCTCACCAAATGGAAGCAACAGGAACCATTTCAATATTGGCAGATTATGTGCTGCAAGAAACAGTCAAAGCTTTCGCCGACAAGGAAGGCGACAACCGGATTCTCAATGCGGTGCTCTACTTGCAAAATAAACGCTCTCCTCGAGAAGTCGTTTTAGTCACTAAAGACATCAACATGCGCTTAAGAGCTAAAGGAGCTGGTGTTCGCTTTGTTGAAGACTACCGTACTGATCAACTAATCGATGATGTTCAGTACCTCACAAAAGGTTTTCAAAAATCTGAAGGGGCGTTTTGGGAACATATTGACGAGGTGGAAACCAAAACCCTCGCCAACAAGACATATCACACTTTCGACAGAGCCGCGATTGACCCAACGTTTATCAATCAATACTTGATCGATGATAGTAGTGATTTTGCTGGACGAGTAGCCAACATTGATAGTGATAAAGTGACAATTCGAGATCTGAGCCAAGAACGCCTATTGTGTCGACAAGCATGGGACATTCGCCCTAAGAATATCTACCAAGGCATGGCCATGGATGCTTTACTCGACCCTGATATCGATTTAGTGATTCTCACAGGTGCCGCTGGTAGTGGTAAGACGCTACTCGCTATGGCTGCAGCGCTAGAGATGACGATAGAGAGAGGTATGTTCGATAAGATCATCGTCACCCGAAATACACCAGATATTGGCGAGTCCATCGGTTTTCTTCCGGGTACTGAAGAAGAAAAAATGATGCCTTGGTTGGCTGCCATTACCGATACACTCGAAGCGCTACACAAGAACGATCACTGCACTGAGGGCTCACTGAAATACATCTGTGATAAAGCGAACATTCAGTTCAAATCTATTAACTTCATGCGCGGACGTTCAATCCAAAATGCGTTTGTTTTACTCGATGAGTGCCAGAACTTAACAGCCTCTCAGATTAAAACCATCATTACTCGCTGTGGTGAGGGGACTAAGATTGTCTGCTCGGGTAACTTAGCACAAATTGATTCCCCGTACTTAACGCCAGTAACATCAGGGTTAACATATATGGTTGAGCGCTTTAAGAACTTCGGAGGCAGTGCCAACATTCACTTAAATGGTGTGGTAAGAAGTAGATTGGCCGAATTTGCAGAGGAAAACTTGTAAGTGGCTGAGACGTCATCCCCTTGAAAAAGGGGATGACGGTAGTTTTTGCTTTATACTTGTGAACTTAGTCAGTACCGCCGACAGTTAGTGCATCTAACTTCAAGCTTGGCTGACCAACACCAACTGGCACACTTTGCCCAGCCTTACCACAGACGCCAACACCGCGGTCGATACTCAGGTCATTACCCACCATAGAGACTTGCTGCATCGCTTCGATACCAGAGCCAATTAGCGTCGCACCTTTCACTGGCGCAGTAATCTTACCGTCTTCGATGAGATACGCTTCTGATGCTGAGAACACAAACTTGCCAGAGGTAATATCAACCTGACCACCACCAAAGTTTGGTGCATAAAGACCTTTCTTCACGGTAGAGATAATTTCTTCTGGAGAATGCTCACCCGGCAACATATAAGTGTTGGTCATACGAGGCATAGGTAAGTGGGCATAGGATTCACGACGGGCGTTACCTGTAGGGTTTACTCCCATTAGACGCGCATTAAGCTTGTCTTGCATGTAACCTTTTAGAGTGCCATTTTCAATCAACGTATTGTACTGCCCATGAACACCCTCATCGTCCACGTTAAGCGAACCACGAAGGTCTTGCAGTGTTCCATCATCAACAATCGTACACAGGTTTGATGTGACTTGCTGACCTACCTTGCCAGAGAATACTGATGACTCTTTACGGTTAAAATCACCCTCTAGGCCATGACCTACGGCTTCGTGTAACAGTACTCCCGGCCAACCAGAACCTAGTACAACTGGCATAGTACCAGCAGGTGCGTCAATCGCTTCCAGATTGACTAGCGCTTGGCGAATGGCTTCATCCGCATAGTTGTAAGCGACTTGTTGACCTTCTTCTGTTGAGAGGAAGAAATCGTAACCATAGCGGCCACCACCACCGGCACTACCACGCTCACGACGGTCACCTTTCTGTGCTAATACACTGATAGATAAGCGCACCAATGGGCGCACATCTCCAGCAAAGGTTCCATCGGTTGCCGCCACTAGCATTTGCTCATAGACGCCACTTAAGCTGACAGAGACTTCTTTAACTAAAGGCTCTTTAGTACGAATGTAGGCATCAAGCTGCTTTAGCAGTTCAGTTTTTTGTTGTTTTTCCCAACTTTCTAATGGGTTAACCGCTGCATAGTAAGCTTGATTATCGCGACGAGTAAGCGCGTTAACTTGCGCGCTTTGACCTTGCTGTGCAATGCCTCTTGCCGCTACTGCACTTTGCTTCAGACCATCCAGTGTGATTTGGTCTGAGTATGCAAAACCCGTTTTTTCGCCAGCAACCGCTCTAACACCAACACCGCGGTCGATATTAAATGAACCGTCCTTGATGATGCTGTCTTCGAGCACTAGAGATTCGTGCCAGCTGGATTGAAAATAGATATCCGCATAGTCAATCTGGCGAGTTGCAATGCTCGCAAGCGTAGCTTCAATATCTTGCTCAGACAGACCTGTAGGCCCTAATAGCGCGTCTTCTATGCGTTCCATATGATTACTCTTTATAGTAAATATAATTAGTGTAAGTGCTGTTCAAATCGAATGTGTTTAGCGACAGGCATACTCTGTCTCACTTCTTCAACAACATCAAAATTCAGTTCGGCGGTTATTGTACCTGTCTGCTGCTCAAGCCGTCCTTGAACCTCTCCCCAAGGCGATATCACCATAGAGTGTCCCCAGGTTTCTCTTCCACACGGGTGGGTGCCACATTGATTAGCTGCGACTATCCAACATTGGTTTTCAATCGCTCTAGCACGCAACAGGACTTCCCAATGTGCCTTTCCAGTCACCGCAGTAAATGCCGCAGGCACAACAATTACGCTCGCCCCTTGAGCCCTCAACGCACTGAATAGATGTGGGAAACGCAGGTCATAGCAGATGGTTAAGCCCACCGCACCAAAATCAGTCGGCACCATCGCAATGCTTGTACCCGCTTTAAACGTTTCTGATTCACGGTAATTTTTGTGACCATCATTGACGTCTACATCAAACATATGCAGCTTATCATAATGATTCATACGCTGCCCATTTACGTCAAAGACCAGCGTTGTTGTAGTCACTTCCGTTTCAGAAACCCGAATAGGAAAGCTGCCAATAATAAGGTGAATCTGATGGCGTCTTGCTAAGTCAGATAACTTGTCTTGATACTTGCCTTTTCCTAAAAATTCCGCGTGACGGTGATAATCGTCACGGGAACCAAAAACCAGCGAGTTCTCTGGGGTAAGAATCCACTTCATCCCCTTAGCAGAAAGAAACTCAACCTTATGTTCAATGAACTTGAAGTTCTCTTCTGGTTCAGGTCCTGATGTCATTTGTATGATGCCAAAGCGTTCCTTGCTCATGGTGTTACTTAATCTCCTTCTTGAGGTTTTCAGGTAACTTATACTCTCCCTGACTCCTCGAAATCTCACTTACCGTTGGTGAGTCCAGTGGACCTTTAACTGAGTAGTTAACTTGTGTCACGACCTCAACTACTGGTGATATCACTGTCGTCACGGCAAGCACAACCAATGCTGTCTGAGGCGTCACCGCAAAAGCCGTAATGATAGGGATCCCTGAAGTCATGTCAGGCGTAAAGTTTACTTCAGCGTCGACGGTTTGAGTCGAGAGGTCAGCCAATCCTTTAATCGTCATTTCACCAGCGACCGCATCCATCTTAATGTCATTGGTCACAAACACGCCATCTCTGATTTTGCCGCTACCTGTAATTGAGTTAAACGCCATCCCTTTATCAAATACATCGGTAAAATCGAGCTGCATCTTACGAATAATGGAATCCAAGCTAAACAAACCAAGCAAGCGTGCGGCACCGCTCACATCAGAGATAATACCTTTACCTAGCTTAGTACTGATTTCACCACTGACGGTATTTACTCGCATCGACCATGGTGCGCCATCCCACGTTAACTTTGAGTCGAGATCAAATGGTGCACGTTGGATACCAGAGGTAATACCAAATCGTTCCATAAGATCACTGTTGTTCTCACCACTGACTGCTAGGTTGACCTGTGTTTTATTTTGCTGACCAGCGACCATCCAGTTGCCGTCAATATGTACTTTGTTTGTCCCACTCGATAAGTCCAGTTTTTTCCAAACGAGCTTATTACCTTGTCGTTCAACATTCATATCCACTTTGCCGACTTTGTAACCTTGGAACCAGAAGTTATCAATCGTCAGTTGAGTATCCGGCATGATATCAAAGAAGGTTTTATCAAACTCAGTCACTAATGGCGCTTCAAGGTTTTCCTGAGTGATCAGCGACTCATCATCCTGTGCCTTCTTATCAAATTCTGGCACGTAGATATGCAGACGCTTCAACGCAACATACAACTCGTTGTTGTCGCTGTAACTCGCCTGCCCTTTTGCCTCTTGGCTATCAAGATCGAACTGCCAGCCACCTTTTTTGTATCTGGCATTGAAGTTCACATCGTGCCACTCAATACCACCTAACATCAGTTCTTTCGCTTCCACGTTTACCCGTTTAGGTAATGGAAGCTCCGGTTTATTCAGCTCATCTAGTAATGCTTTCTTTTCACTCGGCGGCTCTTTAAACAACTCGCTCCACTGGTCGACATTGAACTTATCGGACCGTACTTGGAAGTGATGGCCAACTATAGGGCTGATTTTGAACCCACCTTTCCCCAACACCAAGTTAGTCGCCTTAAGAACCGGAACCTCTCCTGTGATATCAATCTCGGTTTGGTATTTAACGGAGGGTAACTGCAATCTAGCGGTTATAGCTTGTTGGTTTCCGGAAGCTTGAAGCCTTGCTTTACCTGATTCACCAAACGCTTTTTTGAGTGGATAAGGATATTCACTCGCAATGGTTGCAAGGTTAGCATTCAGGTCAAGCTGGTAAGTAAAGCCGACATCGTTAAGCTGAATATCCACGTCTAGGTTCCAAGGCGAATGCCCTGCCAGTCGACTGACCACCTTATCACCAACATAAGGCTCTAGTGGTGCGGTTTTCCAATCTCCAACCGCATCAATTCCAACCGAATAACCTTTGCCAGCATTCTGCCCTTGAAAATCAAGGAAAATCGGCTGGTTCAGCAAGTTTGCAGACAGCCCTGTCGCTTTCACCACATCATTGTCAAACTCAACTCTACCGGACACTTTTTCCAGCGTCATTGGGGGAGCATCAATTTCGACATGATTGTCTTTTAGCTCCGCATACCCCCAAGCTCTGGACGGAGTATCGTCGCCAGAAAACGGAATATACAACTGGAAGTCGGCATTCACATCGCCACTAACTTGAACCGCGGTTAACGCGGCACCAACCGAGTCCACTAGCGGCGAAGCGGTCATATAATCCCTGACGGCACTGCCTTGACCTGTTGCCTTCGCTTCTATTTCAAGGTGCCCATCACCACTGAGTACTGGAATTCGACCCGTGATTCGCTGGCCTTTAACGTTCATCAGTGTCGCAGAACGAGAGTCCAAATACATGGTCTCATTCTGGAACAACAAATCGAGTTGTAAGTCAGTCAGTGGTGGCCAATTGGTATCAAAACTAAATTTAGCATCGCGAAGTCCCACCCAAGCTTGGAACATGCCGTTGTGTTCTCGATATGGGAAGTCTGACAGTTTGCCATACCACAACAGCTTAGATGTATTGACTCGACCCGCTTGGATCGCTGCCGATAAGTAGTCCGTAAGACTTTGCCCCATAGCTAAAGTTGGCAGATAACGCCAAACCTCACCTGCGTTGTAAAGATCCGCTTCGGCATAGAATGACAAGAATGGGCTGTCATTCTTAGGGAAATCAAGTCTAAAAGCACCAAGCACTTGCAAGTCTGGCGTCGCAGCCGTCACTTTATCAGACCATAACGACCAACCTTGCTCGTCGTTATTTTGCCAATGAATATCAACCAAACCTTGCTTAATATTTAGTGGAGCTTGAAACACATCACCATAAGGGAAACGATCATCAATAACGTTAACGCGGGCATGAGCTTGCTTCATATTACCGCGCACCGATCCTGAGACATGAGAGAAGCCCGGCAAAAGTTCCCATTGCGACATCGACATATTCTCAAGGTGTGCCGAATATTTCAGGGAGTCAGTACCATTAGTTTGGGACAGTCGAATATCTTCAATCAGCCCACCCGGGTTGAGTTTAGTTAACCACTCTTCCACACTCGGGTCAGGACTTAGTGATGCCAATGGCTTTAACGCATTCACATCGAGCTGAGAAATATTCACTTGCCATTGCTGTTGGCGATTCCATTCTGCTGCAATATCTAGTTCAGGCCACGGAACATCATTAGTTCTGGCTTGAACTTCATGAACATTCAGCTGCCAACCAGCATCTGATGGCAATAAATGCATAACCGCAGACTCGACGAATAGATCGTGGTCTTTGCCATCTTTAGACCAACTAAGCTCAGATGGTAACACTTCAAGATAAGCTTCTTTTGCAGTGCTGTTATCCAATGTAATCCAGCTGCGTAAGCTTACTTCACCATCTTTAATACCAGTTTGTTGCTTTTGAGTTTCAGACAGCCACGGGGACAGTGACATTTGGTCCACGGCCACATAAAAGTCACCAGAGACATTCGACAACGAACCTTTATCAATAAAGTCCGCTCTAACTTCTAGCGAGTTTAAGTTTGCATCGGCAATGGAGATGGTGCCCTGTGCTAAATGGCGTGCCTTTTGATTCCGCCATTGCAGATTCTCTATATCTAACTGACGTTCTTCACCAGATATAGATTGATACAACACAGTTGAATTAGCGACAGCAAAGCGATCTAACTGCCTTAATAACAAGTTATCTAGGCGGTTGACCAACTGCTCGCCACTCGCTGCGGGTTGCTTGGGCTGTTGAACCGTTTTTGGCTCGGTCGCTTTTAGTAAATCGACCGAACGAATGTCCAGCATCATGTCATTAATGACCATATCCGCTAAGACAGGCTGTCTTTGAATAATGGTTTGAATCAAATCAAATTCGAGCTCTAAGTTCCCGACTTCGAATTTGGTTTCAGGACTTTCAGGAAGACCTACAACAACACCTTGAAGAGAAATAGAAGGGTGAGTGTTACGCCAAAAACCGCGCACATCTTTCAAAGAAATATTGAGACCTGTTCCTTGGTTTACCCAAGTCACAATTTCTGGTTGAATTTTGTTTAGCTGTGGCAAACCCACACGCAACACTGTGACCGCAGAGGCAAGTAATACCAATACGGTCAGTAGTAACCAGAGAAAAAAACGGACAATCCGATTAACGCGAGAACTCACAAATTACTCATTACATCATAACAACATCAAATTGTTCTTGAATATATAAAGGCTCAGCTTGAATTCGAACCTGTTTACCTATAAAGACTTCCAGTTCAGCCAATGCATGAGATTCATCGCCTTCAAGTGCTTCAGCAACAGCAGGAGACGCATAAGCCACGAATTTGTCGGCATCGTAAGCTCGATTAACACGCGTAATCTCGCGTAAAATCTCATAGCAAACTGTTTCGACAGTTTTAACCGAACCTCGGCCTTCACAAGTTGGACAACCACTACAAAGAACATGTTCAATACTTTCTCTAGTTCTTTTTCGTGTCATCTCAACCAACCCTAACTGGGTGAATCCATTGATATTCGTCTTCACTCGATCTTTAGAAAGTGCCCCTTCTAGAGAGTTCAACACACGTTGACGATGCTCTTCAAGACCCATATCGATAAAATCGATGATGATGATACCGCCTAAGTTACGCAGTCTAAGCTGTCGAGCAATAGCTTGCGTTGCTTCGACATTGGTGTTGAAGATAGTCTCTTCTAAGTTGCGACGACCTACGAATGCACCGGTGTTAATATCAACTGTTGTCATCGCTTCAGTTTGATCAATAATCAAGTAACCGCCAGACTTTAAGTCGACTTTACGTTCAAGTGAACGTTGTATCTCATTCTCGGTATCGTACATATCGAAAATGGGCTTATCGCCTTCATAAAGTTCAAGCAAACTCTCCAGTTCAGGTACAAACTCGCTAGTAAACTCTTTTAAGCTCTCAAAAATCAGTCTTGAATCCACTTGAACACGAGTAATTTCCGTCCCAACGAAATCACGAAGAATACGATGCGCTAAACCCAGTTCACCATATAACGTTGAACGCGTTTTATATTTAGTACGACGTTCATTGATTTTGGTCCACAAACGCTTAAGGAATGCAGCATCTTGCGCCAGTTCTTTTTCATTCGCACCTTCTGCTGCAGTTCGAATAATAAAGCCACCGTTTTCATCGCAGTAGTCAGCAACCACATTCTTTAAACGGTTACGCTCTTCCTCGCTCTCGATACGTTGAGAAACACCGACATGGCTCGCGCCAGGCATAAAGACGAGGTAACGGGATGGGAGGGTGATATCCGTGGTTAAACGAGCACCTTTAGTTCCAAGCGGGTCTTTGACCACTTGCACTATGATGTCTTGACCTTGACGAACTAACTCAGAAATATCACGGACTTGAAACTGCTTCTTTTCATTTTCAGCCACACACTCAGTGTGCGGTACGATGTCGGAAGCATGCAGAAACGCCGCTTTTTCGAGGCCGATATCCACGAAAGCAGCCTGCATTCCAGGCAAGACTCGGCTCACTTTACCTTTATAGATGTTGCCAACAATTCCACGCTTTGCTTCGCGCTCAATGTGGACTTCTTGGAGAACCCCACCTTCAATCATGGCAACCCTTGTTTCACTAGGGGTTACGTTTATTAACAGCTCTGCACTCATGAGCGCACCTCAATATTTTTAATTATTTATAAATTCTTGCAAGAGCTGGTCAGTTTCATACAGTGGCAGTCCAACTACAGCGTAATAGCTGCCCTCGATTCGAGTGACGAAGCGTCCCCCTAATCCTTGGATTCCATAACTGCCAGCTTTATCTTGAGGTTCTCCACTTAACCAGTATTGTTCGATTTCTTTTTCGCTAAGTGTTTTGAACCATACATCCGTCGTTACCACGACCGATGACTGCTTATTCTTAGATACAACACTGACAGCAGTGAGCACCTGATGTTTTTCTCCCGACATCCCTTGAAGCATAGCTTTGGCATGTTCGAAATCATTGGGTTTTTCTAGTACATGTTCGTTTAAAACGACGACCGTATCAGAACCGACAACTACAGATCTGGAGTCGCTCAGCTCAAGCCCAGCCATCGCTTTCTCTAACGACAAGCGCTCAACGTACTGTTGAGCACTTTCTTGGGCTTGTTTCACTTCTTCAATATCAGGGCTCACCACTGAGAATTGGTATCCGAGCTGGCTTAACAGCTCTCTGCGTCTTGGTGAAGTTGACGCCAATACTATCTTTGTAGTCATTGATTTACCTGACATGCCAATGCCGTCTTACACGACGCAACAGTAAAAACATCCATGGCCAAAGTATACAGTTAATCAGACCACTCCACAGCGACATCGGATTAAAAGTGACGTCTTGGATCAAATACTCACCAAAAAAGATAAACACTTCTAGCAGCATAGATATCAAGGCCATGATCGTGGCTTGCTGCCAAAGTGCCATGTTTCTAAGTACCAAGAAATTAAGAGCCACGATATAGATGACAATCGACATCATCATCCCGCGAATACCCAAGGTAGATCCGACCAGTAGATCCCAAGTCAGACCAACAATCAATGCGGTACCCACATTTACTCGGTGCGGAAGTGCTAATACCCAGTACCCTAGAACCAAGAACAACCATGACGGTCTTACGAAGTCTAGCACGCCTGGCCAAGGTATGGTTTGCAATACAAGCGCCACTATCAGTGACACACTGATCACTAAGTGACTGCGAAATGAACTATTAGCCATAATAGTATGAGAATCCTTTATTGCGCGTTCAGCGTATCTTCAACCGCTTGTTGCTGTCTATCATTACTCGGCCAAATCAACAGTAAGTATCGCAGTCGATCAAAGTCGACCACGGGCTCCGCAATAATGCTGGCAAACTCTCGTCGATTGTCTCGTTGTACCGATTTAACATGAGCAACTGGATAGCCTTCGGGATAGATTCCACCCAGACCAGAGGTCACCAACAGGTCATCTTTCTGAATGTCAGTACTTGTTGGAATGTGCTCTAGTTGAATCTCATCGATAGACCCATTGCCTGATGCAATAACTCGAATATCGTTACGAATGACTTGCACTGGTATTGCGCTGTTAGAGTCCGTCAGCAGCATAATACGGCTGTTGTGAGCGCCAACGAAGGTCACTTGACCAACGATACCGTTTTCATTAATAACCGGCTGACCTTCATAAACACCGTCGATACGACCTTTATCAATCACCACTTGGTGACGATATGGCGACGTGTCCACAGCCATCACCTCTGTCACCATCTTCTTTTCATCTCGGACGAAAGATGAGCCTAAAAGCTCACGAAAACGCTGATTCTCTTCACGGTATTGATCAAGCAAAATTAAGTCACTTTTAAGGCGCAACACTTCGCGTTTTAAGTTTACGTTTTGCTCGGCTAGACCTTGTCGAGTATTTAGCCTTTCATAGACACCATCAAACATGGTACGAGGAAGGTTCGCGGCATACTGAATCGGTGCGACTGCACTGTTTAATAAGTAACGGAAATTTGAGAATGTATCTAAACGACTATCAGCCAGCATTAAGCCGGCTGATAAAGTAACAGCAAGAAATAACCGAAGTTGTAAAGAAGGACCTCGACCAAATATTGGTTTCATGTACTCATAATCCTGATGTGGACTCTAGTTTCAGTGCCACACCAAAACTAGAGTGAAACCATTATTCTTCTGTAAATAGATCGCCACCGTGCATGTCGATCATTTCTAGAGCTTTACCGCCACCACGAGCCACACATGTTAGTGGGTCTTCAGCGATAACAACAGGGATACCAGTTTCTTCAGTGAGCAATCGGTCTAGATCGCGTAGCAGTGCACCGCCACCTGTTAGTACCATACCGTTTTCAGAAATATCAGAAGCAAGTTCTGGCGGACATTGCTCAAGCGCAACCATCACTGCCGATACAATACCAGTTAATGGCTCTTGCAACGCTTCTAGAATTTCATTTGAGTTTAGGCTAAAGCTACGAGGCACACCTTCTGCAAGGTTACGACCACGTACTTCAATCTCTTCAACCGTATCACCTGGATACGCAGAACCGATTTCGTGCTTGATCTTCTCAGCAGTCGCTTCACCAATCAAGCTGCCGTAGTTTCGGCGCACATAATTGATAACCGCTTCGTCAAATCGGTCACCGCCGATACGTACTGAAGAAGAGTAAACCACACCGTTAAGTGAGATAACCGCAACTTCTGTTGTACCACCACCGATATCAACAACCATAGAACCTGTTGGCTCAGAGACGCGTAGACCTGCACCAATAGCAGCAGCCATAGGTTCATCGATCAAATACACTTCACGAGCACCTGCACCCAGTGCAGACTCACGGATAGCACGACGCTCTACTTGTGTTGAACCGCAAGGGACACAAACTAGAACACGTGGGCTTGGTTTAAGAACGCTGTTGTCGTGCACTTGTTTGATAAAGTGCTGAAGCATTTTTTCGGTCACATAGAAGTCAGCAATAACGCCATCTTTCATTGGACGAATCGCAGAAATATTACCAGGCGTTCGACCTAGCATCTGCTTCGCTGCATGGCCTACCGCCGCAACGCTTTTGGCTGAACCCGCACGATCTTGGCGGATTGCTACTACAGAAGGCTCGTCAAGGACGATACCCTGTCCTTTTACATAAATCAGTGTGTTGGCAGTACCTAGATCTATCGATAGGTCGTTAGAAAACATGCCACGCAGTTTTTTAAACATATTCTTCGCTCGTCCTGCAAGAATGAGAAGACAAAAATTGCACTAAATGTACCAATGCCTTGCCATCACAGCAAGGCATTGAAGCAGAAACATGGGGTGAAACCCGCATTTTCTTACAGTTTCCTTACTTAACGCAAAAAATTCACAGGATTTATTGTCCGATAAGGCGTGGCTCACCTCGATAAATGACTCTATCATTTCCTCTATGTGATCCGAAGGTCACTACAGCATGTGGATCTTCATCACCCACACCGCGCCAGTTATATCTCAACCAGGAACGACCGGCATTACTGTCAAAACACTTAACAGCACTATCGTTTTGGTTCAGTTTAATTGGGGCACTTTGATCAAGCCTTAACCACAAATTAACTTGTTCGCGAATCCTATTGTTGCTTGCAAAGAGTTGGCTGCTGCTACCTTGGCTGATGGCAGCATCTTCTGTGGTTATAGTATTGCCGTCTTTATTAAACAGCTTTGCATCCGTCTCTAGCTGACCTGACCACAAGATCTGCCGGCAGTAGTGCTTACCATTGAATACAGAACCACTGTCTTCATCATTGAGCACAAACCCAGTCTCAGTCCAATATTCTGTTCTCAAAGGGATATTGATGTCCGTTGTCAAATCGCCACCAACGTTATCTATCAACATACGGCCATAACGAAACTCGGGTTGTATTGGGAACGCTTTCGCGTTGGTACCACTTACGGTTAAAGAAGGGCTTTCAAAATCTACACCGTCAACTAAATTAGACTGTACCCCAAAGTGCCCTTTAACAGGCAGTTCTTTTATCGAGGTAACACCATCCAGTTGATAACGTTTAGAGAAAACATAATCACCAAAGCTAGCCTCAAGTCGAGCTCGTGAAGTGCTGCATGACAAGTCAGTAGAATCGCACTTCCAAGCTTCACTATCCCAACTCGTTGCCGTCGCACTTATTCTCGGTAAGTAACTATCACCACTTTCATTGGCAGCAACATGATTTAAGGTCACCATCAAATTGGAGGCAAAATAACCATAGTTAGGGGTAGGTGATTTTTCTAGATTACGCGCCTCCACAACAAAGCTTGGTTTTATTGGTTGGCCCATATATGCAAACCCTGAATGCCCTGACTCATAGCCCCATTGATTGGAGACCATAGCAAGATGATGAGGATAGAAGCGGCCGATACTACGGCTACTTGGATTGATTACCATCCCCAAATAGTTCGATTGACTTTGAGTCTGTACTAGAAGACTTCCGACATCTTCCCAATAGAGAGCGTAAAATGGCAACACACCATTACTACCTCGATTACTACGAACAAATGTTGACCCGTCCTCACCATCCATTTTAATAGGGAATCTTTCGTCGACAGGTCTAACTGCAGGCGTGTTCTCAGTGGCAGTGAGTAAAACACTGGAGACAGGCGCATCATTATCGAAGTAATTTTTGGTGATAAATTGCGACTGGCAAAAGGATGGCAATATCGGAATTTCACCTTGAGTCGCGCCATTTTTCTGCCATCGAATTGGAACGGCATCTAGGTTAAAGCGTTCCCCTGCTGCTTTATAGCCACTGCCTTGAGATGAAGTACCATCTAATGCTAATTGGTAGTTTGATGCATCACAGATCGCGAACGTCCACGGCCTTACTTTTAACTCGTGAACTCCTTTATATGTGACGCATTGCTTCGCGGCGTCCGCACCTTGTTGGTCTGAAGGGTTATGCTCACTCTCATTGACACAACGCGTCTGAGATAACTCAAAAGAAACTCGCCCAGCTTCATCGTATTGAATATCCATCAGAGCACTGCGACCAGCATCAGGGGTGCTGCTGCCATGAGAAAAATCTAGTGCGAGATCCGTCACTGGAATTGGCACAAAATCATTACTCTGTGCAGCTTTGACTTTAACTGATGCCTGTACTGTTGGAGATTTGGGTTCTAGATAACGTGTCGTTGTAATATCAACGTTTTGCACTCCAGAATAGTTTTTTGCTGCTACAACTTGGGACAGACCTGAACGCGTTACATTACAGGTCACAGGGCGTACTTCGAGCGTTGCCGATTTTCCAGCAATCAAACTAGACGCTTGCGGCGTAAATTCAAACTTGTTTGCCGTAAACTCGTAGTTACCTGTCACAAGCGTATTGTTCGCACTCTCCACCAATTCACCGGACACGCTGAGCTGTTCGATATGTTGGCTACTCACATCAAATATAACCCGGCCGTTAGTACTTGGGTTGTATAGCCCCTCGCTAATACGAATCCCTTCTATCAATTGCATTGTGGCAGAGGCAGGCACTGTAATTCTGACGCCTTTGGTGTAGTCTTCAATAGGCTTACCGTACTTATCTACCACATTAAACGTGACTCGTTGGGTTTCACAACTCAATGCGATACCTTTTAATGGCTCTAATTCCAAATAGTAGTCTTGACTTGGTGGTGGAGCTTTACATTGCGCAGGAATACGCGCAAACAACACATTACCCTCACCTTCAATATCGTTATCATCTCTGTCTTTATGTCGTTTCCGATCATCATAGTCACGCTCGCCAAGCGTCACATTTGGGGCAGCAACTCCACCAAAGATGTAGTTGTCTTCACCATTGACTAAGAAACCTCGCGTTCCGACAGTAGCAGCTTCAGGAGGGACATAAAAATAGGCTTTGATAACAGAGTCTTCACTCTCTATTTCAATGTCACTGCCCGCGCCATGCCCGACAAAAAGTAAATCTTCACTGTTTCCTAATGTATTGATTTTTAGCTCATCTTTGAAGTGAGGCGGATACAGCTCTCCGTTTGCTTTTATTCCTCGATAATTGATCTTAACTGGCCCATTGATCAGTTGGATCTCCGCATCTTCCAGATGTATATGCTCATTAACCCAATACTCGCCAGAGTCAATAATAAGCTTACTGTCATCTTTAACCTCTAACTTCTTGATCTTATTATTAGTCCATTTCAAATGACATACTTTGCCGTCTTTACACTTAAAATCGCTCGAATAGTCACCACTCGGAAAATCATCCAATTGCGGTGGATAGTTTTCAAAGCTCTTCGTGGGCTCCACTTGACAGTTTTGCCAACCAAAGCCACGTAAGCCAATGGATGAAGACGTATAAAAGCAGCCGCCATAAGTGCTGTTATTAGTAAAGCGAGAAAACGCGAGGCCAGTGTTATTGCGCGGTAAAACGATAGCGTTGACATCAAAATCATCAAACCATTCGTCTCTATCATTGTCATATTCACTATTCACATTCAGAAGCCCTTGTGGCGATCCAGATGTGTCATAAAGGGTAGTCTGCACTTCTTCTTTGAAATAAGGGCAAAGATCAAGCTTAAACTCAGGTGGAGGTGGTGTGTCATCGCACAACTTAGGTAAATTAAAGCTATTCTTCTTACCTGTGACCGACATATGGTTGACCGTAATATTCATATTAAGATCGTTGTGCTCACCGCTTACCCTAAACCCCTTTTGAAAACTAGATGGATCTACGTATAGGGCAGCAGAGATCTTATTGTGATTCGTCAGATTGATAGCTGCGTTAGAGCCGTGTCCAATTAAAATAAGATCAGTTATTGCGCCATCTTTATTGATATGTGAATGACCACTTATGTAGAACTGGCGGTAGTGCAGGATTGTTGGCGCACTCACTTTGATTTTTGCTGCATGCTCCAAGGTCAACGAGCCAATCCAAATCTCCCCTCCTTCTAACGTAAGAGTCTTACCTTGCCTCATCGTTATAGATTGCACTCTACTACCACTTGGCAATGAGCAGTGCTTATCACTACAACTTGAGGGTTCAAGGTTCGTAGGAAAGACAGGTAAATCAACTGGTAAAGTGGGCGCATGATTAGTTGGGTTCACTGCACAACTATCAGTTGGAGCATTTGGATAGTAACAGTGGGCCGCTGTACCGCTATGAGCTGGACTGTTCGCTAGATAATTGAATGGCATTTTAAAACCATCCACATCAAAAATAAGCGTCTGGTCATGCCCCGAAAAGTCCACTTGAGAGACGTAAGGGTAACCATCTTGGCGATAGTTAGTTTGAACTGATTCTGGAAAGTAGTCGCAATATCCTATTGCATAACTATTTGCTACGACGAACAAGCTAATAAATAGAACGATCAATTGCTTCATTCAGAGAATCCTTTTACCCAAGCTTCTTGCTGACGCTGAATATCAAACCCTTGTCCATCTCCGCATATTGCCGTGCTGGTAATTTTAAAATAGCTGAGCTGTTTTGGAATCAGTTCTAGGTCGCCACCATTAACCGTTTCACACTGAACTGAAAGCCTACGGCAGTTTATACCCACTTGAGAAATTAAATAAGACATTGCTACAGATGACGATGGTTGAAGCTGGTTACATCTGATTTCTAGCTCTTCTGTTAGACTCGATTCATTTAATGGATAGAGCTGCGTCAACGCCCACTCAACACCAGAGTTCGCCAAAAACCAAGCTTTGGTACCAATCAACTCACGTGATAGCGCCTCGTTACTTGACCATTGAATTCTATTGAGATTCATTGCCAACATACCCATTACCACCACAACAAAAATGGCAACGATGTAGACACTCCCTTGCTGTGAACGTTTTCTAGGGGACATTAAGCACCTGTACATCATGTTGGAAGTTAGACGCTTCTCCCGCTTGATTAAATACTAGATTTAGACGAACTAAAGCTGAGCGAAGTAGTGACGCTTCCAGGTGAGTAAAACTGCTTTTTACTGGTTCGATATTGGTGGCAACACGAATACCGTTTCGCTCTATCTGACCAGACGTGGTAATGCAATAATCGACCTTGTTTGCTGAATTGTAGATATACAAACGCTGCCCAACCGAGTTCTGTTCTGGTAGTTGATTTAACGTAAAATATTGTGCTTCGACCACAGAGCTGACCCCTGCCAAACTTATCGCTCGACGACCTTCAAGATCTTGCTGTCGACTTGGATTAATGATCAACCTTTCGGTATTGGCAAATTTATGGGGATATTGGTTAATGTTACCCACCACAAACTCAGTTTTTCCTAACTTCTCATCCAAATGATAAAAGCCGGAAAAGGTTATTGGATAAAATGAGACACATTGACCGTTCAAAGAGGTTTGAATGCTGTTGGGGACGGCGTGCCTAAGCTCACGGGACATTTTCTCAATAACAAGCTGTGCTTGGTTCTGGATTTTAGTGCGCGCTACTGAATCCACATAACCACGGGCACCAAACTCGACAAAACCAGCAATTCCTAAAAACAGAATTCCAACCACCACCATGGTGATGATCATTTCTAGTAAGGTAAAACCGCCTGATTGCTTAACGGAGAATGACATTAGTAATTCCCCTTATACGCAACAAACTCATATTCGGTGAAATTACTCGCTGACACACGGACAATGATCTTTTTGAACGAGCTTGTTTGATGCGGAGTTACTTGACCACCGAGTGCGTTATCGTAGTCGTAGCTAACCAGAATATTAACGACAAAATTGCGGTAGTCGTCTTGCTCATCACCACCGAGAAGTCTTGTAATAGATAAGCCTTGCAGGCACTGCTGCTGGGCGTTGGCACCGTACCAGCAGCCTATATAGTCATCGACATCATTATAGAAGGCGGGCTGCTCGTTCTTGTCCGGACCTAATGAAGCGGGTGATGTGCATTGCTTATCAAGTTCATCGCAACGCCATAGGCTACCGTTACGATCGCTCTGCTCATCAAAACTCACAGCTAATATCTGGTTCAACACCGCTTGTCCTAATGAAGCTGCTCGTACTTGGTAGTGCGGTAAAGCGCTTTTCTGCACACTAGGGAATAAGAAGCTCGTCAATGTAATCAAAGCGATAGCCAAGATCACTATGGCAAGTACGCTTTCGATCAGCGTCATCCCTTGACTCATTTTTCTAGCACGCATCGACAAAACCTTCTGAATTAATACAAATGGATGCCGATTCACTAAATTGAGTGAATTGAATCGTAATGGGGTAAGTACAAGATTCACATACTGGACGACCAAGTAAGTCAAAATTCAACAAGCTAGTGGGAGCAGAGACCTGAATGTTATCCAACGCTAAATAGTCCGATTGCTCTTCAGGGTTCGCAAGAGTGCAACTGTACCGAGAGCCAAAACAACCATCTTTAATCGCCAGTTGGTAGCGGCTATTGAGCTCACCGATATCGCTAATATTGGATTGCATTCGCCCGAGCTGTATTTGCTGAGTAATCGCAATAGCTTGTTCTTGTGCTGCAATGACAGAAAAGCCCGAACGGTTTAAAAATCGACTCGCAGCCACTACCGACACAATCGAAACTAAAACGATCACCACGATCAGTTCGATTAGCGTAAACCCTGATAACTTACGTTGTGGGATTAACATAGTAGTACCTGCGAAAATGATTGATAAATAGTATACAAAAGGACAGTACTAACTCACCTATCTATCATTAGAAATCGTTAAAAATCAGAATACCTATCACAACACAAAAAAGGCCAGCCGGAGCTGACCTTTTTGCGTCTTGGCTAATTAACAACCTGACGCTTCAACGGTTACTCTAGGTGCTGTACCCGCTTGAGTTGATTCGTCGTATCTTACAAAACAGTTAGATTGACGAATCGTACGGAAGTTAGCATTTGAACCATCATCAAAGGTAGCAATTAGCGCGTCACGACGAGTCGCAAACATCCAATCTTGTTGCAAGCCATCTACTGCACTTACAAGGCCAGCAGCATCAGCAGTTGGGTAACCAAATGCAACCGTTACTGCTTCATTAGTACCCGCATTAATGGTAGCCGTTGCTTGCTGTTCAACACCTTCTACTGCAGCTTTGCCGTAAACAATGCCATTTGCACCTGAAATCGCACCTTTTAAACCATTGAGAGATGATTCACGAGCATCACCTTGTAGATTTAAAAAACGAGGTGCTGCAGTTACTGCAAGAATACCCAAAATAACGATCACCACGACCATTTCAATTAGCGTGAAACCACTTTGTCTTTTCATTTTTATATTCCTACAACTTATTTAAGTTCAACAGTAACTTTACCGGTACGAATATCGTACTCGAAGTAATGACGGTTACTTTCGTTTTGTGTATAGCGACATTTAGTGCTGCTCACTGCCTGCGCTAAGTACTTAGTGCCTTTTGAAGGACTGTTTGTATACTGCTCAACCGCTGGAGAGTTTTGCAGTAAGTTCTCCATAAGGAATACGCACGCTTCGACATTTACGTTGTTGCTATTGTTAGCGTTAGTATTACTAGGGTAACCATCACGGAAGCCTGTTGTGCCATCTTCCGAGCGAGTCAACCAGAAACGAGTGCCATCGTAATCAACGTAGTTATTTACACCTGACTTAGTTCGGCCATTAGCTTCCCATTGCGCGCGAGCTGATAACACACCAGTTGCAAAACCACCAGCAACCGCTTCAACGCTAGATTCTTTTGCACTTTCTGTTACATCAACAAATCGTGGTAGAGCCGCTACTGCAAGTAGGCCTAATACCACAATAACCACGACTAACTCGACTAGTGTAAAACCTTGAGCTTTTTTCATTATTTGATCCATTTATATCAAAAGTGTGATTTTCTGCCCAAATTATAACTAGTTGAATAATGATTACAAAGCATTAACGTCAATTTTTTTACTCAAGTCAAAAAAATGACTTCCATATGCAAGCTATTAATTTTAATTGCTTTAATTTCAATATCAGTATTTATACCGTATACACAACTATAGTTTTTTTTATCAATTCGCTCTGATTTTATAAATAGATTGTGTTTTATAGAATCCGCGTCGTTGTAAAGTATTGATAACAAGTATTTACAGTTTCTATTTTCATTATTTGATAGGGTAATCCAACCGGTTTGGTCAAATTTTACGACGGTATTATCAACTTGTAGATAATTTGGTTGTTTCTCTATTAACCAAGCTTGATGCAATTCATTAATGCGCTGTTGCATAACTTTGCCGATCACTACCGCTTGAGTACGGGTGATTTTTTCTTGATTACGATTCACCGTAGATAAGAAAAACCCTACAAGTACTAGAATCACACAACTCCAAATTAGCCAACGCAGCGCATCTCTTTGGAAAAAGACACTCTTGATAGCCATCGCTCGTTACATTCCTTTCATGGCATCGAGCATGCCCCACATAGGCAGGAAAATGCCAAGAGCCAGTATTAATACCATTCCAGCAACCACAGTGAGCAAAATCGGCTCAATTCTGGCGGTTAGGGTCTTCAGATCATAATCAACTTCTCGATCGTAAAAATCCGAAACTTCTAACAGAAGCTCATCAATACGACCCGTTTCCTCTCCGACAGAGATCATCTGAATAACAAGCGGCGTGAAAATATTGGCATTAATAGCAGTTGAAGACACCGTGCTTCCGGCCTCAATAGCCGCCTTCATTTCCATAATGCGGTTTTCCAAGTACTTATTGTCTATTGCTTCAGCCGATAACGCCAATGACTGATTCAAAGGCACGCCAGCACGAAGCATAAGAGCAAATGTTCTTGAGAAACGTGAAAGTTGAGCACGATTTACAATGCCGCCGACAATAGGCAGCCTCAACTTAATATGATCCCACTTTTCCCTACCCGCGGCCGTAGCAAGCCAAGCACGAAACGCAAACAAACTGCCAGCCATCGCACCCAATAACAGCGGCCAATAACCGACGAAGAAGTTCGAGGTAGTAATCAGAATACGAGTGGGAAGAGGAAGATCGACGCCAAACCTGGCAAACATATCAGCAAACTGAGGGATAACTTTGATATTCAGTACAAACAACGCGGCAACGATAAAGGTCAACACAAAGGTTGGATAGCGCATTGCCGCCTTAATACGCTTACGAGTTTCGACTTCTTGCTCATAATAGGCAGCCAGTTGCTCTAATGCTTGGTCTAAACGTCCCGTATTTTCACCCACAGCAATCATAGAAACAAAAAGTGGACTAAACACGCGAGGGTGAAGCTGCATACAACTAGATAAGTTACGCCCATTAGTTAGTTCATTAACGACTTCTTCCAATGCGTATTTCAGCTGCTTGTTGGTGCAGTTTTGCGTCAGGCCCTTCATGGAGCGTAACAATGGCACACCGGCTTTCGTTAAACTGAACAACTGACGACAGAAAATAACCAGCACTTCTAAAGGTACCGCCGGCGCTATCAATGCACTTAGGCTGTCGCTAAATGACGTTGACTTCCCACCTTGTGAGATCGACGTTGGAATCACCCCACGAGAGATCAAAATCTCCGCCGCGGTTTCTTCACTGGCAGACTCTAGATGACCAGAAATCTCTGAACCATCAAGATTGCGCCCTTTATAACGATAGGTTGGCATTGTCTTATCTCTAGCTATAAACCATTAAACTAAATGTAAATAGGTTCGATGCTACCGGAAGCATCCCCTTCACCCAGTGCCATCACTTCATCTAGGCTGACGGTTCCTTGAATTGCGAGTTCCATTGCGGACGCGAGCAAGGGTTTATATTCTTTCGAGGCTCTAGCTCGCTGTGAGAACAGTACAGCATCATTCGCCCGTAAGGCGTCCATCATTCCTTGGTCGAGTTCCAGCATTTCAAATACGCCTATCCGTCCTCTATAGCCGGTTAGATTACAGTTTTGACACCCCTGCCCTTTATAGAAGATCATCTCTGTTTGATTAGGGAAGCGAGTCATCAGCCATTGCTTTACATGCTCATCCGCTGGATGCTCACGTTTGCAATCGGGGCAAATTCTTCTCACCAAACGTTGGGCAATGACCGCTCTTACGGCACTAGCAACTAAGTACCCAGGAGCCCCCATATCCATCATTCGTAACGCACTGTCGACAGAATCATTGGTATGCAAAGTTGTAAGAACCAAGTGCCCGGTTAATGCAGCACGCAAACCAATTTCCACGGTTTCTTGGTCACGCATTTCGCCGACGAGAATAATATCAGGATCTTGGCGTAGGAAAGTTCTCAGGATCGATGAAAAGTCCAAATTAATTTTTGGGTTTACTTGAACCTGATTGACTCGAGGCAAACGATATTCAACCGGATCTTCTGCAGTAATGATCTTTTTTCCAGGACTATTTAACTCAGTCAGCGCACCATATAAAGTCGTGGTTTTTCCGGACCCCGTTGGTCCAGTGACCAAGATCATTCCGTGAGGGCGACGCAACTGCTTTCGCAATTTAATCAGCAGATCATTTGGAATCCCCGACTCTTCAAGCCTTCTGACACCTGTTGATTGGTTGAGCAGACGCATGACCACAGATTCTCCATGTTCAACAGGCATAGTCGACATACGAATATCAACCGATTGTCCTTTGGCTCTAATATTAAATCGGCCATCTTGAGGTAGACGCTTTTCCGAAATGTCCAAATTTGCCATAAGCTTCAATCGCAGTACCATTGCTGGCGCAACATTCACTTCATTTAATAACGTCTCATGTAACACGCCATCAATACGCTGTCTAAGACGCAACACGTCGGCATCTGGTTCAATATGAATATCAGAAGCACCTACTTGAATGGCGTCTTCAAACAAAGAGTTAATCAGCTTAACCACCGTCACCTCTTCGCTTTCATCTTCTTCAATATTGAAGTCAAAAACATCCGTCGACTGATGCTCAGCATGAAGCTGCTCGGCAAATGAAGCGATTTCTTTGGTACGGCGATAGTAGCGGTCAAAACCGTCAAGCAATTGCTTTTCGGGGGCAATAACAAACTCGATAGCGTATTGACCAAGTTGGTTTAACAACGATTCCTGAACAAAAAGATCCGCAGGATCGCTCATCGCGACTCGCAATGTATCGTCTCGACGACCAATCACAAGTGCTCGCAAGCGTCTTGCATGAACTTCAGGAAGAAGCTGAACCGCATCCACATCAACTTGTGCCCGACTTAAATCGATCAATGGTAAAGCTAATTGCTGCGACAAAAACGTTAGCATCTGCTGTTCGGACAGGGCAGCCAGCTCTATTAGTGTTGCACCAAGCTTTCGGCCTGTATTACGCTGAATAGACAAAGCCTGCTGTAGCTGCTGTTCATTGATAATGCCTTCTTCAACCAGTAAATCACCGAGACGTTTACGAAGTTTAATTTGCATCATTACTTCCTTCGAGGCTTTCTATGACCTTAAGTCTGTCGTGAATAAATGCTTTCGACTGGCTTGAAACACCTATCTTTTCGAGCGCGTTTTCATAAGAGTTTTTAGCTAGTGAAAACTCCATTTTACGCTCCTGCTGAATAGCAAGCCCCATCCACCAACGAGCATTTTCACCGTCTTGTTGGGTAAGCAACTCATAGCTTTGATAGGCCAAATCGGCTTGTTTATTTCGCTGCGCGAGACCGGCTCTTAGTGATAAGTATTCAGTCGATGGATACTCAGGCAGATAAACCAATGGCGTGAGGGCTGCCTCCTGTTGATTCTCTTTGATAAGTAATTTCGTTAACGCCAAACGTAACCTTTCACCAGACGGGTTACGATTAATCCCTTCTTGCAAAAGTTCATACGATTTTCGGGTCTGACCTTTACCGTAGTAGAGCGCCGACAATCGCTGTCTCACTTGCTCGTTTTCCGGTGCGTATCTAAGTGCAGCGGTATAATTCTCAAGTGCACCATTAATATCATTGGCATCAATCGATTTCTTGGCACGTTGAATGGCCTTTTCCGCTAACTGTTCCGAGCTGAGTTCTACTTGCTCAACCACCATCTCTCCACCGTTGGCTTGAGGCTCAACTTTATTTGGAGATAGTTGGGCTAACAAAATAGGTTCAGCAGAGGACGGCAATACGTGCATATCTGCCATCGTAGTGACGGCTTTTGACTGGTCTTTGACTAACGATACACGTTGAACATCAGTCAGCTTTGCCTTTGGTAAGTCAAACACATTAGAAGAAGCGGAGCCTAAATTCGCTGTCGGTGAGTTTAATTGGGTACGAGGCGGCGCTAAAGAGCGTGCACCTTCTTGAGGCACACTCATAGAAGGTGGCATATTTGCTGTAGAAAACGCCCAGCTTCCCATCGCTAAACTGACTAAGATTCCAACCCCAATCCACACAATGGGAGAGGTATTTCTCACTTTGGGTATTACAGCTTGCTCAATATTCACATGAGAATTATTGGGTTTACTACTCAGATTTGATAAGGCTTTATTAATCGCACTCATAGTTATTTCCATCCCCAGAGTACTGGGTATTTGAATATCGGCTTGGTGGCATCAAAAGTATCTTTTATCGCCAGATACAAGTGGCGGTTTAATACCTGCTGGCTGTTGTCACCAAACGCTAACAACAGTGTTTTATGGCAAATTTGGTGCACTAATCTTGGAACGCCTTTACTTGCTCGCCATATGGCAGCGAGTTGATGATGACTGAACAGATGTTCTTCACGTCCAGCGCTCATCGTTCTCTGCTGGACATAAGCAAAACACTCAGCTTTTGCCATAGCACGCAATGTGGCACTGAAGGTGATTCGCTGTCTAAATTGCCTTAGGTGATGCTGTTCAAGTCGCGTATCCAATTCGGGCTGCCCAAACAGCACTAAGTGCATCAATTTGCTGTCTTCGGTTTCTAGATTTCCTAATAAACGAAGCGTCTCTAGTGCTTCATCAGATAAGGCCTGAGCTTCATCAATCAAAGCTACTACTGGTCGCTTGGACTGTTTGGCTTCGATAAGTTTTTTCTGAATATCTTCGAGCAACGTATGTTGCTGGCATTGCTCTATGCCAAGTTCTTTAGCAATAGCAATTCTTAACTCAGCACCGGACAACACCGGATTGGGCAGATAAACTAAGCTGTAATCAGCCTCGAGCTGTTTGATTAACATTCGGCAGACTAAGGTTTTTCCAGTACCTACTTCGCCCGTGACTTTGAGGACTCCTTCACCAAGTGCCACGCCCGCCGTCACAGTCTGTATCGCCTCATAATGCGGCGACAGACCAAAAAACAGCGCAGTATTGGGCGTCAGCGCAAATGGGTATTGCTCAAATCCGAAATAGTCTAAGTACACCGTTTATCGTTCCAATCGCTTCAACTCAAACGTCAAGCCTTTTAATCTTCAGGGAACCACTCGTTAAGTAAGTCACGAGAACGCTCAACTTCTTTCTGCCATGTATTCACGCCAACAACAGTCGGACGTAGCAAGATGACCAACTCCGTCTTCTCTGTCACGTTTTGCGTATTTCTAAACAAGTGCCCCAGTGCAGGGATATCCCCAAGATATGGCACTTTAGAGACCATTTCAGTAGTTGCTGATTTCATCAGGCCACCAATCACCACAACGTCGCCGTCAGCTGCACGGATAACAGAATCTGATTCACGAATAGAGCTTTTCGCTAGCGGCACAATGATAGAATCCCCTAACACTTCTATCTCTTTTTTCTCTTCTTGAACTTCAATAACCGCAGGATGAACATGCAGCAGAACATTACCTTTTTCATCAATTTGCGGCGTCACGTCCAAAGAAATACCCGAGAAGAAGGGGGTTAATTCAACTTGAGGCGCTACGTTGGCATTTTCACCAGAACCAATTACCGTTGAGATATCAGTAACGAAGTACTCATCGGTACCCACTTTGATAACCGATTTTTGGTTGTTGGCGGCGGTGATTCGAGGACTAGAAAGGACATTGAGATCGCCTTGCGTCGCCATAAAGCTCAATACGGCTTCAAAGTGTCCGTCCGTAATGGTCACGTTAGTTTGCCCACCTAACAGGGTGCCAATCTGATTTAAAGGTGGTACTGGGTTTTGTGCTGGTCGGGAGATAGATACACCACCACTACCAATTGCCGCACCAATATTGCTCCAGCTAATGCCTTGTTGATAACCGTCGCTCAGCGTTACTTCTAGAATCTTTGCTTCCAGAATCACTTGACGATGAAGTCGCTGCTGCGACATATCTAAAAATTCTCTAACCTGACGAATTTCATCGGGATAAGCGCGTAACGTAAGTAAACTGGCTTGAGGGGTAACCACTACACTGCGGCCGTCACCAGTACCTATCAACTTACTCACTGCTTGCTCAAGCGCAGGCCAGAAATCACTTTCACTAGTGGTTTCAATGCGGGTACCACCTTGCTCATTATTGTTGCTATTGCCACCATTAACGTTATTTGAGTTCGATGAACTGGACGAGCTCGAACTTGAGCTGTTCGAGTTCGAGTTATTGTTTGAATTACTGCTATTGTTGTTATTGCTCGAATCTCTGCTGGAGATGGTTCCAGTCGTGATCGAGGTTAATGAGCGACCTGAACGTTTGAACTGCAAGTAATCCACTGGAATAGAAACTGTGCGTAAGCCCGCTGGATACACTTGGATGATTCGACCTTTTTTCTCAATGTCATAACCATACATATCACTAACGTTATCCAGCACTTCATCTAACGTCACATCACTCAAGTTAGCAGTAATTTTACCCGATACACTCGGGTGAATAGACACGCTGTACTCAGTTCCTTTTACCAAACTGGTGAAAAATGCTTTGGCTTCAACACCATTGGCTTGCACTCGGAAACGCTTCAGCGTTCGGCTCGAATGTGAGCCTGCCTGAGTGTCTAGCTCAGGCATTAGGTCGGCTTCCACCGTTGGGGGCAACTCATCTAGGCTCTTGTTATTCGCATTGTTTACCGATTCATTGAGACTTTGCTTTATTTCAACCGGATCTCGATGTCCCATTGAACATCCCACCAATGCTGCGATACATATACCGACTACTACCTTACGCATCATATTCTTATAGCCTTAGTTTTTTACGTCCATCGCAAATAAGCCAAGTTTCCACTGCTTGCCTGCGCGCTGAAGGAGGAGATTTTCACTGTTGATATTGACGACTTTGTAACCGTTAATGACATCACCTTTTTCAACCACTTTGTCATTCATCACGGCTGAACACGGCATTGCCTGTTCGCAAACAATGCTTTGCAATTTCGGCAATCGGTACACCACTTTTTTCTTCGGTTTCGTTTGTACTTGTGTTGGCTGCGCCCACCCTAAAGGTGCAGTGGGATCTTGGGTCGCCCACGAAGACATGGAAACACTCAATAAGGCGATAAATATTGCTCTAACCACCAATAAACTCCTTGCGAGTGCCCAGTGTGTACACTTCTAAAATCAAGCGAGCTTTGGGATGTTTTTCCACATCATATTTAAAGCTACGCCAATAATATTTAACCGGCATTTGCTCCAACTCAGACAGATATTTGGCGATAGCAAAATAGTTACCCGTCAATTCAATCTTAACCGGATGAACGAAGTAACCGGAGTACTCACTTGCTCCATCAGTGCCAGTAATAGGCTCTGGTGGTAGCGACTCAAGAGCGACAAGTTTCAAGCCTTGGCTCTTGCTTAACACCAATTCAAGCACGTTAGTCATTTGGACCGGTGAGATAAGATTATCCACCAATCCAGAGAGCTGTTCTGATAACGCTTGGCTCTCATCAATTAACTGATTGAACTCAAGATTAATGTCTTTGTCTGGATCTTGTTTAAGCTGGCTGCTCAATACTGAAAGCTGCCCTTCTAGTTCCATGTTTTCACTGGAAACTTGTTGAAGTTGTCGTTCCAAACGGCTCTTTTGCAATAAACTAGGCTCTAGCAACAGCAGATAAAGCATCATAGCCACAATGACGAAAGCACAGATTGAGAGTAACGATTTTTCTCTTGTACTTAAGGCGAGGAACTTCTGATCTAACTTCAGCCAATAGTCCTTCACTGCTGAGCCTCCAATACTTGTGTCGCATCCACTTTTTCACCCGCATTTACCACAGTATCTAGAGATCGATTTTCTGGACTGGTACGCAATTCAAATGTCACGACATCATTAGTATTACGACCAATTTTCAAGGTCTTAAAGGTTCTTCCAACCAGACTTTGCTCTTGCTTGAATTGCCCAACCCAGTTTGGAATCACACTGGCGTTTCGTGCTAATCCAGAAATATCAATATTGCTTTTATCAAGGTAAATATGTTGAATTGAAATGTCGTTTCTTCCCAACGTCGCAAGCGAGTTCATCACGCTTGAATAGCCAACTTGCTGCTCTTTGTCATAGTCATCTACCGCATCCAACGCGTCTTTTTTCGCGGCGATCTCCTGCTTTAAGCGCTCTACGGCGGCAACTTTAACCGGAGAAGGTCGATGTGACTCCAACGCCGCTTTTTGCTGGCTTAATTCATCGTGTAATGAGTCTGCGCGAGACTCCGATTGTGCTAGCTCGCTTTCTAATTGAACTGTTGAAACTGAAATATACCCATACACCGCAACAGCAGCTGTTACTGTCAGAGCCATTACAGACGCAACTCTAGTTAAGGTGAAATGTTCTTGTTTAGGCTTTAAATACGATGGATACAGGTTAACTGCTGGCCCTTCCAACTGCTCACTAGCAATTTGAGCTAATAACGCTCCAGACCACCCCGTACGCTCGGAAACGAGCGGCTTCACTTTGACATTCAATCGTGCAGTGAGTACTTCAGCCAGTTGGTTTTCCGATTCTTCATCACAGCAAACTTGCAACGCATGTACGCCACCTGTTTTTAATTGTGATGACAGATAATCAAGAGACCTTTGCAACTCAAGCGCTAAGCTGTCGACATCAAGCCCAATGGTTTCACCTTGAATAACAGGGCCAGAAACACTACGAATAGTTCGATGGAAAATCGGCAATTGTTCAACAAAAGCACTCACTCGATAATGATGAAAACGACTTCTTTGCAGTAAAACAGCGCTGTGACTCTCTTTTTGAGCTCTTGCCCAAAATAGCTCTTCTGGAATAACTTGAGACAGTTCCAATCCTAAGTTTTCTAATACACCACGAAGCTGTAACAGCCAGGATTTCTGAATCACATAGGCAGTTGTTTTATTCAAGCTTGGCAGCTCTAGACCATCGGCAACAATCTCAGTCACTCGCTCACTGATAACATCCTTTAATAAAAAAGGCAGAGCTTGAGGCCATTCAGATTTTGGTATTCTTGGCGTGTCTATTTGATAGGTATGATAAAGGTCGCTACCAATGACAACATTGACGCCTTGGCCCTTGGTTGCTTTGGGCTGCAGCAGTTGCTCAAGCGCCTTTTGCCAATTGTTGGCAGTAATATCACAGTTACTAACCTTAAGCTGTCCTTTCTCTGACAAAAAGACGCCGTCCGACTGCATAATAACTACCATTGGGGAAGTATTCGCTTGTTTCGACCTAAATCGAGCAACGATGTTTTTAAACGTCATAACATTTCCGCGTTAGGTTCTTTTCCAACGATTTCTTCGTCCAGGCTTTATCATTGCCGCTTTTGGCTTAGGATCTGGCATGAGTTGTGTTTCAGCTGCAAAATAACGTCCTTGACCACCGCTAACACCAAGATCAAGCAGCGTATGCCACTCTTTTTTATTTTCCACGCCTACGGCAATAACTTGTGTTTTGGAGTCCCCACAAGCACCAACCATGCTGCGAACAAACAATTGGTTTTCATCCCGTTGATCAATTTTCTTAATTAAGCTGCGATGCAACTTAAGATAATCTACTTTCAGATCTTTGATGTAATGAGTACTCACAATCGAACGACCAGCCTGACCTACGATTACCGTGCACCCTAAACCGGACAGCATTCTAACAACTGGACGAATATAGTCCAGATGTTGAACTAGTCTTGCTTCGGAAAATTCAAAGCTCAGTTGTGAGCGTACCGCGATAGGTAACTGCAACAACTCATCACGAAACCACTTAAAATAACCTTTGTTGGCAAATGGCACGACATAAAGATTGATAGAAATCGGTAGAATAGCCGGACTTTTCTTAATGTTTCGTAACACTTTATTGAGCACAGCACGATCAAAATTGGACTCGTAACCTACTTGAAGTAAAGCGGAATGGAATCGTGACGCTTTAACAATACCTCGTTCCGGATCTTCAATTCGTGCAAACAATTCTTTGTGAAGTACGTCGAGCTCCTTCCCTTTTTCGTACAAATAACAGGGCTGCGAAAAAATAAGTAGATTCTCAGGCAGAAGCGCTTTATCAAACAATGTACGCCAACGCACACTGCCACGCTCATCGAATTTTTGGACTTGCTTGCTAAATCGGCTCCAGTTATTCACCTTTTGCAGTTGAGCACTTTTCAGCGCCGTTTCTGCTTCTTCCATGATGCGCCCTTGGCGTTCACCTTCGGAATACATACTGACGCCAATGTGACACCAGTTCTCTTCATCAAGAGGCGTTGGCGGCGTGATCTTTTCAAGCTGACGAATACATTGGTTTGCTAGGTTAGCAACATCTTTGCTGCTTTGATGCGGAATAAATACGGCAAAATCGGCGTCATAGTAACGGGAGAAAATCACATCAGGATATTTCTGAACCGCGTTGGAAATCACTTCACCAACTTCCACGAGGAAGTCATCTGACGTTGATTTACCTTGAACCTCCTGTACTTGATCCCAGTCTTCGATTCGAAATAGCATAACACCGCCCTGAGCGCCGCTTTCATGTATCGCAGATTCTAGTTTGCTATCAAATAGCATTCGATTTGCACTGCCGGTCAATGGATCAAGGAAGGTTTGCGTGCGAATAAAGGTGTCGAATCGACTGCGCTCTTGGCGAGCATCTTGCAATTCTTCGATTAGAATGTCTAAAGCCTCACTAGCGGTATAAGGCCATTCTCTTTCATCTCCTTTAGCAAACTGCTCTACGCGACCACCTAAGATCATCCGGCCTCGTTCTTCCAATAACTCAGAGCCAACTAGCTGTTTACGAAGCCACTTCACCCCTTGCATTAGGCAAAAGACAATCAACCCAAAAGCTAAGGTGACCGACCACATGGCTTCAATGGAATAACGAACATCCAAATAAGGGGGCAGCGCGGTAAATTCGACGCGATAGCCATCATTACGCTCTAAATCAAAACCTTCTCGATACACAATGGTGCGATCTATAGTTGGAGAGGTGTTTTTGTATCGGTATACCACACCAGCTGAAGAGGTCAGCTGCATCTCAATGATATTACTGGCTTGCAGCATCTTAGGCATCCAACGCTGCATCATATAGGCTGCATCGGGGTCTTCTAATTCTTTATCGATAACTCGAACAATGCCAGCCAAGTGGTGATTGAGGTACTCTTGGCCCATCCTTTTAATGGATAGTGTTCCGCCAACAAACAGAATAAATACGGCACTCATGACAATTACTGTCACAAAAGCCACTAAGCGAGTGCTCAGTTTGAGGGTGGGAGTTTGCCTCATAGGTACTAAAGTCCTTTTTGAACCGATGATGTCATTAACGTTTGTCGTCCGAACTCAACTCGTTGATGCAACAAGAGAGATTCATGCGTACATTATATAAAATAAGCTATCGCGTTAACTGTTTGTTATATCAAATTTACTATAACCCGTTAAGCAACAAGCAATGCGTTGTCTCTAAGAAACAAAAAAAACCGCGAATTCATCGCGGCTTTTCTATGCAATAATCAAATAGAACTTAATTTGACTTGATATTCAGCACTGATTAGAATGGTTGTGGTGACCTTGGTGACTGACCGACCACCCCAACCCCTTGTCATATATACACCTTACTGAAAACCTAACAGTAAAATGTAACGAATTTCGTAAAGTTTCTTCTTTCAAGATGCAAAACTTTACAAAAAGATAGTCAGACAAGTCCATAATACAAGCTATTAGTTTAACATCATCGCACTATTGGATTACCAATTAATCTGTAAAGTACCACGTTGATCGTAGTTCAAGAATTCAATCACAATCAAGCCAAGAAACAATATGTAAATATAAATGCTATTTGTAGTCACTAGATTGAAGCAAATCCGAAATCTCCACTGCTATCTCATCGATTGTATGAGTCGCCGTACTTCTAGCAACTTTGTCGGCTAGTGACGGACTAAAATCGATCACCTGTTGCTTAGTAATATTATGCCAAATAGGCAATAGTATTTGCTCTCCGTTGACGTTCCTAGAAACCATCCCGTCAAGCTCATAATTAGTCCAGCCCTTTTTAATGAAAGACTCCGATAAAACGACAAGACCTACTCTACTGTTTGCGAGCCCTTTATCAATTTTTTGTCTTAAACTATCACCGATTCTCAATGTCATTTCATCGAACCAAACATCTAAGCCTTTCGATATAAGGGCATTCGCAAGCGGTCTCACAAACTCGTCTTTGTCTTCTGAGGCATGTGAGATAAAAACATCGTGTGTTACACCGCCAGATTCAACGGATGGAGGAATATTGTCACGAACTAAACTAGGGACATCAGTCAAAGGACGTTCTAGATAATCAGGCAAAGCTGAAGGTAACACTCTAACACCTGCACGAGTGCTACCTCTTAAACCCTGCATGTCTATAGCGACATGCCAGCGACCAGAATTGGGAATCGTTAATCTAATTGGGCTTCGTTTTGCTAATCCTCCGACATATCGATGCCTTCTCCCATTCTTATAAGAGTTGAAGTTACTGTTATCCATCAATCGCACGTTGGCGGCGGCAGTTAAGGTGACTTCAACGATTTCACCTCGGCTCCTAGTTCCTAAATCGTTATGAATAAACTGCAAAAGAGGCTCCTTATTGGTACTAGTTTCAAACAAGATTTTAGAAACTAACTTCTAACAATTTTCTTTAGTTCATGGGCAAACACAGCGAGTTTTGAGTTCACAGACTCTATATCAGATACAAGCTCATCATATAGGGGATACTTACGCTGTAACTCCTGTGGAGTAAGATCACTGTTTTGCTCTTCGTTTTGTGCATGAGAGTACCAAGCCCGATATCTTGCTTGCCATTCGGTAAGGTGAGGTCGTAAGCCTTCATTCAGCACCTTGGTTGAAATGTCTATTAGTTGCTCAATATCTACTTTTTCTCGTCCTCGTAACTTTTCAACAGGTATGGCACTTATTTGCTCGCGTACACATTGAAACAATGTATGCCAACTGTCGTACACTTCAACTATTACATCTTTATCGCGTTGAAATGGAATAGCAGCTTTGCGTGTTATCAGTTCTGTCCATATTTTGTGAGCTATTTTTTTATCTTCAGTGTTAGCTTTTATCTTAACTTCAGTACCCGTAAATGGTTCTTTTACTGTAATTTCATCAGTACTAAAACCTTTAAATTTAAGAGATATTTTTCTCAATAAAAAGGAAACCACCAACACGACTATAACTAGAGCGATAGATAGGGGAAGATTTAGGTTTAAAGCAGTGCTGAGACCATCAACTGTAACCGATAAGATATTAAATTCCCACGTTTGTGTACCGCTTATTGCTTGTCCAGGGTCTAATTCAACAGTCATTAATGAGTAACCCCACAAACGTTACAAACACTGTTGTTTTTCATCATTTCGCTCGCATTTGATATCAGATGAGACCTTTCAGTTCGAGATCTGTATGCTTCTTCGATCCAACCTCGAAGTTCATCAGCGCTGTTCGGGTAACGATAAAAAGGTGCGTAACAATCAACATTATCTTGATTCCAGTTTGCCGCAAATCTTGGTGGTATAAACTTCGTTGAGTTCATCTTACATAGATTAATCGCCATCAGACCGTGTGGAAGTTGCCCTCCAACACCTCCTCTCTGCAAAGAAGCTTTAATCTCCCAATCAACATAACGACGGCTATGAGTACAATTTCCTAACAAAACTATTGTGACAGTTGAATGCCCAAAGTATCGATTACGGATCTGTTGCATTACATATGCAGGGTTAGTGCTGTTAATGATATCGTCCGTAAACCTTTGGCCCTCAGCTAACATGCACGGTGTAAAAACATTTAACTCACGACCAAACACCCGAACAAATTCGTTTACGGCGTATTGATCGCCATGATAGTAAGATATGAAAACATTTCGTTTTATCGACCGCTGGTACATTCCGCCACCTAATAATCCATTGTATATACTCACGCTCACCTCCGCGCTGGAATTTTATACAACTATACACCAATCAACACTCTGCATATAGCCCTTAACTACTTGTAAAAAATGCTTAATTTGCATAGTCACGTGATGTTCTAACTTATTCGTCCGCTAACAACTTCTCAATTTGACGTATGAGCAAACTATCTTCATGTGAAACCTGATACCTTCTAAGAATTAGCAATAAGGTTTCGGTAGCAGTCCTAAACCGAGCAACATCCCCATCTTTAAATTCCTCTCTAATATCAGATGGCTTACACTTTAGCGCTTCAGAGAGTTTCAAAAGTGACTTACGACCAATCGGAGTCTTACCGTTTAGGTATTGAGAGAAGTTTCCTTGACTCCATCCTAAACGACAGTTAGCAAACTCTTCTTGTGTCAGTTTGTTATTTCTCTTGTATTGCAACCACAAGTTTTTAAGATTCTGAGCAGCACGTATATCCAACTCTCTTTGGAACTCGACTGTTTGGAGTGGGACAGGACAGAGCACCTGTCTATTTGCCAGCTTATTCATACTTAACCCTCTATAAATTAAACACAAAGACACTTTGCCCAAAACCAAGCGGTAAACCGCTTGAAAGGAACAATAGTCTTGCTTCTAACATAGTTAAGAATTCTTAAACTGATTAAGAAACGCTAAGAATTGGATAATTCTAGACACTTGCCAGTATTAAATCGTCTCGCAAGCTCGCTTGGTTTAACACCGTCAAGCGCCATGCTTATAAAAGCTTTACAAGACTTGCTCTGACAACAGTTCCAACTCTTGAAGCAAAAGTTGTTTGAGGTATGTATCACGCTTATCTGCTTCACTACATCGATTGACAGCATCCTCAAAGTCTTTCTTAGCTCCAACTAGTTCGATTTTGACCTCGGCTCTAGTCAGAGCTGTATAGATCCATGAATTGTCGAGCATCTTACTATCGGTCAGTGGCACAATAATCCGTTTAAACTGACTTCCCTGAGCCTTGTGCAAAGAAATGGAGTAAGAGAGTTTTAGTGAATCCAGTAGGTCAACAGTCAGTGGAATCATTTCTCCAGTATCGATGAGCACATCAGCTAGACTAACTTCTCCATCATCAACTTCCACTTTCGGTGTACCAACATTTAGCAACCTCCCTAAAGTACCGTTCTGGACTCCACGTTCCCAATTATTCTCAACGAAGATAACAGGATCATTTTCACGTATATCCAGGTAGTTAGGAATACCATTAACAACGAACTCCAACCTCGTACCGTGAGGGTTATAAAGCTGCTGACAGAGACTATTAATAGCGTCAATACCGCCATTGCCACTATACATGGCTGAGATGATTTGAGTCTCAGAAGGACTCTCAGCATATAGATTGCCCACAAGATCGTTGAGCCCCTCAGAGGTACACTGATGGAACACGATATTGTCGTTAAACATGCTAATATCAGGTACAGCCCGCTCAATTATTCTCTCAGTGAACTCAGGAATACCTGTACTGCCTTTTTGACGTTTTACAATATCTAACGTCACTGTAGGGACTATATTCACCGTCTCATGAAGCACGAGTCCTGCGGCAATAGGGGCTAACTGCTTAGGATCACCAACTAACAAGAACCTTACCCGTGATGAGGTGTTGCTTACCAGACTAAACATTGTTGCCAAATCAACCATCGAAGCTTCATCAATAACGATTAGAGCACGTTCTCCTAATGGATTGCTCTCAAGCTCCTTCAGAAAGCCTGTGATAGTTCTTGCTGGGTAGCCAGTTGCCTCATTGATCCTCTTCGCCGCCCGACCACTAAGAGCCATTGCTCGAATGTCAGTCCCTAATGCTTGGTATGCCCGAAGAACGACATTGAGTACAGTGGTCTTACCCGTACCAGCCCCACCTGCAATAATTGATAGCCCATGGGACAACGCACTCCGAACAGCCTCTTTCTGCCTGTCAGTTAGGAGAAAAGTCTGCCCTTTTAGGGCTTTATCTAAGGCGAAATCATAATGATGCGTCCATATCGTTCTTGTGGATAATTTTGCAAACCTCCTTGCTACAGTCTGCTCCATTATCCATTGCCCAATACTATGGTAATAACCTTTATCACTCATAATGAAAGCTGTATTTTCATAGCCTGCCATAAGTGCTTGAGCAGCCAACTCCCTAGTGCCGAGTAGTGACTCCACATGAGGCATCAGATTTTCATTCTTGGACACTGTATGCCCTTCATGCATCCTTACTAGTAAAGCCTGCTCAACAGCTCCTCGGAGCCGAACGTAATCATCAGGAGCTAAACCGAAATACTCTTGTGCAAGCTGATCAGCCTGATGAAACTTAAGTCCAAAACTAATTAGCCTGTAGGGATCTTCCTCTATGGCGTAAATCGCATTTGCCTTATGGTACTTAATAATATTTCGTGCAACCCCCGAAGGAATTTGGTGCTTGTCGAACCATGCAATTTGCTTGAGGTTTTCGTATCGCTCCCACCCAGAAATCAGGGTCTCCGCAGCAACCTCAGTAATCCCTCGAACAAACGTAAGCTTTTCAACATCCTTGTTTTCTAAGTGCTCATACACGCCTGCTTGATACTTAATCCACAGCTTCCGAGCGAGCGTCTCCCCTATGCCTACAAAGTGTGGTTCCTTTGAAACAAAGTTAGTAAAAAGGTTTTCGGTTTCAGGGATAATGAGGCGAACACTCTTGGCCTTTATGAAAATATCAAGAAGCTCAGCACCTCCTCGAACCACTTCAGTAGTCGTGGTTTCCTTAGCACTCACCTTCCAGATTTGACCGATAGCAGGCTCAACAGGCATGGCGGTATCCTGAATTTTAATGCGGTAGTATTTACGAGCCGAAACACGGTCACCATGACCGTCAACTGCAACTGCACCCAGGACATAGGCATCTTCCGTCTCATAACCCATGGATGTTATGCGAAATAGACCTCGGCCTTTATCGTCCTTCACCGTGGAAGCACTCCCGTTCCTGATAGTACCTCAGAAAGCTCCTCATACCGCTCAAGTCGCCCCCTTAACCTGCTAATTTCAGCATCCTTGTCCAAACATTTCTTTTTGAGGCTCTCTACCTCAACGCTAAGGCGTTTGAGTTGCTTAAGTGACTGGTCGTAAGGGATATACTCTGCCTCTACCTTAGAATCACTCTCACGCCCTTTAGGGAGGAATTCCTTTGGTGTTTCCCTTAAAGCAGCTAGTTGTTTTTTCCCTCTGAGCTCCTCCTCCCAATCAAGCAAAGCCTTTTTAACAAGGTGGTTGTCGTTAAGAGTGCTTTTAGCAATCCCCACACGCTTAGAAACTTCAGTCCTATTGAGCTTTGCGCCACGGCTCATTGCCGCAACATCAGCAGCAGACTGAGTTTCTCTCCACGATATAAATTTAGCCAAGCTTTCATCCGCTTGAGAGGCTTGCTCTTCCTTGATTGATTTACTCATTAACCACTCACTTTTTCTGTTTAGTTTCCAGTGGCTCGTTTAGTTGCTCAATAGAAATCCCGTGCTGGGTGGCGTTGTACAACCAAGTATGGAATTGTTCTAGGAGTTGACTATTCTCTGCCTCAAGCCGTTGAATAGTTCGCTCCTTTTTTTCTAACTGGTCAGCCGCAGCCTTCAAACTAGAAGGTAGGTGCCTATTGCGAGCAGCAACAGCTTTCGGGGAGTTTCCAGAAACGAGCTTCTTAACCTCTGTATATGCACGCTTGATACGAGACTGTTTCTGCAATGTCTGCCTTGTAGTCGTGAGTTTATAATCATGTGCAACAGCCTCAACCAACTTATCCCATGTAAGCTTTGCGTCAGTAGGCCAGTCATCCAAGAGCTCGCAAACGTTGCTAATATCAGTGTCTGTTAGGTGTTTAGCCACAATAATTAGTCCTCAAAGAAATCCATTACATCCATTTCGTCTAAAGCATCAAGATCATCGAATAGTTCATCATCAAATGACTCTGGAATGCTCTCAATGCCAATCATTTCATCAACAGTAACCCTCTGGGTCTTTTGAGTCGCTTTGATTCGTTGGTAGTTTTCAATATTTGGTAGGCGCTTTTTACCATTGGCATCCATAGCCCGATCTAGTTGAGTGACATCCTCCACGTTAAGTAGCCTGATAAGGGAGCCATCCTCGATGTTTGGGTCTTCCATCATGGTAAGTAGTTGCTCACAGCGCTCCGTGGTCATCTTCCTACGCTCGTAGAACTGCCTAGCTCCCTGAACTCCATCATCGACAGCCCTCTTGTCCATCTTGAGAAGTTTCCTTTCATCTTTGAGACGCTTACGGATACGCTCACACTTACCGTCATCACCTTTCTCGCAGACCTGTTTATCACAGTTGATGCAGTCTCTATACTTAGTACAGGGCTCTGCCATGTATGAAGTAACACACATACCGAACTCGTTAGTATGTGCTGTCAACGAAGCCTTAGTATTCAGCTCTTGAAGTGTACGGGGGGTCGCTACCTGCACCTGAATTTGCGTCGTCCTTGTTGTTTGACTGACCAGCAAGCCCTGTGAAACCATCTCTTTTTCTCGCTCTTCAATAAAGTCAGCCCCATATTCTTCAGGCGTTGTGTGGTCGTAATAACGATTGTGCTTAGGGTCACTACGCATCGCCCACTTAGCTCGTTGCTCGCCATCCATCCCATTCACTGCTGCCATAGTGTCCAGCATATGACGGATCTGGTGAGAGGTTATTTTCAAGTCTCCATGCCCCCAACGCTGGAAAATCGAACGCGAACCCGCTTGTACCTTACCTGTCACTCTGTTCTTTTTTTTCGACGGGGCAAGGTCTTCATTCAACGTATTGATAGTTGGAATGTAAAGCTCAGTAGTTATGTTTGATTTTGTAGTATCTAAACAATTGGCAAACCCTGCATACAAAGATTCTGACCACTTGAGCCTTACGTGCCCGTTACCTTTGCCGAATGGTATATAAGGGAAGCCCTCTGGCAGGTCATTTCTTAGTATCAAATTTAAATCTTGGAGCGTGACTTGATAATCTTTTCGCTCTACCCCTTTACGCCTTAAAAATGCGTTTCTAGACGATTGCCAACTTTTCCGATTATAGGCATCAGAAAGATCACCATACTTGGACATATCTAAGCCCAGTGCCATTGCAGCCTCGTCACAAGTCAAGAGTTGGTCTTCTGGCACGTTGGGACACAGTTCATGCCGAGGAAAATCCGCAGAACCTTCGAGTAACGTCGCAAACATTCGTGCAGGCTCTGACATTGTACGCAGACGCTCTACAGCAGTTTCGACAACGCCATACATACACGTAGGAATCCACTTGTGGGCGTGACCAAAATCCTTACCCGAATACCACTTTATTCCTTTAATTTGGATGGTTGCAGCAAGATCTAATTCGTCTCCATCAGCATCTTCTGTAACCGTTTCAGCATTGTCGAGTACAGTGCCCTCATCAGCCTCAAAAGCAATATTGTTTTCTTTCTGGTATTTAAGGATTTCCTTCACATCACCTTTGGTAAATCCATCTATTTTTAGCACTTCCCAAACTTTCAAATCATCAGTGTGAATGGGGTCAGAAAGCAAAAAAAATGGCTCTGAACCACGGTTAGGGGCTGCCATCAACAAACTCATGGTAGATATCGTGATAATATCTCTAGGGCTTAAGTCTTCATTTTTTTGTGCGTTTACAGAGGCAAGTGCTAATAGTGCATTCTCATCAGGCATTTTGTCCTGACGTCTCTTATCCGCATCATCACCCGTTGCATTCTCAGCAGGCTTTTTTAACCCACTTTTCCACTTAAATGGCTTCAGTAAATTATACTCAATCAAGAAATTGAGAAGGTTATTTAAACCACGCCCAGCTTGATAAGCAGCTCCAGCACTCAACGACTTCTTTGCAGCAAGCTGAGCCTCATTGAATGTCTTTGCAGTGAGCTTCGTGGTTTCAAAATCTTCCCCTTTGTGTAACTTTTGCCAGCCTGCATTAATTGCGCGTAAGGCTTGGAATTTAACGTTTAAACCTGCTTTAGTACCCCCACCATAGGTAACGTAAGCTTTTGCAAACGGAATAAGAGATTCATCCAGCAACTCTTCGGGATTTCTTTGTCGGCTACTGGCACCAAAAATGGTGAAGTTACCTACTTTAGGCCAGTAGTTTTCATCATAAACATACTTACCGTTCAGTGGTGCAATTTGACGCCCGAACGCAACAAAATCGGCTTGGTTTTTCGCATGTTCAAGCTCGTGTTTAGGTTTAAAAGTCAATACATCAGCCATTGTTATACTCTCTACATAGCTGGATTACTTGGCATACGGCTAGGATTGCACGATCATTGATTGATACGATTTGCATATCACCATTGGTGTCAGCTTTTAATCGCTCCCGTTCCTCTACTAGCCATTCAAGGATAAGGTGATGCGGCGCATGTGCCCATGGGCGAAATTTAGGACATAAATAGCAAGCAATAGGAGCATAATCTTGGCAGAAACTGTTTGAGCCACAAGAACCAACATCACAATCCTTTTCACGACAAGGAATACGCGCCGCTCCTGTATTTTCAGCATTGGCTTCATCCTCATCTTCAACCAGTTTACCAGCAAACGCGGAAGCATACCGAGCCAGCGGTTGGTTCATAATTTTGGAAATTTGAATGGCATGTTCAGGAGAATTGGCAACATAGACATGAACATTTTGCGTATCAGAATGGTCAAGTAAGTTGGCAATAGTAAGCGTTCCTGCTCCCTCTCTCGCTGCGCGAGTGCCTAAGGTATAGCGAAAGCGGTAGCTCGTTGACTTCAAAGGCTCTCCAGTTCGCTCACTGATAATCTTCAGCTTTTTGACTGCACCATTTAGCTTATTAGTCAGGTTACTCGTTTTAATATGAGGTAGCTCGGACTTTAGATAATCCAAAATAGCCTCTGAGTTTATTGATTGGATCTCTTCAATGGTGTCAACATCGACAAACAAAGGTAGTTCACCTTTTTCTTCAAGTGTCATTTTACGACCAAGGGCATTTTCCACTTTAGCTGTCTGTTCTTCAATATGTAGCTCGACAACCTGTGCGACCGAATTCACTAAGGCATAAGGCTTTAGGATACTGCGGAACTTCCCTCCACGAACCTTTGCTTTAGGGATCAGCACCACATACGTTGGAGAACCCGTGTAATCGGACGAATACGAAAAGTCTTTACATTTTATGGATGCGATCTGAACAGGACGACGACCTGAAGCTTTAAACATCGAGAGGCAAGCGTACTCATCCGTTCCCAACTCCCCTTCTGCATATCGATGGGCAGCATGTAAACCGATAGCCTCAAACTCTAAATCACTAAATGGCCCAGTTTCTGGATCGAGAGTAAGAACAGCAACCCCTTTGTCATTACCACCTAAACGCCATTGGTCAGTCAGCTTAAATACTGCATCACCGATGTGTTTATCCAATTTCAGGAATCGCATTTGTCGAAGCATTCCTCTTACAACCGATACCTTGTACCAGTCTTTTTTGGGCACTTTGTTTTTGAAGGATGCAAAACCTTTTTCAGTTAGACCGCTTTCCCCTGTAAGTCTTTGGTAAAGGCTTAACTGTTTTGCGATATTACTAGTATGGTTGGCTGATGAGGTTTCAGCATAAAACACTAAGGTCTCTCGAATGTCATCTTGTAACGGTTGAGAGAAGAGGTTTAAAAATTCCACCGACACTGTTACATCCCGATTGAGAGTCCATCGGCTTGACAAATAATCAAACTCAAAACCGTTGTGCGATACCGACGTCGTCACCTTGCTTTCGTTAGCAAAGTCAAAATTCACATCATAGTGATTCAATTACTCTTCTCCTGTCCAGAGGTCTTCATCTCGCTGCTGAACTATTGAATTTATAGTTGTTGAATGCTCTTCTTGAAGGTTTAGTGCCATTTCCATTGCGCGTTTGTCTTCATGTCTTCGGGCGTAAAGTTTTGCCATCTTGGAGTTTTCGTCCCAACCCATTAATTTTTGCCTATCAGCTTCTGATTTCTTTTCCGTTGTTTTGCCTTCAGCAATGCGTTTATCCACGTAAGCACTGAACTCATCGTTCCATGTATGACGCGTTCCATGAGGGTCAATTGAAAAGCCGACTACTTCAGAAATCTCTCGAAAAATCTTATTTACCTGAGCTAAGGATAAGGCTGCGTTGGTTTGTGTCTTGTGATTGTGGGTGACAAACAGATACTCGATATGTTCAGAACCAGTAGCATTCGGACGATGATGGATAAGGTAATTTTGATACATATCTACCAATCGTTTATCCATTGGCACAAATCGCCCTTTTGTCTTTCCTTCGGGTCTGCGCTTACGTTTATCAGTATTGTCTGTTTGAGAGCGGATCATCACGAAGTGACGACCGTCCTTGTCACGCTTCCTGATATCTGATGGGTGGTCGTCTGTTTTGACCCTAATCTTGAGCAACTCCCCACGCCGACAGCCAATGGCAAAAAGCATATTTACGATAAGCTGGTTACGATATCGAAGAGATTCTGATTTCCATGGGTTCTCCGAAGAGTCTGGGTGAACCACATCAAGGACTCGTATTTTTTGAATTGGCTTTAGAGAGCGCCAATCATCCCAATCAAGGTCTTCGTCGCTAGTACCAAACTTATCTCCCCTGATTTTTTTTAATTCCACCTCAGCCGTAGAATCCTTAGAAGGAAACAACTCTTCTTCTAACCAGCCAATAAACTTCGCAAACACAGTTAATCGGTTGTAGGTGGTGTGAGGGGATATGTCACCCTCAGGGTTGACGACGACGTTAGCTCTTGCCGTTTCGAGTTTGTTTTTCTTGATGCTCACGACATTGGAGAGTTCATGTCTCGCAACCATTTCGCGGAATGATTCGACTTTAAGCTTCGAGTGCTTTTTGATGTTCTCAAAATCTTTGTTTGTCAGAAAATCGCCTGTCTTGCATCGTTCGATTAGATCTATTTTTTCGAGCTGACAAATTTCTTCCAAAAAGCAAAGGTGCTCAAAAACGCGATAGCAGGTGTTACTTGCTTTAGATTCATTTCGGTAATGCAGGGTGACAAAGAGGTTTTGGTAAGGCAACGGCATACCATCATCCCCCAATAGAATTGAGTAGCTTTCCCCACTCGCCATTTGAAATGCTTTTACCTTCATAGCCGCCCTCCAACCCACCAAAACTTAACAAAAAACCAAGGTAACACCGAACCACAAAAACAGCATAAAAAAAGTTTACAGAAGTTACAACACTTACTGTAAACTTTTCATACAAACCTTTGTTATATTTGACTTAAATCATCAAACTTAACAAAACTAGGTCTCAGGTAATCCTCAAAACGGGATATCGTCATCGAAGTCCATTGGTGGCTCATTGTACTGCGGCTGCTGTTGAGCAGGTTTTTGCTGAGCTGGTTGTTGTACAGGTTGTTGAGGCTGTCCCCAACCCTGTTGTTGAGGAGCTTGCTGCTGCATGCCACCACCTTGGTTCATGCCGCCTTGCATACCACCCTGCATAGGAGCACCACCACCTTGGCGACCACCTAGCATTTGCATCACGCCGTTGAAGCCTTGAACAACAACTTCCGTTGTGTAGCGGTCTTGACCACTTTGATCTTGCCACTTACGAGTTTGCAGTTGACCTTCAATATAAACTTGAGAGCCCTTACGCAGATATTCACCAGCAACTTCCGCTAGTTTGCCAAACAGAGCAACGCGGTGCCACTCAGTTTTTTCACGCTGCTCGCCTGTCGCTTTATCACGCCAAGATTCAGAGGTTGCGATTGTAATATTCGCCACGGCACCGCCGTTTGGCATGTAACGAATTTCTGGGTCGTTACCTAAGTTACCCACTAGAATGACTTTGTTTACTCCACGGCTTGCCATGTTTTGCTCCGTAACCACAGTGTGTTTCAAATTAGCCCAGTAGGATAACACGAACCACTGGTACCGCAACAGCGCTTATCCTGAGGATACCAAAATAACCCCTTTCCCCTCGTTATTACGAGCGAAGCAAACAATGATAAACTTTATATTTATATCAATTACTTAGATAGTTTTAAGTCACTCTCAAACTACTTTTTTATCACTAGAACATAAACTACATACTCGTCAACATGCATAAAAACCACCAGTAAAAGTGTGCTATGAGAAGAAATAATTACCAACGCGTCATTCAACATGTCACTCTTAATCAAGAGGACTCAGTTACCAAAAGGGTAAAGCGCTTATCCCATCTAAGTATTAATGCTATTGAAGCCATCACTCCTCAGGATCTACTTTCAACCACCTCCGGTTCTCGTAATCGTATTTTGCTCTTTGATTACGAAGAATCCTTAGATCTTTTCCAACAAGTGTTAAACCTGCCTTTAGCAAGCAAAAATTTTGAGACCGTACTGATCAATGTTCCGCATCGGCTAACGACCGAGGAGATCCTTAGATATGGTCATATCAAAGGGCTCTTTTACAGCCACGAAGACGCTAAGAAAATCGTGATTGGTTTAGGAGAAATCATTAACGGCAAAAACTGGCTACCTCGAGAGGTAACCAGCCAACTGTTACATCACTATCGCCATGTGGTCTCAGCAAACACCTCTCCCACTGTGGTGGATTTGACAGCCAGAGAAATCGAGATTCTGCGGTGTCTGCAATCGGGAGCCAGCAACTTACAAATATCTGAAGACCTATTTATTACTGAATCCACAGTAAAATCCCATCTTTATCAGATATTTAGAAAACTTTCGGTAAAAAACCGCCTACAAGCGATAGCTTGGGCTAATCAAAACCTTCTCTCCTAACAATATATACAATACACGTTCTTCTAAGTAGAGAGTTCGCTATGAGTTTTCACCGCAAAACAGAGCGAACTCTGACACATTTCTACTGTCATAAACTAACGATACTATGTAGACTTAGGTCCAATCGCCCGTCAGTGGCAACAAATTAAAACGAATAAAGATAAAGGGTTTTATCATGATCAAGAAGTGCCTATTCCCGGCAGCTGGTTACGGAACTCGCTTCCTACCCGCCACAAAATCTATGCCTAAAGAAATGATGCCAGTGGTTAACAAACCACTGATTGAATACGGTGTGGAAGAAGCCATTCAAGCGGGAATGGACGGAATGTGTATTGTTACAGGTCGTGGTAAACACTCCATCATGGATCACTTCGATAAAAACTACGAGCTTGAACACCAAATTAGTGGCACTAATAAAGAAGAGCTTCTTGTTGATATTCGCGACATCATTGATTCAGCACAATTCACCTACATTCGCCAACGTGAAATGAAGGGCCTCGGCCATGCAATTTTGACTGGTCGTGAGCTTGTAGGTGACGAACCATTTGCCGTCGTTCTAGCGGACGACCTTTGTGTTAACGAAGATCAAGGTGTACTGGCTCAAATGGTCGCGCTCTACAAGCAGTTCCGCTGCTCAATCGTTGCGGTTCAAGAAGTTCCTGAAGATGAAACGCACAAATACGGTGTTATCTCTGGCGAAATGATTAAAGACGATCTTTTCCGTGTAGATGATATGGTTGAAAAGCCGGAGCAAGGCACAGCGCCTAGCAACCTAGCGATCATTGGTCGTTATATTCTGACTCCAGATATTTTCGAGCTAATTGAACAGACAGAACCTGGCAAAGGCGGTGAAATCCAAATCACTGACGCCTTGCTTAAACAAGCAAAAGCTGGCTGCGTTTTGGCCTACAAATTTAAAGGTCAACGTTTTGACTGCGGCAGCGTAGAAGGCTATATCGAAGCAACGAACTACTGCTTTGAGAATCTTTACCTAAAAGATGAGAAAACTGCAGAGCTTGGCAAACACGCTACGAAGAAAGCGTAATCCTTGAGCTCAAAGAATAAACGGTAAGCCGTAGCGCCACTTTCATCGAGAAGTGGCGCTTTTTACGTTTATGGACCTGTTTTTTTATCCAGTATTTCTTTGCACAAACTTCACACTATGTAATACTTGTCACACTAAGTATTACATGAGTGGCAACAATGGATAAGATCGAAGTTAGGGGTGCTCGAACCCATAACCTAAAAAACGTCAATCTGACAATTCCTCGCGACAAACTGACCGTTATCACTGGCCTTTCGGGCTCAGGTAAGTCTTCACTTGCCTTTGATACTCTGTACGCAGAGGGGCAACGTCGTTATGTGGAATCCTTATCCGCTTATGCAAGACAGTTTTTATCCTTGATGGAGAAGCCTGATGTTGACCACATCGAAGGCTTGTCTCCAGCCATATCTATTGAGCAAAAGTCCACCTCGCATAACCCTCGCTCAACTGTAGGTACCATCACAGAAGTCTATGACTACTTGCGCTTGCTGTATGCTCGAGTGGGCGAGCCACGCTGCCCAGAACACAAAACACCATTAGCCGCACAAACCGTTAGCCAAATGGTTGATAAAGTTCTAGAGCTACCGGAAGGCTCTAAAATGATGTTACTAGCTCCAATTGTTAAGGAGCGTAAAGGTGAGCATGTTAAAACTCTAGAAAACCTCTCAGCTCAAGGTTTTATTCGCGCCCGTATTGACGGAGAAACCTGCGATCTTTCAGATCCACCGACACTTGAGTTGCATAAAAAGCACACCATTGAAGTGGTTGTCGACCGCTTTAAAGTTCGAGATAACTTACAGCAGCGTCTTGCCGAATCTTTTGAAACCGCGCTAGAACTCTCAGGTGGCATCGTCGGTGTTGCTTGGATGGATGAACCAGAAAAAGAGGACATCATCTTTTCTGCCAATTTTGCTTGCCCTTACTGTGGTTATAGTTTGCAAGAGCTTGAGCCTCGCCTGTTTTCGTTTAACAATCCTGCAGGTGCCTGCCACACGTGTGATGGTTTAGGAGTCCAGCAATACTTCGATCCAGCACGAGTCGTGATGGATGAAGATCTGAGCATTGCTGAAGGTGCGATTCGCGGTTGGGATCAGAAGAACTATTACTACTTCCAAATGCTGACCTCACTGGCCAAGCACTACGACTTTGACTTATACGCGCCCTTTAAATCTCTGCCCAAAAAGATCAAAGATGTGGTACTTACAGGCTCAGGTCGCACAGAGGTGGAATTTAACTACGTTAACGATCGCGGTGATATCCGCGTGAAACGCCATCCATTTGAAGGGATCCTAAATACCCTTGAGCGTCGTTATCGTGATACTGAATCTAACTCAGTGCGTGAAGACCTCGCGAAGTATATCTCGACAAAATCCTGTGGTTCTTGTGGCGGTACTCGTCTGCGTGAAGAAGCTCGTAATGTCTTTATTGCTGATACCACATTGCCAGAAATCGTCGAAATGAGCATCAGTGGTGCCATGGACTTTTTCCGATCATTAGAGCTTGAGGGACAACGTGCCCAAATAGCAGAGAAGGTCATGAAAGAGATCAATGATCGTCTGCACTTCCTCGTTAATGTCGGCCTTAACTACCTAAACCTGTCACGCAGTGCCGAAACGCTTTCAGGCGGGGAAGCGCAGCGTATCCGCTTGGCAAGTCAAATTGGAGCGGGTCTAGTCGGGGTAATGTACGTTCTCGATGAGCCTTCTATTGGTCTCCACCAGCGCGATAATGAACGTCTTCTCAATACGCTAACGCACTTAAGAGATCTAGGTAACACCGTATTGGTTGTTGAACACGACGAAGACGCTATCCGAACGGCAGACCATGTCATTGATATTGGCCCTGGTGCAGGCGTACATGGTGGTTCTGTAGTAGCTGAAGGTACTATTGAGGACATTATCCAATCAGAAGAATCACTAACCGGTCAGTACCTAAGCGGGAAACGAGAAATCGCGATTCCTCAACAGCGTACACCAATGGATGCTAAGAAGGTGGTGAAGCTGCAGGGTGCAACAGGCAATAACCTTAAGAATGTCGATTTAACTATTCCAGTTGGTCTATTTAGCTGTATTACTGGTGTTTCCGGTTCAGGTAAATCCACCCTGATTAATGATACCTTCTTTAAGATAGCGCACACTCAGCTCAATGGAGCGACAACTGCCGAACCATCCCCTTATAAGAAGATTGAAGGTTTAGAGCATTTCGATAAAGTGATCGATATTGACCAAAGTCCAATAGGTCGTACACCCCGCTCTAACCCTGCTACTTATACTGGTATCTTCACCCCCATTCGCGAACTGTTTGCAGGCACTCAAGAGTCACGCTCTCGTGGCTACAAACCTGGTCGCTTTAGCTTCAATGTTCGCGGCGGCCGCTGTGAAGCATGTCAAGGTGACGGCGTTATCAAAGTAGAGATGCACTTTTTACCTGATGTATACGTGCCTTGTGACGTATGTAAAGGGAAGCGTTATAACCGTGAAACGTTAGAAGTTCGCTACAAAGGCAAGACCATTGATGAAGTGCTACAAATGACTGTAGAAGATGCTCGTGAGTTCTTCGATCCGGTTCCTGTAATTGCTAGAAAACTACAAACCTTAATGGACGTAGGTCTTTCGTACATTCGTCTCGGTCAAGCTGCGACGACACTTTCAGGTGGTGAAGCTCAGCGGGTTAAACTGGCTAGAGAACTCTCTAAACGTGATACGGGTAAAACACTCTATATCTTAGATGAGCCAACAACCGGTCTGCACTTCCACGATATAGAGCTACTCTTGTCCGTTCTTCATCGTCTGCGTGACCATGGCAATACCGTCGTGGTTATCGAGCACAACCTTGATGTCATTAAAACTTCTGACTGGATCATCGATTTAGGGCCAGAAGGTGGACAAGGAGGAGGAGAAATTATCGCTCAAGGCACCCCAGAAAATGTGTCTCAAGTCGAAGGTTCTCACACAGCACGCTTCCTAAAACCTATGCTAAAAGGTTAAATTAGGGCATCTTAGAAGAGTGACGTATGGTTACGTCACTCTCTTTCTTGTTCATTAACTAGTAGCAAGCATGGCAATTATTCATACCAACGGTACAGAACTGGCTGAAAACCGAGTTCGTCCCCCGCTCAATCGAAAATTCATGGCCGCTATGGCGATGCTTTATCTCATCGCGACACATGTTTTCTGGCCAAATCCAGGCGGCTTAGGGCTTGCACTTACCTTCAATAACACAGCATGGATTGCATTTAGCGTCGCTTTAGCTATTGGGCTTTATCAACTCGGTAGCAACCAAATATTGCGTTACAGCAAACTTACTATTGGTTTGTTGCTATCTTGTATTCTGTTAAGTACTCCACTGTTCTACAGCAAGCCCGACATAATTTCCGTCGCTCCTCGCTTTATTGCTCTGTGGAGTGGCATGTTGTTGTTCATTGTTTTGCAGCAGTTTCAGTTCACCAATAAGCAGAAACAACGGTTTCTGTGGTTAGTTGTCCTAGCGGCTCTGATTGAGTCTGCGATTGGCTATGGCCAGTATTTCTTGCTGTCCGATGATAATTTCATGGGATATGACGTAGTCATTAACCGGCCCTACGGCATCTTCCAACAGCCTAATGTGATGGCGAGCTTTCTCGCTACCGCTCTGGTTCTATCTGGTTATCTGCTCGCACGTCAACGACATAAATATAATTGGCACATCAGCGATGTCTCCATCTTATATTTAACACCCGTAATTACCTTACCTCTAATTGTCGTTTTAGGCTCAAGAACCGGCTGGCTAGGTGCACTAATCGGAACATTGCTGCTTATCCCTTATCTGTACCGACACTCGACTAGGAAGCGCTTTCGAGGCTGGACTTTTGCTAGTTTAGCTGGCGTAGCATTGGGACTTTTTCTTGGGTTTGGGAACACCAGTAGCCAAAACCTTATCGAACAAAAAGCCAGCTTTACCGACATTCGTGCAACGATTTACAGCCAGTCCATAGATATGCTGATCGAGAAGCCATTTACTGGCTATGGATTAGGAAAATTTGAACCTGAGTACATGGTGTATACGGCTCGACAGCACCAGCTCAACAACCATTTTTCTGCTGGGGTACCTGCTCTAGATCACCCACAGAACGAATTGTTGTTTTGGGGAATTGAGGGGGGATTGCTGCCGATTTTAGGCATTTTGCTCGCGGCTCTTTTCGTCCTAAGCCGAATTTACACCGCTAAACCTGGGACACGCTTGGCTATATTCGCTCTATTCCTACCCATTGTTCTGCACAGTCAATTGGAGTATCCGTTTTATCATTCATTGATACACTGGATTACCTTTATCATCCTGATTTATTGGGTAGATCAACGTACGCCTCGATTAAAACAAGCTTCTTTATCCGGTGTAACTAAGACACTGACACGAGTGATGTCTCTTTTGATACCAATTTTGGTTACCACCTATATGGTTGCGTCTTTGCATACCAATTATGTATTAAACAGGTTTGAAAAATCTGACCCAGTCGACGCCACCATCTTAGAGAAAGTCAGTAACCCCATGGCATGGCAAGATCGTTATGACTGGGATGTCTATAGCACTTATCTAAAGCTCGGGTTACGCACTGGCGATAAAACGCTTATTCAACCTTATATTGACTGGTCTGTGGATATTATCCGTCACAAGCCACGTCCTGCCTTTTATCGTAATCTCATATTGGCTTACCAAGGGATAGGAGATACGAGTAAAGCTCAGCAAGTAAAAACCGAAGCGGAGTATCTGTTCCCTTATCAACAGTTTGAGCTAGTTGCTACCGAACCAGTACAGGCGAAGTCTCAGCTATAAACTAGATACGCTCAATGACTAAGAAAACGGGATGCTACTTTAGCGTCCCGTTTTTTATCCACCCCATTCATATAGAGCAGGAATATCAATGATATCGTTATCAAAGCGAATCGTAATAAACTGAGGTTCTATAGCGAGTAGTTGGATGTTATTCAGCCTATCTCCCTCTTTTAACTCCTGGCCGTTGATTTTGACCCAACGTCGCTGAGCGTCAGACGAATACATATGAGTTTGTAAGTTCAAGGCAGGCAGACGTCCACGATAACGAGCTTGATTATCTTCTAGAGCAATATGATCTGAATTACTTGGTATTAAAGAAGGTTCTGTCTTATTGATGGCAGATGCAACCTTGCGAGCAATCTCAGGGTCTAAACCACTCAGATCTAAGTTCTCTAAATCAAAAGGCTGTTCTGAAACTGTGTTGGTATCTGGCACAACGTCAATAGGTGAACTAGCACTCGTTGTGTTTGCGACTTGAGTGACCTGAGTCGTAGTAACGGGCACGCTTACTTGCGGCAACGGTTTAAGCTCCGAAAAATCAGGGTATGCCAAAATAGAATATGGTTTGCTTAGTTGTTGTGAGTCCTCAGGTGCATTCTGAGAGGCCATTGTACCGATAGATACGAGGACCAAACTACTCCAGATTAGAGACTTCATAGTGACCCCTCTTGGTTCTGTTTAGCTTCGATAGAAGGAGGGTTATTCTGGGTTAACAGCTCCAATTTACGTAACGTATTACGCCCAGCTATGCCATCAACATCAATATTCTGCCAACGCTGAAAGATTTCCACTTTGCGCTTTAGTGCTTCATCGAAAATATCGCTACCAGAAGGTGTACCTCCAAGCACTTTTGACAGTTTTTCATCCAATAACCGAACTTGCGCTCCCTGTTGATTTAATCGGAGCGTCGTTTGCAGTTCACGTTGCCAGATAGAGTAGTATTCACCAGTCCATAACTGCTCAAGCCATGACTTCGGCAAAGAGATACGTTGCTGACCATTCAGTACTTGCACTTGGTCGTCTGAAACTTGATACAGCACCACATAGCTTTGTTGTCCATCCAAATACAGAGACATCACAACGGGCAGATTCTGTTGTTCTATCTGAGACAAGGTACCTAAATACTTTTGGCACTCAAAACTACTGCTCGGTGACTCTTCGCACATGCCATCAAGTACGCCTGCTTTATAGCCCCAAACCGCGTAAAGCTCTTGAATCGCCGATATTTTATCTTTTCGTTTAAACAAATCTTGCAGTAGCTCTTTAGGATAAGGTTCTGCAACATTGTTAACAGGTAATATCACTTCTTGGGAGGGAGTGTTTGAGGTACTGACTGGCTCAGCAACAAGCTGTTGGTTTGATAATGATGACAACCACGCTAATCCTTCGGCGCCTTTCCAGTACAGCCCCCCTGCAATCGCAATACCTAGTAGCGCAGGCATTGCATACGTCGACAATAACTCTGACAAACCACCACTTGTATTTTGCACCGAATGTCCTACACCAGGAGCTTGGAACGAAAGAATGTCCTCACAAGCGCTTTGTGCCAAGGACTTAGATACTTGTTTCTCGCCTGAGTGATAAGCATACTGCAACGCTTTATCACCGATGAGGTTAATCAAACGCGGAATACCCTGACTGGCTTTATTCATCACAGCGATAGCCCCCTTCGAAAACAGCGAAGTGTCACCGCCAGCCGTCGACAAACGAAACTCTATATATTGGCGAGTCTCCCCTTCCGTAAGCGGCAATAGGTGATAACGTCCGGTGATTCGTTGGGCCAATTGACGTAATTGGGTTGTACGCAGTTTGTCTTGCAACTCAGGTTGACCAATCAACAACACTTTCAGTAACTTATGATCATCCGTTTCAAGATTAGTCAACAGTCGCAACTGCTCAAGAACTTCCGCAGAGAGATGCTGCGCTTCATCGATTACAAGCAGCGTATTAATACCTTGTTGGTCATTATCGATAAGATACTGGTATATGGCTTGACTGAGCTGTTTTAAGGAGGCCTTTTCAGGGTAACTAAGAGAAAACTCATCGCAAATAGCTTCAAGCAGATCTTGACTCGAAAAGGTTGGATTTAGGATCAATCCAGATGCTGTTTTATCATCCAGTGACGCTAACATAGCTTTGGCTACAGTGGTTTTTCCCGTCCCAACTTCCCCCGTTAACATGGCAAATCCACCACCTTGTCCGAGACCGGCTTGAAGATGCTGCATTGCTTCTCGATGTCGCTGACTCAAGAATAAATAACGAGAGCTCGGTACTATTGAAAAAGGCACCTCGTAAAAGCCAAAATAATCCTTATACATCCATTCAACCTTACAATATCAGTCAAAGCAAAGTACCATTGAGCTAGATGAATGCCAACGGCTAAGTACGAAAAAGGGGAGCCAATTTGCAAGTCTATCTTGTTGGGGGCGCAGTGCGCGACCAATTACTAAAACTTGAGGTCTACGACAAAGATTGGGTCGTGGTTGGTGCAACTCCTGAGCAAATGTTGGCTGACGGCTTTCAAGCTGTAGGCAAAGAGTTTCCCGTCTTCTTACATCCTAAATCGAAACAGGAGCATGCACTCGCTCGCACTGAGCGCAAAGCTGGTAAAGGCTACACTGGTTTCGAATGCTTTTCATCGCCCGATGTCACTCTAGAGCAGGACTTAATGCGCCGTGACCTTACCATCAACGCCATGGCACAAGATGATTCAGGGCGTATTATTGACCCCTACAACGGACAACAAGACTTAAAAGATAAAGTACTACGTCATGTATCACCGGCATTCGTTGAAGATCCGCTTAGAGTATTACGTGTCGCTCGTTTCGCCGCCAAGCTTAGACATCTAGGGTTTACGGTCGCTCTAGAAACCATGGATTTAATGAAATCAATCGTTAACGATGGAGAGTTGCAACACTTAACCGCCGAACGAGTCTGGCAAGAGTGGCACAAATCACTGACTACTCGTCATCCTGAGGTATTTTTAGATGTACTTCGTTCCTGCGGTGCTCTTGCGGTTGTTTTGCCAGAATTAGACGCACTGTTTGGTGTTCCGCAACCTGAAAAGTGGCATCCTGAGATCGATACAGGCATACACACGCTGATGGTTGCGCAGCAAGCCGCATTGCTAAGCACATCGCCAATTGTCCGTTTTGCCGCTCAAGTCCATGACCTCGGAAAAGCTCTAACGCCAGCAGAAGAGTGGCCAAGCCATAAGCTTCATACACACACTGGGCAAAAAGCTATAAAGTCTCTTTGTAGTCGTGTACGTGTGCCTAATGAGTACCGTGATTTAGCTGTTGCGGTTTGTGCTCAGCACTCCAACGTTCATCGCGCGGCCGAACTAAGGCCGGCAACCTTCATTAAGATTTTTGGTCAACTCGATGTGTGGCGTAAGCCCGAGAAATTACAGCAAGTTTTGATGTGCTGTGAAGCCGACCATAAAGGACGAAAAGGACTGGAGAGTAACCCGTATCCACAAGCCGAACGTTTCATGCAAGCCTACCAAGCGGCAATCAGTGTGGAAGTACAAGACATCATAGCAGATGGTTTTAAAGGTCAAGCGATTAAAGAAGAACTGGATAAGCGTCGTGTTAAAGCCGTAGAACAAAGCCTAAGCCTTAAGACTTAGGCTTTGTCGCCTTAGCTCATCAGTAGAAACGCAAATAGGCCTACACCTAAAATCAATCGATAGATCACAAATGGTGTCATACCCATTCTTGAAATCAGTTTTAGGAAAAAGTGAATACAAATGTAGGCGCTAATAAAAGACACTATGATGCCAGTCAGTAGGAAACCAACATGAATGGGCTCAGAACCTGTCACCAGTTTTAGACCAAGGTAAGCACCAGCTAAAGTGATGATTGGGATAGACATCAGAAACGAGAAACGCGCTGCCGCTTCGCGAGTAAATCCGAGATACAGCGCCGCGGTGATGGTCGCACCAGAGCGAGAAGTACCAGGTATGATCGCCAAAGCTTGTGCTAAGCCAATAAATAACGCTTTCTTCCACCCCGCTTGGTATTCATCGTCTGCTAACTTGGAGTTTTTATCCACCCACCAAAGCAACAAGCCAAACACAATTGTCGTTGTTGCAATCACATAAGCACTGCGCAAATACAGTTCCACGATGTCCTTCATCAGCAAACCAAATATACACGCTGGGATAGTTGCTAGGACTATCATCCAAGCCAACTTCGCCTCTTTGCTACGCTCCCCTTTGAAAATAGAGCCGAATAGCGCGCCAAACAGGGTAACCACTTCCTTGCGGAAATAGATAACCACCGCAGCTAACGTACCCACGTGTACTGCCACATCAAAGGCTAAGCCTTGGTCTTCCCATCCTAAAACCGCTGAAGGCAAAATCAGGTGAGCCGAACTTGAGATAGGCAAAAACTCAGTAAGCCCCTGAATTAGCGCCAATATAAAGGCTTCAAAGTAACTCATTATTAACTACCAACTAAAATTGAAAATCGATTCTTCTTAAAGCCACAGGAGCTGGAATCGCCGCTAAGATCTGACAGAGTGAACGCTCATCATTTGGAATGACCAAATCTGGAGCAAGATCATACAGAGGTTGTGTTACAAATGAATATTTAAAAATGTCTTCACGTGGAACAAGCGGTTTTTTTTGTGAGATTTCATTTCCAAACAACAGGATATCGAGATCTATGGTGCGATTTTGAAACTTAGCCGCGTCAATATCTCGCCCCCACTTTACTTCGATCTCTTTCAGAGCTGCACTAAACTCAACCAAGTTCAGCGATGTATCTAAACGAACCACCATGTTGTAGAAATCATTACCAGAGAAACCAAAAGATTCACAAGCATACACCGGTGACATCTTTAAGTTACTAGCGATGAGCGATAGCTCTTGGCACGCAGCGCGAATGTGTTTTTCACGATCCACATTAGAGCCCACACCAATAAAGGCAGTAATCATGCCTCGCCTCTTTCGATGACAACACCAACACTTTTGGCCTGTGGTACTGCACCCGGTTTCGCTAAACGAATTTTCACCCAAGGCACTGAAAATTGAGTTTGAATTAACTCAGCAATTTCTTCAGCAACTCTTTCTACCAGCAGAAAACGACCGTTTTCAATATGGTTGAGTACGGCTTCGCTCACCTTTGAGTAATCTAATGCATCAATGACATCGTCGCTTTTTCCAGCTGGAGCATTGTCGTGAGCCATCTCAATATCTAATATAAGCTTTTGTTTTATTTCTTGTTCCCAGTCATAAACACCAATAGTAGTAATGACTTCAAGCTGTTCTATAAATACTTTATCCAATGCCATGATTTGTCCTTTATTAGAGGTCGGATACCCATTTGTCGGGAAAAAACGTACTATTTTCGATATGATATCAGTCCCCTTAGATAATTTCTTGCGAAAAGGTGCCTAATGACCCCGTTAGCGTTTGCTATGATCATCGCAGCTTACTTACTTGGTTCAGTCTCAAGTGCAGTGCTGATCTGTCGTTTGCTGCGATTACCCGATCCAAGAACAGTAGGCTCAAATAACCCAGGCGCTACCAATGTGCTTCGTATCGGAGGCAAAGGGGCTGCGGTGGGTGTACTATTGTGCGATATGCTCAAAGGTACAATTCCGGTTTGGAGTGGCTACTATCTGGGGATAGACCCTGTCATTCTTGGTGTCATTGCGATTGCTGCGTGTCTTGGGCACATGTACCCTATTTTCTTTCACTTCAAAGGCGGAAAAGGAGTGGCGACCGCACTTGGTGCAATTGCACCTATCGGCTGGGATCTCACCGGACTTATCACTGGCACTTGGCTACTGGTTGCTGTGATCTTTCGTTATTCGTCCTTAGCGGCCATAGTCACTGTTTTGCTTGCACCAGTTTACACTTGGATGGCAAGACCACTCTTTACGCTTCCTGTTGCTATGTTGAGCTGTCTTATTTTACTAAGGCATCACCAGAACATTCGCCGACTGTTTGATGGAAGTGAACCCAAGCTTGGTAAGAAAAAAATCACTTAGTTTTCAGTAACTAAAAATCAAAAAGTGGCGCCAACTGGCACCACTAAATACTATTCGAGCATGGATAGCTATTACTGCTAGCTATGCTGAGCTAAGAACTCTGTCAGCATGGCAGTCACGTATTCTGGCTGCTCTAAATTACTGATATGACCGGCTTCTGGGATCACGTTGATCGCACTGCCAGAAATCAGATCATTCATCAAATACGATTCAAGTACCGGACGTGGCTTATCTTCTGCTCCGACTGCGACTAGAGCAGGTAGCGCGAATTTCTCAATTTCATCGCACAAATCACGTCGACCGAAGACCATACGACCAATCCGTGCAACTTCAACCGCTCTGTCACCGCTTAATGCAGACAACTTAGCTTCAAAACCATCAACAAGATCAGCATTAACCTGTTTGGCATTATTGGCGAAGAACAGTGGTACCACTGCTTCAACAATTGGTGCTGGCACGGCTTTAAGCTCGGTGATCGTTGCTAGCATGGCGAAATATTTAGCATGAGCAACTTCAGGCTCTAGACCTACAAACGTGTCCATAAGGACTAAGCTCTTGACTCTCGCTGGTGCTAATGCGGTTAGCTCTGCGCCCCACATCCCGCCAACGGACAAACCAACGATAGAAAACTCATCAATTTCAAGCTCATCCATTAACGCTAAGAGATGTTGCGCGTAATCTTTAAGATTCGACATCGAAGTTGGCGCTGCCTCGGACTCGCCATGTGCCCAAAGGTCTGGAACAATACAGCGATAGTGTTGGCTTAGCGCTTCTACTTGAGGTTGCCACATAGCACTGTCCCACAAATAGCTATGACCAAAAAGAACTACTGGTCCTTGACCCACATCTTGATATGCCATGGTTTGGCCATCAACCTTGAATTGTTTCATATTCGTTCATTCCCTATGTTTTTTAACAGGTTAACACAGATAGTAAGTCACAAACTTTCGCTGTTTTGTTAAAATATGTCGTTAAAAAAGGCCACCTAAGTGACCTTTTCTTTACGCTTTAATCGGCTTTAGTTGGTCAATTGGCCAACGTGGCGTAGCTTCTACTGAGAGCTCAGCGGCTTCACCATTTTTCAGTCGCTGCATACCTGCATAAGCTATCATGGCACCATTATCGGTACAAAATTCAGTACGAGGATAATAGACTTCGCCTCCAATTTTGTTCGCGAGGGTTTCAAGCTCTTGACGCAAGAATTTGTTAGCACTCACTCCACCGGCAATAACAATACGCTTCATACCAGTTTGTTTTAGAGCACGCTTGCATTTAATTGCCAGTGTATCGCACACCGCTTCTTGGAATGCATAAGCGATATCTGCACGGGTTTGTTCACTATCATCATTGGCGGCGATTGTATTCGCAGCAAAAGTCTTCAAACCAGAGAAACTCATATCCAAACCTGGACGATCCGTCATTGGGCGCGGGAACTTAAATCGACCCGGTGTGCCTTTGTCAGCTAATTTAGACAACAAAGGTCCGCCTGGATAATCCAACCCCATCAATTTAGCGGTCTTATCAAAGGCTTCACCCGCAGCATCATCAATAGACTCACCAAGGATCTGATATTCACCAATGCCTTTTACTTCAACGATCATACTGTGGCCACCAGAGACCAAAAGCGCAATAAATGGAAATGGCGGTGGGTTGTCCTCTAACATTGGAGCAAGCAGGTGGCCTTCCATATGATGTACAGGAATAGCCGGAACCCCCCACGCGTACGCCATGCTTCGACCAATCGTAGTACCTACTAATAGTGCACCAACCAGACCCGGACCAGCGGTATACGCGACACCATCAATATCTTTTGGTGTTAAATTCGCTTCCGCTAATGCAGCTTTGATCAACGGGATCGTTTTTTTAACATGATCACGAGACGCCAGTTCAGGAACCACACCACCATAATCGGCGTGCAGTTTCACTTGGCTATATAGTTGATGCGAAAGCAATCCTTTCTCATCGTCATAGATTGCGATGCCAGTTTCATCACAAGAGGTTTCAATACCTAAAATGCGCATATTGTTCTCGACATATTTCGAAATTGGCGCAATATTACCTCGTCATTGGCTCTCAAACAAATTTTGTACAAGAGATAGACGACAAAGTACTTTACAAAGCCCATCTGATCGGATTAAAATTCCGCACCATTTTTGATCTAGCTGGTTTATCGCTTAGAACTAAGAACTTCGATAGGAACGTCTTAGACCTAACAAACAAGCGCCAGCATTAATGAATAGTTAACCCCTGAGGTGAAAGGCATATGCCAGTAGTTAAAGTACGTGAAAACGAACCGTTCGACGTTGCACTACGTCGTTTCAAGCGCTCTTGCGAAAAAGCAGGTATCCTTTCTGAAGTGCGTCGTCGTGAGCACTATGAAAAACCAACTACAGTTCGCAAACGCGCTAAAGCAGCAGCTCAAAAGCGTCACGCTAAGAAGCTAGCTCGCGAAAACGCTCGTCGCGTTCGCCTGTACTAATAACTAGGTCCAATAGGATTTAAGTTATGGCTCTGATTGATAAACTCAAAGACGAGCAAAAACTAGCGATGAAAGCCAAGGACAAACCGCGCCTTGGCACTATTCGTTTAGCTTTAGCCGCCATTAAGCAACGTGAAGTTGACGAACAGATTACTCTGGGCGAAGACGACATTCTTGCTGTGCTGACTAAAATGGTTAAACAACGTCGCGACTCTGTTACGCAATTTGAAGCAGCTGGTCGTCAAGACCTTGCTGAAGCTGAGCAAGCTGAAATTGCCGTACTTGAGGACTTTATGCCTCAACCGCTGACTGACGAGGAAGTATCTGCACTGATTGAAAGTGCGATTACCGAATCTGGTGCTGCGGGCATGCAAGACATGGGTAAGGTAATGGGTGTGCTTAAGCCACAAATTCAAGGCCGTGCAGATATGGGTAAAGTAAGTGGTCTAGTTCGCGCTAAACTCGCTTAATCTCCCAATCAAATTGCAGCAAGCCGTGCTATCCTTTGGAACGCACGGCTTGTTTGTATCTCACTCTCGTAAAAAGGTTTTATGGCAGGAATTATCCCTCGTAGCTTTATTGATGATCTGTTGGCTCGTCTCGATATAGTCGACATCATTGATGCGCGCGTAAAACTGAAAAAACAAGGTAAGAACTACGGTGCTTGCTGCCCTTTCCATAACGAGAAAACACCGTCATTTAGTGTTAGCCAAGAGAAACAGTTCTATCATTGTTTTGGCTGTGGTGTACACGGTAATGCGATTGACTTTCTTATGGAATATGAACGCCTTGAGTTCGTTGAGGCGATCGAAGAGCTGGCCGCTTCACTTGGGTTAGATGTCCCTCGTGAACAACGTAATGGCAGCTCAGGCAATTTTTCCAAAGGGCCTACAGCCAATAGTGAGCAGAAACGATCTTTGTACGATCTCATGGGTACGATCGGACAGTACTACCGAGATCAGCTTAAAGTTTCATCAAATAAAGCCGCTATAGAGTACTTAAAGGGTCGTGGACTCTCTGGAGAAATTGTCCAAAAGTTTGGCATTGGTTATGTGCCTGACGAGTGGGACAGTGTTCGAAAGAACTTCGGTCAACAGAAAGCTACCCAAGACATGTTGGTGTCCGGCGGTATGCTAATTGAGAACGACAAAGGTAACCGATACGACCGATTTAGAGGACGTATCATGTTCCCAATCCGCGATAGGCGCGGAAGAGTAATTGGGTTTGGCGGACGCGTTCTTGGTAACGACACGCCTAAGTATCTCAACTCACCCGAAACACCGATTTTCCATAAAGGTAAAGAGCTGTACGGCCTTTATGAAGTGTTGCAGGCGTATAGAGAGCCGCCACAAGTCTTGGTTGTTGAAGGCTATATGGACGTTGTTGCCTTAGCTCAATACGGTGTTGATTACTCCGTCGCCTCACTTGGCACATCGACCACAGGCGATCACCTTCAGGTCTTGTTTCGTCAAACAAGCACCGTGGTGTGCTGTTACGACGGTGACCGAGCGGGACGAGATGCAGCATGGCGCGCCATGGAAAATGCTTTGCCGTATCTAAACGATGGCCGACAACTAAAATTTATGTTTTTGCCGGATGGCGAGGATCCCGATTCCTTCATTCGTCAAAACGGTAAAGAGGCATTTGAAACTGAAGTACAAAATGCAATGCCTCTCTCTGACTTTATGTTCTCCTCGCTAATGCAGCAGGTAGATAGTCGAACAAAAGAAGGAATGGCGAAGCTTAGTACGCTAGCCGTTCCACTCATCGATAAAGTGCCAGGTGGAACCCTGCGTCTATACTTGAGAGAACTTCTCGGACGCAAACTTGGGCTTGTTGATGAAAGGCAGCTTCAGCAACTAATTGACCGACAAGGCCAACAAGAAACGCGAGCTCAGCCTCATAAAGAGATTAAACGCACACCAATGCGTGAAGTGATAGCTCTCCTTTTGCAAAATCCGAGCTATGCTGAAATGGTACCTGACCTCTCAACGGTAAGAGATTTATCATTACCGGGGTTGAATTTATTCGTGGAAGTGGTTGATAAATGTCAAGCGCATCCCCATATGACTACAGGCCAGTTATTAGAACAATGGCGTGGTAGCAACAATGAGGCACTTCTGTCTCGTCTCGCAAGTTGGGTTATTCCACTTGACGACGACAATCAAGAAGACGTATTTATCGATTCATTGGACAAGATATTGTCTCAGTGCATCGAAAAACAAATTGAAAACCTGCAGGCCAAAGAAAGAAGTGTCGGCTTATCAGTCGAAGAAAAACGGGAGCTGCTAGCCTTGATGCTAGACTTAAAAGCGTAACCCAATTCAGTTAGTCAGCAATGAATAAATTTGTTAATATTAGTGGTTTGCATTTCGCATACTAAAATTCCTTCACCAGATCTTAAGTTGGATATCGTCTATGGACCAAAATCCGCAGTCACAGCTAAAATTACTTGTCATTAAGGGCAAGGAACAAGGCTATCTGACCTACGCAGAAGTAAATGACCACCTACCTGAAGAAATCGTCGATTCTGAACAGGTAGAAGATATTATTCAGATGATTAATGACATGGGTATTAAGGTAGTAGAAACTGCTCCTGATGCTGATGACCTTGCTCTGAATGATGACAACAACATCACTGATGAAGATGCTGCCGAAGCTGCTGCAGCGGCACTTTCAAGTGTAGAAAGTGAAATCGGCCGTACAACTGACCCAGTGCGCATGTACATGCGTGAAATGGGTACCGTTGAGCTATTGACTCGCGAAGGCGAGATCGACATTGCGAAACGTATTGAAGACGGTATCAACCAAGTTCAAAGCTCTGTAGCTGAATACCCAGGCACTATCCCTTATATTCTTGAACAGTTTGACAAGGTTCAAGCTGAAGAGCTTCGCCTTACCGACGTAATCACAGGCTTCGTCGATCCAAACGAAGAAGAAACGACAGCGCCAACGGCGACTCACATCGGTTCCGAGCTTTCTGAAGCAGATCTGGAAGACGAAGACGACGAAGACGTTGATGAAGATGACGATAGTGAGGAAGAGGAAGAAGATACAGGTATCGACCCTGAACTTGCTCTAGAGAAGTTCACAGCGCTTCGCAATAGCTATCAAGACCTTCAACTGGTTATCAACGAATATGGTTACGACAGCCCACAGGTGGCTAAGTCACATGAGTTGGTCCAAGAAGTCTTTAAAGAATTCCGTCTGACACCAAAACAATTTGATCACCTAGTGAACGAATTGCGCACTTCTATGGATCGTGTACGTACTCAAGAGCGTCTGATCATGCGTCAAGCTGTTGAATACGGCAAGATGCCTAAGAAGTCTTTCATTGCTGTCTTTACTGGTAATGAGTCAAGTGAAGCTTGGCTAGATGAAGTACTTGCCTCTGACAAGCCTTACGCAGAGAAAATCAAACGTTACGAAGATGACATTCGTCGTTCGATTCAAAAACTAGACATCATTGAAGAAGAAACATCGCTTTCTGTTCAAAACATCAAAGACATCAGTCGTCGTATGTCTATCGGTGAAGCGAAAGCTCGTCGTGCGAAGAAAGAGATGGTTGAAGCGAACTTACGTCTCGTAATTTCGATTGCTAAAAAGTACACCAACCGCGGTCTACAGTTCTTGGATCTGATCCAAGAAGGTAACATCGGTCTAATGAAAGCAGTAGATAAGTTTGAATATCGCCGTGGTTATAAGTTCTCAACTTATGCGACATGGTGGATCCGTCAGGCAATCACTCGCTCTATCGCAGACCAAGCGCGTACAATCCGTATTCCAGTGCATATGATCGAAACGATCAACAAGCTGAACCGTATTTCTCGCCAAATGCTTCAAGAAATGGGCCGTGAGCCTCTTCCAGAAGAATTGGCAGAACGTATGCAAATGCCGGAAGATAAGATTCGTAAAGTACTAAAAATCGCTAAAGAGCCTATCTCTATGGAGACGCCAATTGGTGACGACGAAGATTCGCATCTAGGTGATTTCATTGAGGATACTACTCTAGAGCTGCCTGTTGATTCTGCAACAATGACTAGCCTACGAGTGGCAACTAAAGACGTGCTAGCAGGTCTTACTCCTCGTGAAGCAAAAGTATTACGCATGCGTTTCGGTATCGATATGAACACTGACCACACTCTAGAAGAAGTGGGTAAACAGTTCGACGTAACGCGTGAGCGTATCCGTCAGATCGAAGCGAAAGCACTACGTAAACTGCGTCACCCAAGCCGCTCAGAGACCCTGCGCAGCTTCCTTGACGAGTAATTCGTAAGCAATTTAGCAAAAAGGTGAGCACTAGCTCACCTTTTTTGTTTTATGCGGTTTAAGTGATTAAAAAGCAAGCGCAATTACCCCTTATTGTGTCTAGACACCCAGCGTCCCTTCCCCTATAATCATCCACCTATCGGCCCCTTAGCTCAGTGGTTAGAGCAGTCGACTCATAATCGATTGGTCCGCAGTTCAAGTCTGCGAGGGGCCACCAAATTTAGAGAAGGCGCATGGAGAAATCCATGCGCCTTTTTCGTTTTTCAGTCGTACTAAACAATTACTACTAGCACTCAATACGCTAAGCGAGTAACGTTATCAAATGAGCATCGAAACCCTGCTAGTTAATATATCGTTACATAACTTCACCAGTTAACGCTTTACACTTGCTTCTTGGCGTTGAACACTGCCTTGCAACGTGTAGTTAGCAGTCAATAAAGTAGAGTCTGAAAGATATTATGAATAACACGACGGCTAAAAAGTCGAATCCCCTATTTGAAATCCTATTTAACGTTTTCATCCCGTCCTTCATTTTGATGAAATTTAGCGGTGATGAACACCTAGGGACGACCATGGCGTTGGTTGTCGCTTTACTCTTCCCTGTCGTGTACGGTGGCATGGACCTAATCCGCAACAATAAGTTTAACTTTATCGCTGCGCTAGGCTTCGTGAGCGTGCTATTGACCGGTGGTATAGGCCTATTAGAACTAGACACGCGCTGGTTGGCCTTTAAAGAAGCCCTGATTCCTGGCCTAATCGGTTTAGCGGTACTAGGCTCAACGTTTACTCGTTACCCATTCATGCAAAAGATGATTTTGAATGACAGCGTGTTTAATCTGTCATTAATCAAACAGCGCTTGAATGAGAATGGTAATACCGAAGGCTTCGAACGTTGCTTAGTCTCCTCAAACTACTTATTTGCGAGTACTTTTGCTTTTTCCTCAGCGATGAACTATTTCTTAGCAACATGGATTGTTACCAGCCCAGCAGGAACACCAGCGTTTAACGAGGAGCTTGGTAAGCTCACACTATATAGCTACCCTATCATCGCAATTCCAAGTATGTTGATGATGGTTGGTATCTTCTACTACCTGTGGCGCCAAATCAGACAAATGACGTCATTAGAAACCGAGCAGATCTTCCATAGCGAATAATTCTCCAACGCCTGAGAGCAGTTTTTCTCTCAGGCACATCCACACAAACTTTCCCTCACATACAGAAGCTGTCCTCTGCTGTTCGAAAATTCTCTCTGTTAGTGTTACTTAAGTCTTCAGTGCTCACTTCAATCTAAAGCATCTTTTGACGCAAAACACTTAATTTTCTCGCCGTAAATTAAGTATTAAAAAACACATTAATCAAATCTAATTGAGTGTATTCGTCGCGATAATGGAGGCCAAAAGAACGGATTATTCATCAATTTGCGATAGTAATCACAACAAATAGCTCACTCAATTTTCCATTAAAAATTAACGTTTAAATTCACCTAGTGATCATAGTCACAGCAAATCTAAAACTGAATTCAAGGCTTTATAAATAAAGATACACCTGGTTTGTAATCACTAACAAACTCTGTTTTTACCACTTAAAAATGTGATGTTTACCCACCACCAAATTTGTTCAAAAAACACTCATTGCCATCGATTTTTGACGTTTTTGACGTGTCAAAATACTATTTTGACGTTTTTAACGGGAACAGTAATTGATAAATTATCTTTTAAGGTGTTTTCTTAATAACGCCTAAGGCCTACAGGCCACTCTTTAGAACACATGTTAAGAGGTAGGCTTTAGCACAATGTGAGGAAGGTAGGCTTACCTTCCAGTGAAACAAAAGCAAATAGTAAGGAATAGCTATGCTTGCGCATATTAAAAAAACAGCACTAGCGACAGCAATTATCGCAACCTCAGTAACAGGCTTTAGCTCTGTTACCGTCGCAGCGGAACGCAGCGAACTGACCATCCACCCGAAAGAGTTCAACACTTTTGTACGCAACTTTAACCCTTATCTGGGTGCGACCAACCTACACACTACAACAGATTTCCTATTCGAACCTTTAGTTGTTTTCAACGAAATGCATGGCAACAAACCAGTGTTCCGTTTGGCTGAAGGCTTCAAAATGTCTGATGACCTAAAAACAGTGACCTTTGATATCCGTAAAGGTGTGAAATGGTCTGACGGCGAAACATTCGACGCCGATGATGTTCTATTCTCATTCAATCTAGTGCAGAAAAATCCAGCACTAGACCAAAGCGGCATCAACTCTTGGGTGGAGAAAGTTGAAAAGCTGAATGACTACCAAGTGAAGTTCTATCTAACAGAAGCAAACTCTAACGTCCCATACGAGATTGTTAAAGTGCCAGTGGTTCCTGAGCACGTGTGGAAAGACGTTAAAGATCCAACGACCTTCACTAACGAAAATCCTGTAGGTTCTGGTCCATTTACTGAGATCGATACATTCACTCCACAGCTATACGTTCAATGTCGTAATCCTAACTACTGGGACAACGACAACCTAGAGGTTGATTGTCTGCGTGTTCCACAGATTGCTAACAACGACCAGTTCCTAGGCAAAGTTGTTAACTCAGAAATGGATTGGACATCATCGTTCATTCCTGACATTGACCGCACTTATGCTGCCGCTTCTCCAAACCATCAATACTGGTATCCACCAGCGGGTACACAAGCATTTGTTGTTAACTTCAAAAACCATGATGCTGCGAAAAAAGAAGCCCTTACTAACGTCGACTTCCGCCGTGCATTCTCGATGGCTCTTGACCGTCAAACTATCATCGACATCGCCTTCTATGGCGGCGGTACTGTGAATGACTTCGCTTCTGGCCTTGGCTACGCATTCGCCACTTGGTCTGACGAAGCGATTCACAATAAATACAAAGGCTACAACAGCTACGATGTTGACGGTGCAAAAGCATTGCTAGAAAAAGCAGGCTTTAAAGATGTGAATGGCGATGGCTTTGTAGACACTCCATCAGGTAAATCATTTGAGCTCTTTATCCAATCACCTAACGGCTGGACAGACTTTAACAACACGGTTCAACTTGCTGTAGAGCAACTAGCTGAAGCGGGCATCAAAGCCAAAGCTCGTACGCCTGATTTCTCTGTTTATAATCAAGCAATGTTAGAAGGTAACTACGACGTCGCTTATACCAACTACTTCCACGGTGCAGATCCATACACGTATTGGAACTCTGGTTATAACTCAACGCTTCAAGCTGGTGACGGTATGCCTCGCTTTGCAATGCACTTCTATAAAAATGCTGAGCTAGATAACTTGCTAAATAGCTTCTACAAGACGGCAGATAAAGATGAGCAGCTAGAAATTGCTCATGGCATCCAGAAGATCATTGCTCAAGACCAAGTCACTATTCCAGTGATGTCAGGTGCTTACATGTACCAATACAACACCACTCGTTTTGCGGGTTGGTGGAACGAGCAAAATCCTAAAGGTCGTCCAAATATCTGGGCAGGTATTCCAGAGCGTCTATTACACGTACTGGACCTAAAACCAGTTAAGTAAACACAAACTAAAAGCGGTACATCCGTGCCGCTTTCTTCCCTTTTCTATGTCTATTTGATGTTTGGCGCTCGTCGTCAGGGGATTGCTCGTCTCTAATTTGGAGGCGGCGTAGCCAGCAAAGGAAAAGCTGGGTAATTAAGGTGTGAGTTATGGGTTATTTTTTAAGACGTTTGTCATTATATGCAGTAGCACTATTAGTTGCGGCTACTATCAACTTTATTATTCCAAGGGCGATGCCGGGCGATCCGGTCACTATGATGTTCGCTCATACAACGGTGCAAATTACACCAGAGCGTATTGCAGCAATGAGAGAGCTGCTGGGCTTTGTTGACGGTAATTTATTCGTTCAATATCTAACGTACATGAAGAACATTTTAAGTTGGGAGCTTGGTGTTTCGGTTCAGTTCTTCCCATTAACCGTCAGTGAGCTGTTAGGCGGCGCATTCGGTTGGTCACTGTTTCTGGCGGGCACCGCTGTCGTGATGTCTTTCTCTATCGGCTCGGTTCTTGGTATTTTCGCAGCTTGGAAGCGCGGTTCTCGTTTCGACACATTCGTTACTCCTGGAATGCTCATTATTCAGGCGATTCCACCTGTGGTTATTGCCATGTTAGCTATGTTCATCTTTGCGATAGGCCTGAAATGGTTTCCTACGGGCTATGCGTATACCCCAGGCACCATTCCTGAATGGACAAGCTGGGCATTTATCAAAGATATGCTTTATCACGCAGCGCTTCCCCTTTTCTGCGCCACAATCATTCAAATCGGCGGCTTTCTAGTGAACATGCGTAACAACATGATCAACTTGTTGGGAGAAGACTACATCACCATGGCTCGCGGTAAGGGCTTAAGTGAAAACCGCGTGGTATTCAACTACGCAGCGCGTAATGCGCTCTTACCAAGTGTCACTGCGCTTTCTATGGCGTTGGGTATGGCGATAGGTGGTCAGTTAATCGTCGAAATCATCTTCAACTATCCGGGACTTGGCAGTGTCATGCTGAATGCAATTCATGCTCGTGACTATCAAGTACTGCAAGGACAACTTCTTATTATGACGCTCTTTATGCTGTTCTTTAACTTAGCTGCAGACATGTTGTATGTCGTGCTAGACCCACGTCTACGCAAAGGAGGAAAATAGTCATGAACGGTTTTCTCTCTTTAGTTTGGCGCAACACCACTGCGCGTATCGGACTTATCATCATCGGCTTATTTATGTTTGTGGCCATTGCCGCACCTCTAGTCACCAAACATGCACCAGACAAGCGTACGGGTAACCCTCACGAATACCCATCAGCGGTGGTTAAGTTAGCACAAGCTAACCCAGACGGCTGGGTAGCGCAAAATCTAGCGGATGATCGTAGAACGTTACTCATGTCGAAAAAGGCAGATCATGTATTGGGAACCACGCGTATGGGGCGTGATGTATGGTCTCAAGTAGCTTACGGCGCTCGCGTATCACTGATGGTGGGTTTTAGTGCTGGCCTAATCGTATGCGTGTTAGCCACGGTAATCGGAATTTCCGCGGGTTACTTTGGCGGCCGTGTTGATAGTGTACTGACCTCGGCAATGAACATCATGCTGGTGATTCCGCCCTGGCCTCTTCTCTTTGTTGTTGCCGCTTTCGTTGGTGAGGCGGGGCCAATGACCATCGCGGTCGTTATTGCCTCCATCTCTTGGGCATGGGGAGCAAGGGTTATTCGTGCACAAACCTTATCACTTCGAGAAAAAGAGTTCGTAAAAGCGGCTGAAGTACTTGGTGAATCACGACTACGCATCATTTTTGTTGAGCTGCTACCAAACCTAATCTCAATTGTTGGTGCAAGTTTCATCGGCTCAGTGTCTTACGCCATCTTGATGGAAGCCATTATCTCTTTCTTGGGAATGGGCGATCCAAACACCATCAGCTGGGGCATCATGCTTTATAACGTTCAAACTTCCTCAGCCATGCTGATTGGCGCATGGTGGGAAATTCTAGCTCCATGTATCGCGTTGACTCTTCTTGTTACCGGCTTAGCACTGCTTAACTTTGCCGTTGATGAAATTGCCAACCCGCAACTTCGTTCTCACAAAGGCCTTAAACGCTGGAAGAAAATCGCAGAACAAGACAAACAGGAACGCGAAGTACAAGTCGCGCCACAAAATGCACTTTGGAGCGGAGATCGTTAATCATGTCAGAACCACTAATTTCAGTTCGCAATTTGTGCGTAGATTACATCACTGAGGCAGGCGATGTTCGAGCGTGCAACAATGTTAGTTTCGATATCGGTAAAGGCGAAGTGTTTGGTCTTGCAGGGGAGTCTGGTTGTGGCAAATCAACCGTTGCCTTCTCACTAATGCGCTTGCACAAGCCACCCGCGTTTATTTCAGGTGGAGAAGTGATCTTCAATGGCGAAGATATCCTTCAATACAGTGATGATCGTATGCAAACCTTCCGCTGGAGCCAAATGTCTATGGTGTTCCAAAGCGCCATGAATGCTTTGAACCCTGTACTTACCATGGAAGAGCAGTTCTGTGACGTTATTATGCGCCATACCAATATGACTCGTGAACAGGCCGTAAGACGTGCTCAAGGCTTATTGGAGATTGTTGATATTCATCCGAGCCGTCTAAACGACTACCCGCACCAGTTTTCTGGTGGTATGCGTCAGCGCTTGGTGATTGCGATTGCACTCGCCCTCAACCCGAAAATGATCATCATGGATGAGCCAACCACTGCGCTTGATGTGGTTGTACAGCGTGAGATTCTGCAAAAGATCTATGCCCTCAAAGAGGAGTTTGGATTTTCGATCTTGTTCATCACCCACGACATTTCACTTATGGTGGAGTTCTCAGATCGCATTGGGATCATGTATTCCGGTGAGCTTATTGAAGTTGCCCCTTCACAACAGATTTTAGATTCACCTTACCACCCGTACACAAAAGGACTGGGAAGTTCATTCCCTCCTTTAACAGGTCCTAAAACCAAGTTAACGGGCATTCCAGGTAATCCACTAAACCTATTGGAGATTCCACAAGGCTGCCGCTTCCAAGCACGGTGCGATCGTGTCCATGAAACGTGTACCCGCGTACCAACGAAGTTACGCCAAATTGAACCGAACCGTTTTTCTAACTGCCACTTATATGGCGACACCATCGCTGTATCGCAAGAGTTGTCATAAGCAACCAGCAACGAACTGAGCAAGTTATACAAGGAATTTCTGGAGAAACATTATGAGCAACTATGGTGAACTGCTGATTGAAGGCAAAAATGTTGTCAAAGATTTCGCAATAAACAGTAATACGCTAAAACAACCAATGATGCGTGCTATCAATGACGTCTCATTCAAAATGTACAAAAGTCGCGGCCTTGCGGTGGTTGGTGAGTCAGGCTCTGGCAAATCAACAACGGCAAAAATGATCGCCAAAATGTATGCCCCAAGTGGTGGTGAAATTAAATATCGCGGCCGTGATATTCAAGAGATCAAAGCGCGCAGTGAGTTGATGAAATACCGCGAAGGCGTGCAGATGGTATGGCAAGATCCGTTTGGTTCATTAAACCCAACACACACGATCTTTCATCATATTGCACGTCCATTGCTGATCCATAACAAGGTGTCGAAAAGCAACAAAAAAGAGCTAGAAGAGCGAGTATACGATCTGCTCGATCAAGTGGGTTTAATTCCACCTAAAGAAACCGCAGCCAAATACCCTCACCAGCTTTCAGGTGGTCAAAGGCAGCGTGTTAACTTAGCGAGGAATATTGCGGTTGGAGCAGAAGTTGTCCTGGCTGATGAGCCAACTTCTATGCTCGATGTCTCGATTCGCGCTGGCGTTCTCAACCTGATGGAAGAGATGAAGTTTGAGAAACAAATGTCATTGCTTTACATCACTCACGATATCGCAACCGCTCGCTATATCGCGGAAGATATCTCGGTGATGTACGTCGGCCATATGGTGGAATGGGGCGATACCGATGAGGTCATCACCAACCCTCAACATCCCTACACCCAACTTCTTGTTTCTGCGGTACCGGATCCGAAAAAATCTATTCATGAGAAGTTGGAAGGTAATAAAGGCGAGATTCCACTCTGGACACCAGCCTCCGTTGGTTGCCCATTTGCGGGTCGATGCAAACACGCAACCAGTAAATGTACGGAAGCCTTGCCGCCAGTGACCAAACTCGCCGACAACCATTTTGTACGTTGTTATCTCTACGAAAACTAATTAAACGCTCCTGTAATGGGAGCGCTTCTTCTCGACAGGTGAATGAAAAAACGATGCAATTGCTCACTAATCATATTGGCTATCAGGTAAACAATGCGAAACGCGCAGTGTTGATGTGTACTGATCCACATCATCCAGTGACGACTGCATATTTAGTTGATGCGTATTCTGAAAACACCGTTCTAGAGCTCACACTCGAAGGCGGACAATCTGTCGACAACTGGCATTGTGGGGTGTTTTTTACTATCGACTTCAGTCAGTATCAGCAGGCGGGACGTTACTACCTTCGCTACCAGTCCATTCGCTCTCATGATTTTGTTATTGAAGAACATAATCTATTAACGCGCAGTTTTTCTGATGTCATTCATTATTTCAAATCTCAACGCTGCGGTGGACAATTCGATGAACACGATAGGCAAGCGCGTATTATCGGCAGCGATGAAACCGCCGATGTGCACGGTGGTTGGTATGATGCTTCTGGAGATGTCAGTAAATATCTAAGCCACCTTTCCTACGCGAATTACCTCAATCCACAGCAAACTCCAATGGTGGTTTGGAATATGCTGAAAGCGGACGATCTCCTGCTTGCACAACAAGATGCCCCACACTTTGTGCGTGCACGTTTACAAGAGGAAGCGCTTTATGGCGCCGAGTTTCTTGCTCGCATGCAACATAGCGACGGTTACTTTTACATGACCGTATTTGATAAGTGGAGCAAAGATGTCGAACAGCGCGATATCTGTGCCTACGAGACTCAATTAGGTCACAAGAAACAAGACTATCAAGCGGGTTTTAGACAAGGTGCTGGCATCGCTATTGCCGCTCTTGCCAAAGCAAGCCAATCTGAGTCGGCCACCTCTTCTCAAGCAACACATTTTATTGAGATAGCCCGAAAAGGCTATTGGCACTTACAAGAACATAATACGCAATACCTCAACGACGGCATTGCTAATATCATTGATGAGTACTGTGCACTGCTGGCAACGGTCGAGCTTTATAAAGCGAGTGGTGAAGACCTTTATTTAGATCAAGCGAGAGTCTGGGCGGACTCATTAGCATTGCGAGCCAAAGCCGACGACAACTACGACTTTTTCTGGTCTAGTGACAGCGATGGTTCTCGACCGTTTTACCACGCTGCTGAAGCTGGATTACCTGTCATTGCATTAGCAGAATATCTCGCTATTGAAACTAACCTAGAACGTCAACAACGTTTCGCGCAATTAGTCACACAAGCCTGTCAATTTGAACTAACAGTAACCGCTGAACTATTTAACCCCTTTAGTTACCCAAGACAGTATGTAAAAGGCGTTGATGAGCCAAAACGCTCTGCCTTTTTCATTCCACATAACAACGAGTCTGGATATTGGTGGCAAGGTGAAAATGCCCGTATTGCTTCTCTCGCATCCATGGCTTTGATTGCCAAGGACGTAGTCTCTGACAGTTCATTAAAGCAACAGCTAGAGAGCTACGCTACTCACTGCCTCGACTGGATATTAGGGTTGAACCCCTATGACATGTGTATGTTAGACGGTTACGGTTTTAATAACCCCGATTATCTACCACAGCTTGGATTCTTCAATGCCCAAGGCGGTATCTGTAATGGCATTACTGGCGGCTTTGACGATGAACGAGATATTGCATTTAACCCCAGAAATCAAAAAGACGACATGCTGCAAAACTGGCGTTGGGGTGAGCAGTGGATTCCTCATGCTGCATGGTATCTGTTGGCCGCGGCACTACAGCATAGCGATAGCAAAGGTGAGCATCATGGCTAGATTCATCGCAGGGATCGACGGGGGCGGCACCTCGTGTCGCGCCAGAGTTCTAGATAAAAATGACACGATTATCGGTGAAGGCAAAAGTGGTAGCGCCAATATCATGTTGGGGGCTGAGGTTGCTTTAACCTCAATCATCGAAGCGATCTCCATTGCGCTGACACAAGGTGGTTTGGATAACTCCTACTTTAACCAAGTCGACGTGGGTCTAGCACTAGCAGGCGCAGAGCATAAAGCCAGTTACCTCGCTTTCCTATCAGCCCCGCATCCATTTGCCAGTATCACTCTAAATACCGATGGCTACGGTGCATGTTTGGGCGCTCATGAAGGCAAAGATGGCGCCATCATGATAGCGGGCACAGGCTCTGTTGGTCTGTTTATTTCAGGTACAACGCAGCACGTCGTTGGTGGGCGCGAGTTTCCGATTTCTGACCAAGGAGGCGGCGCTATCATGGGGCTAAGGTTGATTCAAGATGTGTTGCTTATTCAAGACGGTATTTTGGATTCTTCTCCTTTGGCCGACATCGTAATGACGCATTTTAACAATGACATTGACAATATTGTTGAATGGTCAAAGACCGCCTTGCCTAGAGATTACGGTCAGTTTTCACCGCAGATTTTTGAGTATGCCTATCTCAATGATCCTCTTGCAAAAAAATTACTGATGCAAACCGCCAGTGATATTGAGATGTTTCTTACCGCCTTGCATCAACGTGGGGCAGAAAACATCTGTTTAATGGGCAGTATTGCCGAACGTATTTTTGATTGGTTATCGCCAGCAGCGCAACGTTGGATAGTGTCTCCAAAAGGAGATGCAATGGACGGTGCGTTGATGATGGCAGGACAGCCAAGTCACAATCTTTACGATTGAGGTATATCTATGGACTTTCGTATCGACTTAGCAGTGATTGAAATCTTACCCAAAGGCAGCCGTTTTGGGCTTACACTGCACAATCTCTCTGAAAAAAGCGTGGCTAATTGGCAACTCAATTTTGCTTTCGACAGGCATATTGAGAAAACCAGTTTATCTCATGGAACGCTGAAGCAAGTAGGCAGTCTCTGCTCTTTATCGATAAACAACACGCCACTTTATGCCAACAACCACTGCTACGTAGAGTTTGCTATTTCTACATCACCATTCAAACTGCTCTCTGATGGTATAAAAGAAGCGTACCTAACCACAGATTCCGGTACGCAATGCACCGTATCTGTGTCACCTATTGTGTTGAAAGAAGCGATCGACCAACCAACTGAAGTACCTAGCGTCAAAGCAGCAAGACATAAGCTTATTCCAGAGCCGATGTCAGCTAACTTTAATAGTGGTGTCTATGAGCTAACTCGTTATAGTCAGATAACCGTCGACAATGGTGAGTTTCAATCTGCTGCCAATTGGTTAGCCGAAGAAGTAACTCGCTTGTTCAGTATCGAATCCAAGTCTATTGGTCAGCAAGATATTCATTTTAGGCATTCACCAGTACTGGATCCTGAAGAATATAAGCTGATCGTAAATGATAACGGTGTGGTCATTGAATCAACCAGTCAGTCTGGCTTTATCTATGGTGCAGCGACCTTAATTCAATTGATGGATTTTGATGTGGCGCGCCATACTCTCTACATTCCTTTCTGCCAAATACATGATAAACCTCGTTTTGCTTATCGTGGAATGATGATAGACAGTGCGCGTAGCTTCCAACCGGTTGAAGACATCAAACGCCTTATCAACCTGTTTGCTCATTATAAATTGAATACCTTCCATTGGCATTTAACGGACGATGAAGGGTGGCGTGTTGAAATAAAAGCGCTACCTGAGCTTACTGAGATTGGCGCTTGGCGAGGCCCAAATGAAACCCTTGATGCTCAGTTCCATCATATCAATCAGCGTTATGGCGGATTTTATAGCCAGGAAGAGATTAAGGACGTCGTAGCATTTGCAGCACAACGCGGCATCCAAGTGATTCCCGAAATCGATATTCCAGGTCACTGCCGTGCCGCCATCAAGTCATTGCCAAATATGCTGGTTGATCCTAATGACCGCTCTATCTACCGCAGTGTCCAACATTACAACGACAATACGTTGTCGCCAGGTATCGATGGCACATATCGCTTCCTTGATATCGTCTTGGAAGAGATTAGCGAGCTGTTCCCTGCTCCTTACGTTCATATTGGTGCAGATGAAGTACCTGTGGGTGTTTGGGAGAAAAGCCCAAGTTGCCAAGCTTTAATGGAGACTCACGGCTACAGTAGCTCTAAAGAGCTGCAGGGTCATTTACTTCGTTACGCTGAAGACAAACTGAAGTCTCTGGGTAAACGCATGCTGGGCTGGGAAGAAGCACACTTTGGACACAAAGTTAGCAAAGACACAGTCATATACTCGTGGCTAAGCGAAGAAGCTGCTATTAACTGCGCCAAACTCGGCTATGACGTCGTACTGCAGCCGGGTCAAACCACCTATCTGGATATGGCACAAGATCACTGCCCAACAGAGCCTGGTGTTGATTGGGCAAACGTCATCACACTGGAACAAGCTTACCTATATGAACCTCTCTCTGAGCTGAGCTCCGATGACCCAATCAAAAAACGGATACTAGGCATGCAAGCTGCGCTGTGGACTGAAATAGTCAGCCACCAGCAACGCCTAGATTACATGATATTCCCCCGACTACTCGCTCTAGCAGAGACCGCTTGGTGTCCAGAGAATCGAAAAAACTACAGCGCATTTTTAGCAAGACTGAAAGCCCACCTTAGCTTGTTGCAACGCCAAGGTGTTCAATATCGCGATCCTTGGACTCAGATCGAGGAAACTGAAAACGCGCATCTCCAGACGAACAACAATAACAACGATAAAATTTAATTTCCCCATAAGGATATAGACATGCAATACGGCTATTTTGACAACGAGAATCGTGAATACGTCATCACTCGTCCCGATGCTCCTGCGCCATGGACCAATTACCTTGGTACTGAAAAATTCTGTACTGTGATTTCTCATAATGCCGGTGGCTACTCGTTCTACAACTCACCGGAATACAATCGAGTCACCAAATTCAGACCCAATGCAAGCTTTGACCGCCCAGGGCACTATGTGTACCTACGCGATGATGAAACCGGAGACTACTGGTCTATCTCTTGGCAGCCTGTAGCAAAGAGTCTCGACGAGGCTCAATATGAGGTTCGTCACGGTCTTTCTTACTCGAAATTTAAATGTGACTATGCGGGAATAGAGGCAACCAAAACCTTGTTTGTTCCTAAGGGTGAAGATGCTGAGATTTGGGATGTTGTCATTCGTAATACCAGTAATAAGCCTCGCACTATCAGTGCCTTTTCTTTTGTTGAGTTCTCATTCAGTCATATCGCCTCTGATAACCAAAACCACCAGATGTCACTTTACTCAGCAGGCACCGATTATAACGATGGTGTGATTGAGTATGACTTGTTCTACAACACCAACGATTTTGAAGGCTTCTACTATCTAGCATCAACCTTTGAACCCGATAGCTACGATGGTCAAAGAGATAATTTCCTTGGTGCTTACCGAGATGAATCGAACCCTATTGCCGTTGAACAAGGACGTTGTTCGAATCATACGCAAACCTGTTATAACCATTGCGGTTCCCTGCATAAACAATTCACTATTCAGCCAGGAGAAGAGGTTCGTTTCGCTTACATTCTAGGTATTGGCAAGGGCAACGGGGCCAGACTTCGCGATAAATATCAAAACCTATCTGAAGTGGATAGTGCCTTTGAGGCCATCAAGGCTCACTGGGAGACACGCTGCGCGAAATTCCAAGTCAGCTCTCCGAATGAAGGCTTAGATACCATGTTGAATACTTGGACTCTGTACCAAGCTGAAACCTGTGTGGTTTGGTCTCGCTTTGCTTCATTTATCGAGGTGGGAGGTCGCACTGGCTTGGGGTACCGAGATACGGCTCAAGACGCCATGGCCGTCCCTCACTCTGCTCCTGAAATGACTAAAAAACGCATTGTCGATCTGCTTCGTGGCCAAGTTAAGGCTGGTTATGGCTTGCACCTGTTCGATCCTGATTGGTTCGATCCAGAGAAAGCCGACGTTAAACCTTCTAAATCACCGACGGTAGTACCAACACCTAGCGATGAAGATAAGATCCACGGTATCGCGGATACCTGTTCTGATGACCACCTATGGTTAGTGCCAACTATCTGCCGCTATGTGATGGAAACTGGCGAAATGGACTTCTTCAATGACGTCATACCTTACGCAGATGGTGGTGATGCTACTGTGTATGAGCATATGAAGGCAGCGCTTGATTTCACAGACAAACATGTTGGTGCTACTGGTATTGCAAAAGGTCTGCGTGCCGATTGGAACGACTGCCTCAACTTAGGCGGAGGAGAATCCTCCATGGTGGCATTCCTTCACTACTGGGCGCTGCAAGAGTTTGTCGACTTAGCTCGTAAATTGGGGCAACTTGACGATGTGGCGCACTATGGGCAGATGGCGAAAAAAGTTCAAGATGCCTGCGAGACTCACCTTTGGGATGAGGATGGTGGTTGGTACATCCGTGGTATTACCAAAAATGGCGATAAAGTCGGAACCAATGAACAGACTGAAGGCAAGGTTCATTTAGAATCAAACACTTGGGCGGTAGTATCGGGTGCTGTCTCCGAAGAACGTGGTAAGAAAGCCATGGACGCGGTCGATGAATATCTCTACTCCGATTATGGCTTACATCTCAACGCACCATCTTTCGCCACTCCGAACGACGATATTGGCTTCGTTACTCGGGTTTACCAAGGAGTAAAAGAGAACGGGGCAATATTCTCTCACCCTAATCCATGGGCTTGGGTCGCCGAAGCTAAGTTAGGACGCGGTGATCAAGCGATGAAGTTCTATGACGCTCTAAATCCGTATAACCAGAACGACATGATTGAAACTCGAGTTACCGAACCGTACTCCTATGTGCAGTTTATTATGGGACGTGACCATCAGGATCATGGCCGCGCCAATCATCCATGGTTAACCGGTACCTCAGGATGGGCTTACTTTGCCGCGACTAATTACATCCTTGGGGTTCGCTTAAGCTTTGACGGCCTTATCGTTGACCCATGCATTCCAACAAGCTGGCCTGAGTTTGACGTCACTCGAGAATGGCAAGGCGCAACTTACCATATCAAAGTTACCAACCCCAACCATGTCAGCAAAGGCGTCACAAGTATCACCTTAAACGGTGGCGATATTGAAGGTGCTATTCCTGCACAACCTGCGGGTAGCGTTAACCAAGTCAACGTTGTTCTCGGCTAATCAAAAGCCTGAGTTGACCATAATAATGAGCCCTGCGGGGCTCTTCTCAAGGAGCAATGTATGATCAAATTTGGAACAGGCGGGTGGCGCGCTTTTATTGGTGAAGAGTTCACTCGTGATAACGTCAAACTGGTAGCGCAAGCGCTGGCTAACATCATCAATGATGAAAACGTCGCAGAACGAGGATTTATCATCGGCTATGACCGACGTTTTTTATCGGACAAAGCGGGCCGCTGGTTTGCCGAAGTGCTAGCCGCGAACCAAATCCCAGTGCACTTCATCAATAAGTTTGTGCCAACGCCTATCGTTATGTTTAAAGCCAAGAGCATGAACTGCGCTTACTCGGCTTGCATCACCGCATCTCACAACCCTGCTGATTACAACGGCATTAAAGTATTTATTGAAGGTGGTCGCGATGCCGATGAAGTGATTACTGAAAAGATAGAGTCTCAAATCGCGACCTTAACTACTGCGGAGGTCAAATCTATCGACTTCGAGCACGCCGTGGACAAACAACAGATCATCGAAATAAACCCAATGAACGAGTTTGTCGATTCAATCATTGAGCTTATTGATATTGAATCCATTAAAAAAGCTAATCTACGCGTGTTGATCGACCCTATGTTTGGCGTAGCCAAAAATGCACTACAAACTGTACTGATTAACGGTCGCTGTGATGTCGATGTGATTAACGATGGGAAGAACCCTGATTTCGGTGGGCTTATGCCATCCCCTAGTGCTGCAACCCTATATCGCCTGAAACACTTGGTGGCAGCAGAAGGGTACGATATTGGTATTGGTACTGATGGCGACGCTGATCGCTTAGGGATTATTGATGAAAAAGGTAATTTTATTCACCCTAATGAAGTCTTAATGCTGCTTTATTACTACCTTCTTGAATACAAAGGTTGGAAAGGCTCAGTAGTGCGTAACATCGCCACAACCCACTTACTCGATAAAATCGCACAGAGTTATGGTGAAAAGAGCTTTGAGGTTCCCGTAGGCTTTAAGCACATCAGTGCCCAAATGGAGGCAGACGACTCATTAATCGGCGGTGAAAGCTCCGGCGGTTTAACCATTCGTGGCCATATCAAAGGTAAGGACGGCGTGTTTGCTTCTAGCTTATTGGTGGAGATGCTTAGTGTCACCAACAAAAAGCTCTCTGAACTACTTGATGAGATCTATAGCAAATACGGTTATGCCTACACGGCAGAAGGTGATTGCACCTTCAAGCCGGCTCAAAAGGACAGCCTTTACCATAAGATTTATGTCGAAAAGTCTCTGCCTGAGTTCGATTATGAGGTAGAGAAAGTCAGCTACTCCGATGGAGCAAAAGTTTACTTCAAAAACGGTGGTTGGGTCATTGCTCGCTTTTCTGGTACCGAGCCACTATTGCGTATTTTTTGTGAGATGGAAGATAAAGCGCAAGCAGAATATGTTCTTCAGCAGATGAAAGACTTCTTGTCTTTATAGTCTCTGCGTCCGCGTCTTCTTACCGTATATTGGGTTGAGTCACCTTTCAATCCAAGTAAATAGTGAGAAGCTCCCTATAGGTGAAGAACATTTTGCCCGGTGACTGTCGCCGGGCTTTTTTGTACCTAGTCATTGGGGATGCCACTTTATTGCAAGAGAGTGACCTCTCGTGCGTATTTGAGCAGAGCAAATGAACTACACTTGAGTAATTAGGCAAAAGCCACAATACCTTGTGACTCTACGCTCACAGCCACGTTCTGGCCGACATCCAAGGCTTCCATCGAAGTACCCAATACCTTAGTACCCTCAATTTCTACCACATAGCGACAATGATCACCCATGAAGTGCTGCTCAAGAATAGCGATCGAGCTGCTATCTGAGGCCCTTAACTGAACGTGCTGCGGTCGAACAAGCAACTGGCATTTTGCTCCCTGATCAATCAAGGTGCATGACGATGCTTCTATCTGACCAATGGCCGTATTAAATGTAGAGCCTGACAAGTACGTTGCGGCTAGATAGCTTCCGCCACCTAAAAAGTCAGCAACGAACTTGCTCGATGGACAGAAATACAGCTCTGATGCTGTACCGTACTGCTCAATCACACCTTGGTTCATCACCGCCATTTTATCGGCAAACGCAAACGCTTCTTCTCGACTGTGAGTCACAAAGATGGCTGTTACACCCTGCTTTTTGAAAATCTTGCGGATCTCTCGAATCAGCTCATGTCGTACTTGTGTATCGATATTAGAAAATGGTTCATCAAGCAGAAGTAGATCGGGTTTATAAGCTAAACTACGAGCAATGGCGACACGCTGCTGTTGTCCGCCCGATAGCTGATGAGGATAACGATCGCTAAACTGATCCAAATGAACCAACGTCAGCATCTCCTCGACAATCACATCTTGTTCTTGCTTAGCCATTCCCTTTAGACCAAAGGCTACATTTTGAGCCACGGTTAAGTGAGGAAATAGCGCATAATCTTGAAAGATCATACCGATATTACGCTGCTCTGGCGCTAGCCATACTTCACCATTGTCGATCACGCGCTCACCAAGCGTCATCACACCTTGAGAAAGAGGCAATAAGCCTGCCACCGCTTTGAGTAGCGTGGTCTTTCCGCAACCACTCGCGCCCAACAAGCAAACAATTTCACCTTGTTCAACCTGAAGCGATAAGGACTCTAAAATCGTCTGACCATCATATTGGCAAGATAGGTTTTTGATAGACAAAGCCGTAGTCATTAGTGGTTTTGCTCCAGTGAACGGTTAACAATAATAAGAGGTAGTAGGCCGACCAACACTAACAATACCGCTGGCATCGCGGCAAGTTCTAAGTGCTCGTCAGAAGCAAAGTTGTACACGTAAGTAGCCAGAGTCTCGAAATTGAAAGGACGCAATAACAGGGCTGCATTTAGTTCTTTCATGGATTCGATAAACACCAATAAACCAGCGATCAACACGCCCCGTTTAATAAGCGGTAAATGCACTCGAAGCAGCATTTGGTTCTTCTTACATCCCATAGTGCGTGAAGCCATATCAAGAGACGGCGATACCTTACTTAAACTGGTTTCAATACTACCGATAGCAACGGCAGAAAAGCGCACCACCATTGCAAAAACAAGTGCAAAAATGGAACCAGAGAAAATCAATCCAGGGCGTTGCCAATCCATCCATTTAGCAAAATCGTTGACGCTGTGATCCATAAATAACACGGTGACCATAACCCCAATTGCCAAGACGGTTCCCGGTACGGCATAGCCAAGCGAAGAAGCGCGCATAAAGACCACACTTTTTCTATTTGGTGCAAGCCTACGATAGAAGTTCACGACGATAGCAACAAAGACACCAATAATCGCTGCCATCAATGACACTTTGAGGCTATTCATGGCATAGGTCTGAAATTCTTCGGTCCAGCTTTGTGCAAAATACTTGTAGGCGTAAATCATCAACTGACCAAGCGGCAAGATAAATGCAATCGACACTAGGCCCCAACACCAGAACAGCGCTAACCATTTTTTCCAGCCCGATAGCTCATAGCGAAAGTCTTCGTGACTGTTGTATTGGCTTTGAAATAGCTTTTGCTTACGTCGACTATAGCGCTCGGCGCCGAGTAACAACACGATCACCACCATCATCATGGCCGAGATCTTCGCAGCAGCACTTAAATTAGAATACCCCAACCAAGTGTCGTAGACCGCCGTGGTTAAAGTACTCACGGCAAAATAGCTCACGGTACCAAAATCGCCTATGGTCTCCATCGCCACCAATGACAAACCAACGGCGATAGATGGTCTAGCGAGTGGTAATGAAATGCGCCAAAAGCTTGCCAACGGAGAACACTTTAACAAACGTGCCGATTGCAACAGTGAGACGTTCTGCTCCATAAATGCCGCACGGCACAGCAGATAGACATAAGGGTACAGCACTAGCGACAAGACAACTGTAGCACCTCCAACGGTGCGAATATCAGGAAACCAGTAGTCCCCTGCTTGCCAGCTAAATACATCTCGTAACCAAATTTGGATGGGACCAGCAAAGTCAAACCAATCAGTAAAGATGTAGCCAATGATATACCCCGGCATGGCTAGTGGTAGCACCAAGGCCCACTGCAACACTTTTTCACTTGGCAGTTTGCACATAGCCATCAACCATGCACTAGGAACCCCCAGAAACAAAGAGAGAACCAAGACACCAGCGACCAATTTGACCGTATTTAAGATGTAGGTGGGCATCACCGTCGCAAGAAGGTGCGAGAAGAGATCACTTGATTCACCAAGTGCAGTATAGAAGATCGCTAAAATAGGCAAAACCAGTAGCAGAGTAAGTACTCCACTACTGGTTTTCCAAACATCATTTTTTTCTTTCATTGCCTAAACATACAGCAGGCGACACGAAGTCGGAAGTTCTTAACCAGAATAACAAAGGGGGTATTATACCCCCTTTCTATCGATTATAGGTCGAACTTAACTTCGTCTAACAATTTGATTGCAGCACTGTGATATTCAGCAATCTCATCAAGCGAGATTTTATCGGCTTTGAAATCACCCCATGACGCCACAAGCTCAGAGCGCTTAACGCCTTCTTTTACCGGGTACTCATAGTTAACTTCTGCATACATTTGCTGAGCTTTGTCGCCTGTTAAGAACTCCATTAGCTTCAATGCGTTGTCTTTGTTTGGCGAGTATTTCGCCATCGCCATACCACTGATATTTACGTGAGTACCCGTTGTGTTTTGGTTCGGGAAGTTAATGTATACCGCATCAGCCCAAGCTTTTTGCTCTTTGTCATTAACCATCTTACCTAGGTAGTAGCTGTTACCTAGAGATACGTCACACAGGCCTTCGCTGATCGCTTTCACTTGAGCGCGGTCATTGCCTTGTGGTTTGCGGGCTAGGTTAGCTTTTACGCCTTCTAGCCACTCTTTTGTCTCCGCTTCACCGTGGTGAGCAATCATAGAAGACACAAGAGATACGTTGTAAGGGTGCTTACCGCTACGAGTACAGATTTTGCCTTTGTACTCAGCGTTTGCTAGGTCGATATAATCAAAATCATTACCTAGTTTGCCTACGCGGTCACGAGAAGAGTATACGTTACGAGTACGCAGTGTTAATGCAAACCACTCATTCTCTTTATCGCGATATTGAGCAGGAACGTTAGCGTTGATTACGTCACTATCTACCGCTTGAACTACATCCTTGTCAGTCAATTCCGCTAGACGGCTAATATCTGTTGTTAACACTACGTCAGCCGGGCTGTATTCGCCCTCTTGCTGAAGTTTTTCTGCCAGACCTTTCTTAGCAAACTTTACGTTTACTTTAATGCCCGTTTCTTTAGTGAACTCGTTAAACATAGGCTCAACAAGGAAAGGTTGGCGGTAAGAGTAAACGTTGACTTCTTCAGCGGCCATCGCTGGTGCTGCAAAGCTAGCTGCAATTGCTGAAAGAGTTAGCAGTTTTTTCATCGTTTTAGTTCCTTTAATTCATAATGAGAACGTTTATCAGTTGCGTTATTATATTCATATTAATTCTGAAAACAATGATCTGATATAAAAAAACCTGCCATAAAAGGCAGGTTTTGATTAAGTTTGTAACAAAACATTACTTAACACTAACAAACTCCGGATAAGCACCTACACCACAATCGTGCATGTCCATACCCTCTAATTCTTCTTCTTCTGTTACACGAATACCGATTGTCGCTTTCAGCACTGCCCAGACAGCAAGACTTGCCGCGAACACCCAACCGAAGATAACTGCTGCGCCTAAAAGCTGAGCACCAAACGTTGCATCGCCGTTGCTCAGTGGCACTACCATTAGGCCGAAGAAACCACACACACCGTGAACAGAGATAGCACCAACTGGATCATCAATCTTAAGCTTGTCTAGGCCAATGATGCTGAATACGACTAGCGCACCGCCTACTGCACCAATAGCTACTGAGTATACAGGTGAAGGAGATAGAGGATCAGCAGTGATAGCAACAAGACCCGCTAACGCACCATTGAGAATCATAGTTAAGTCAGCTTTACCCCACGTTGTTTTGCACACTAGCATTGCTGCAATAGCACCCGCTGCCGCTGCTGCGTTAGTGTTAAGGAAGATTTGACCTACTGCTGTCGCGTTCTCAAAATCTGAAACCATTAATTGAGAGCCACCGTTGAAGCCGAACCAGCCTAACCATAGGATAAACGTACCTAGAGTAGCTAAAGGCATATTTGAACCTGGAATTGGGTAGATTTCACCATTCTTGCCGTACTTGCCTTTACGAGCACCTAGCAACAGAACACCAGCTAATGCAGCCGCTGCACCCGCCATATGAACGATACCTGAGCCAGCAAAGTCACTAAAGCCTGCTTCTGATAGGAAACCACCACCCCAAGTCCAATAACCTTCCATAGGATAAATAAATGCCGTTAGTACGACAGAGAAGATAAGGAAAGACCAAAGCTTCATACGCTCAGCAACCGCACCGGATACCACTGACATTGCTGTTGCTACGAAAACAACTTGGAAGAAGAAGTCCGACTCTAGAGAGTGGTCTGCACCTTCACCTTGAGTGCCGATTAGCGCACCAAACGATGGTAGCCAGCCACCTTCGCCATTGTCCACATACATAATGTTGTAACCCACGATGAGATAACAAGTACATGCGATAGCGTACAAACAGAAGTTTTTGGTTAAGATTTCAGTGGTGTTTTTTGAGCGAACTAGGCCAGCCTCTAACATGGCAAAGCCTGCCGCCATCCACATTACGAGCGCGCCTGAAATAAGAAAGTAAAAAGTGTCTAGCGCATAACGCAGTTCGCTGACTGTTGTTGCTAATTCCATAATATGTTCTCCAATCCCTTAAAGTGCTTCAGCATCCATTTCGCCCGTACGAATACGTACTGCTTGGGCTAGGTCGTACACAAATATTTTTCCGTCGCCAATCTTGCCGGTTTGAGCCGCATTAGTGATAGCTTCTATAACTCGGTCTACGTTGTCTGCGTGCGTTGCAATTTCCAGCTTCACTTTCGGTAGAAAGTCCACTTGATACTCTGCACCGCGATATAATTCTGTGTGACCTTTCTGACGACCAAATCCTTTGACCTCAGAAACAGTCATCCCTTCAATGCCTACATCTGCAAGTGCTTCTCTTACATCATCCAGCTTGAATGGTTTAATGATTGCGTTAATAAGTTTCATGGCATCCCCTTCGCCTTTTTATCCCTGTTGCTTAAAACAGCAATCAAGGTGCGTGCCAACTTTTTAACCTATTGAAATATAAGGATTCGAGTTTTATATGTTATAAAAATGAAAATACCTTGCACTTTATTGGTGCAAGGCATTCACAAAAATAATGCGTTAAATGTTATTAGCACTAAGAATGTGCAAAATAACCGTATTATCCACTTAGCGATTATGTATAAAGCGCTCCCACTGCTCGATAACAGACAAGAAATCCTCCAAACCACACTCACTGTAGCTTTCACTTTCATACAGTGAAAACTCTTCTTCGGACTCCGTTAACGTCTCAAAAGCTAACGTATTTTCATACACATGGACTTCAGACTCGAGAATACTCAAAGAAATCTCTTTGCCCTGCCATTTGTGTTCATTACCAGAAAATTGTGACGCTTTCGATAGCAGTGCTTTTATTTCCATGATGGTGCGGTCGTCGGTACTAACTTCTTCTTGAAGTAATCTAGCGATCACTTCTTGACCCATTTCGCACTTCACTAGATATTCACCAGTGAAACTGTTTTTAATAAACTCGAATTCCATCACTTTTTCTCTCTGTAAACTCGCGCCGATTATACCTCAGAATCACTAGCAATCAGGTATACTCAACAACAATTCCTTAGAAGAGCCAATACCATGCAACTTAACTCTCTCATTGCTAAGCAAATTGTTGATCGTGCAAAAAAGATCATTGCCTACTCCATTAACGTTATGGATGAAAATGGCGTGATCATTGGCTCAAGCGATCCTAGTCGACTGCATCAAACACACGAAGGTGCACTGTTGGCCATTCGTGATAACCGCACGATTGAGATCAATGACTCTGTTGCCTCCACCCTCTCCGGTGTAAAAACTGGCATTAACCTCCCTATTATTTACAGCGAACATGTTATTGGCGTAGTGGGTATTTCTGGTACTCCGGAAGAGGTTAGAAGCTACGGTGAACTGGTTAAAATGACGGCTGAGCTGATCGTCGAACAAGCGGCATTAATGTCTCAGGTCCAATGGAATAAACGTCATAGGGAAGAGCTGCTGCTACAACTTATCGAAGGCTCGAGCTTGAATGATGGCCAGTTGCTCTCCATTGCCCAAAGGCTGGACCTCGATCTTTCCCAGCCAAGAGTCGCCACTGTTATTAAAGTAATTCCACGCGCAGGCGAACCAGTCACACTAGAACACTTACAAAAACTGGTTCATCTATTGGAACACCCGGAACGCGACAATATAGTCGGTATTGCTTCAGTTTCTATGAATGAGATCGTGGTTCTTAAGCCCGTGACTATTGTTAATCACACTTGGAATCGTAAAGAAGAACAGAAGCGGGTCGCTAAACTGGTAAAACGCATCGACAATGAGTGTGACTTTTCGATTCAAATGGCGATTGGTGATTATTTTCCGGGGCTAATCGGCCTTGCGCGCTCATATGAAACGGCCAAAGCAACGATAGAAAGTAGTACCAGTAATGATGATGCTGTTATGTTCTATCAAGATCGCAAACTTTCGGTACTGGTCAGCAGTATCAAACAAGACCCATGGCGAGCTACTCAGCTTAAAGCGCCCATCGAGAAATTAATGGCAGCCGACAGCAAACAGGTCCTATTGAAAACCCTGAGCACCTTTTTTGCTCAAAATTGCGATCTGGCTCAAACTTGTGAATCCCTCCATATTCATCGTAACACTTTGCGATACCGCCTAGACAAAATACAACAAGAAACAAATTTAGATATCAATAAGTTAGATGACAAAATCCAGCTCTATCTTGCGTTAAAATGTTTGTAAACATTACGTTAATTTGTGCATTTGCACAAATTACCTATTAACCACAATGATAAATTCGTCAGTTCGCATAAAGAAAATCCTCTCTTGAATAGCTAATCTTCCGCTCATAAAGGGTGCAAACACCCAATAAAAAATTATTAAATTAGCGGAAAACTAAACCATGATTGAAGTCTCTACCTTAGGCGCACTCGCAGCTCTTGTTGTTGCCATTGCCCTTATTCTTAAAAAAGTTCCACCAGCTTATGGCATGATCATCGGTGCCCTGATCGGCGGTGTTGTAGGTGGCGTGTCATTAACCGATACGGTTGCTCTAATGATTGGCGGTGCGCAAGGCATTGTTACTGCGGTATTGCGTATTCTTGCTGCTGGTGTTCTTGCTGGCGTTCTAATTGAATCAGGGGCGGCAACCTCTATCGCAGAGACCATCGTTAAGAAAGTCGGTGAGACTCGCGCCCTTCTTGCTCTGGCTATCGCCACCATGATTCTGACTGCCGTTGGCGTATTCGTCGATGTTGCAGTTATTACCGTTTCTCCAATTGCTCTTGCCATTGCTCGCCGCGCGGACATCTCTAAAACAGCAATTTTGCTTGCGATGGTTGGCGGCGGTAAAGCCGGTAACGTCATGTCACCTAACCCAAACTCAATTGCAGCAGCTGACGCATTCAACGTTCCACTAACTTCGGTGATGGCTGCAGGTGTGATTCCAGGACTTTGCGGCATGATCTTCGCTTACTTCCTCGCGAAAAAGCTCGTCAACAAAGGCTCTAAAGTAGCAGAAAGCGAAGTGGTTGCTGTTGATCACTCTAGACTACCGTCATTTGGCGCATCGATTGTTGCTCCACTTGTGGCGATCGCTCTACTTTCTCTTCGCCCAATTGCTGGTATTAACGTAGACCCGCTTATCGCGCTTCCATTAGGTGGTTTACTTGGTGCCGTCGTCATGGGTCGTTTTGCTGACACTAACCACTTTGCCGTTTCCGGTCTATCACGTATGGCACCTGTCGCAGTTATGTTATTAGGTACCGGTACCTTAGCTGGCATTATTGCTAACTCTGGTCTGAAAGATGTGCTTATCGATTCCCTAACTGCATCAGGCCTTCCTTCTTATCTATTGGCACCAATTTCAGGTGCAATGATGGCGCTTGCTACCGCTTCTACTACAGCCGGTACCGCCGTTGCGTCTAGTGTGTTTAGTTCCACAATTCTTGAGCTTGGCGTTCCAGCATTAGCCGGTGCAGCCATGATTCACTCAGGTGCTACCGTATTGGATCACATGCCACACGGTAGTTTCTTCCACGCCACTGGTGGCGCTGTGCATATGGATATTCGCGAGCGTCTCAAACTCATTCCTTACGAGTCTGCGGTTGGTCTAGTGATCGCCTTTGTCTCTGTAATGATCTTTGGTGTGTTCGGTCTATTTGTATAAGGTCCTATTATGAAAATTATTATTGCTCCAGATTCATACAAAGAAAGCTTAACGGCCATGGAAGTTGCCGAAGCGATCGAAACCGGTTTTAAGAAAATCTTTGCCGATGCTGAATATATCAAACTTCCAATGGCGGACGGTGGTGAAGGTACGGTTCAATCATTGGTTGATGCTACTGAAGGCTCGATTGTTACTTGCCAAGTTACTGGCCCCTTAGGTCAGCAAGTTGAAGGCTTCTACGGCCTTATGGGGGATGGTTCTACAGCTATTATTGAAATGGCTGCGGCATCAGGCCTACATCTGGTTGAACCTGAACTACGCAACCCGCTTGTTACCACAACTTATGGAACTGGCGAATTAATCAAAGCGGCGCTAGAGCGCGGTGTGAAGCACATTATTGTTGGTATTGGCGGCAGCGCTACCAATGATGGCGGCATAGGTATGGCGCAGGCTCTTGGTGCTAAATTGCTGGACCAACAAGGTAATGAACTTGGCTTTGGCGGTGGAGAACTCAATAAGCTAGCCAGCATTGACCTATCAGGCCTTGATGCTCGCCTGAAAGACATCCGCTTGGAGGTCGCGTGTGACGTTGATAATCCTCTGTGTGGTCCTAAAGGCGCCTCGCACGTGTTTGGTCCACAAAAAGGCGCAACACCAGAGATCGTGGCAACCCTCGATAGCAACCTTGCGCATTATGCCAGTGTCATCAAAGCTACTAACGGTCGTGATGTCATTGATACCGCAGGCGCCGGTGCTGCTGGTGGCCTCGGTGCAGCGCTACTTGGTTTGTTTGATGCATCACTACGTCCTGGTATCCAAATTGTGATGGATGCGGTGAACCTAAGCGAAGTGGTAAAAGATGCAGACCTTGTGATTACCGGTGAAGGCCGAATTGACAGCCAAACCATTCATGGTAAGACGCCTATTGGTGTGGCACGTACTGCGAAGCAATACGACATTCCTGTGATAGCCATTGCAGGTAGCACAGCAAAAGACTGCGCAGTGGTTCACGAACACGGTATTGATGCGGCGTACAGCGTAGTACTAGGTGCGACTGACCTACCAACCGCCTTAAAAGAAGCGGCGTTCAACGTTGAAATGACCTCTCGTAATATTGCAGCGGCAATGGCGATGAACTTCAGCAAATAATCCGCTTTAGAAACACAAAATGCCCACTCAATTGAGTGGGCATTTTTTATTATCATTCCTACCGTCGCGTTAAGCGCAAGAAATGCTATTAGAACTCGATGTTACGACCGAAGCTCATTGGCCATTCTGTTGGGTTCTTCTTACCTTCGCGGATGTGGCGACATTCAGCTAGCCATACTAGAAGCTCCCAACCAAATGCAGCAGTAAGCAGCGCATCTTTCTCGTCAGAGTTTTTCTGAGGCGCAAACTCGGCAATATCAGCACCCACTAAATTAATACGCTTAGTCGCGCGAAGTTTACGGAAGATGTCGTAATACATGCGAGCAGAAACACCAAATGGATCTGGGCTTGAGTTTGCACTGTGATCAAGAAGATCTAGCCCATCTAAGTCAAAGGTTAGGTACACCGGACGACCATCACCTTGTTTCTCAAGGATCTGTTCTACGATGTAATCCACGCCTAAATCGTAAATTTCATCAGCCAAGTAGAAGTTACCGCCAATCGCCTTCGCTTTGCCTTGTTGAGATGCACACCAGCGACCGCGCATACCCATGCTGACACTGGTCGTTGGGTCGATAGCACCTTCTGATGCTAGGCGGCAATACCAGTTACCTGAATATGACTCGTAATCAAAGTCAGCACGTGTGAGTAGGTCAAAGTGACCATCAATATGAATCAGTGAAACCGGACCGTGCACTTTCGCAAGTGCCGCAGGCCCTGGGTAAGCAACAGTATGGTCGCCACCAAAGAAGAATGGAGTACAGCCGTGGTTGATCACCATGTCATCAACCACTTTCTGCGCATTGCGCATTTCTTCATCTAAGTTGAACTGACCAAGGCCATCCCAGTTTCCGTAATCGATGATGTTACATAGTTCAAATGGCATCGTGCCATCTTGGTGAATAAGGCCCATACCAGTTTTAGAGGCATCACGAATCGCACCAGGACCAAATTTATGACCACCAGCATTTGGTGAACACTTATCCATGGTCAAGCCATACATAACAATGTCCGCGTTTTCAAAGCTGTTCACATAAGGTGCGCCAAATGCACCAACATGCTCTTTACCCAGTAAACTGAATGCTTCTACACCTTGTTCCGCCATACGCTGCTGCATTGGAGCGATGTCTTCATTGATATAAAAGTCTGCATCCGACTTATTCCAATAAATATCTTGGTAAAGTTCGAGTTTCTCTTTTGAAATTTCTACACGTTTTGGCTTGAACATATTATTGTCCTCATTGTTTTTTCTGCTTTTCAGCGATGTCTATATTGTATCCACTCACCTCGCTTACTATAATTACATTTTCGGCCAATTAGATTACATTTCAGGACAACAACATGAGCTCCCTACATCAGCAGCAGTTTTTGCAAGCCATTGTTGGCCACTGGGAATCATTACTCAGAGATTTGGCGAAACAGCCACTGGCTATCGATCCGTTTCTTCGCCGCGCTAAAATCAGACGTATTAGCTATGGTCATTATGAATTGATGACGACTCAACAAGTGCTGAGGTTAATGAAATTGTCCATGGAACAGTTGAACATCGATGGTATCGGATTACGCATCGCAAGTAGGCTTACCATTGAAGACACCGGAGCTTTGGGCTTTGCCATGCTAGGCTGTAAGACACTTAAGCAGCTATTAGAAACGATCATTCATATACCCTGGATGACCAGTGACTACGTGGATATTCGTATTGCCTACGACCGAGAATATGCCTATATCACTGCCGAAGATCGTTCCGCATTTTGGACGCCGCAGCCCTACACTATCGAAGACAGCATTGGTCATTACTACCTTGGAATAAAAAAGCTCTTGGGAGAGCAATTTGATAAAGATAAAGTCTCAATTTCCCTTAGTTATGCCGCGCCAAGTTATAAACACCTCTATCACCAGTATTTAGGTATCATGCCGACCTTCAACGCAGCGAGTAATCAAATTAGGCTCCCCATTGAGTGGATCGATATGCCCATCTCTGCGAATGAATCCTTAGTCGCCAATATCGCAGCGAAGCACAGTGCGGAGATGAACCAGCAATCACGAGCCAGCACCAGTTGCGATCAGATAAGAATGCGCCTGTACGCTCTTCTCTCTTCCGGAGTACCCACCATGGAACAAATGGCTGAAGATTTAGGCTTCACCGCAAGAACCTTACGACGACGACTTCATGATGAAGGTAAAACTTACAAACAACTCGTGCTCGACGTTCGAATGCAAATGGCCAATGAGTATTTACTGAAGACTTCATTATCGTTATCCGATATTGCCAACCTCCTCGACTATCACTCGGCACCACCGTTTATTCGTGCGTTCAAAGCTTATCATCAGGTTTCGCCTTCACAATTCAAGCTAGAAACGAAAAAAGCCCAGTCCGAGGGAGACTGGGCATAAAATCAAGTGCGTCTGATTTTAAAATTATTTGCGGATAGTTTCAGCTGCGCGTTCAGCGCCAACTTTCGCTTCCCATTTCGCGTTCAACTCTTCGATAGAAGTGCCAGAGCGTTTTAGGAAGTCTTTGAAACCAACCCAGTGAGCGTCCATAACTTGGTGCTCATCGGTTGCCGTAGAGAGTGCTTTTAAGCCCCATTCATCTGGAATGTAAACTTCGTTGAAGCCAGCACGAGGACGGTTTTCTTTAATCGCTTTCACGAACATGTCGCTCTTACGTTTCACTTCTTCGATTGGGCCAAAGTGGCTTGGGTCGATGACTAGAATGTAAGAACCGCCTACTGGACATGGCGCATCTTCCATCGTGAAGAAGTCACTTGGCACTGCTGGAAGCTCAGGAGCAATCTTACCTTTCGGGTTGATGATTGCCGTCATCACTTCATTCCAGATGTTTAGAGAGTAAAGGCGTGGTGTTAGGAATGTCCACGGTGCTTTACAGTCAGCTACACGGCCGTAACCTTCGATTAGTGAGCCCCACTTACGAGCGTCAGCTGTTAGCTCACCAGTGTCTTGGTCAACAAGCGCTGCAACGTGTAGGTCGCGGTCGTTTACGATAGCGTCACAGATGTGAGAGTCGTAGCCTTCACCGATCATGATAGATGTGACTAGAGGTAGTTCTTCACCACCAACTAGAGCTGCATCGAACGGAGGGCAAGACATTGCTGGATCCATACCACCGAATGGTGCATTAAGAGGTACAGAGTTGTTTGAAGACATCGCAAACATGCCTTCTTTCATTGCCATCTGTGTGTAGTTAGAGAAGTTACCGCCGTCACAGTGGTCGTAACCAAATACGATTGAGATACCGTGTTTGCGTGCTTTCTCGATAGCCGTTTGAGCCATTAGCGTACAAACGTAGTGACCAGAAGATTTCTTACCGTTGTATACTGCCCAAGTATCACCTTCAGACTCTAGCTCTGGCGTCGATGTAGGATCTAGGATGCCTGCTTCGTATGGAATCGTTACTGCTTCGATAACGCCAAGACCTTGGTGAAGTTTACCTTGTAGGCCACCAACCAATAGGTTGTGAGCAAGGATATCAGCGTGAGTTTGGTCAGCACCGATGTGTTTCCATGACTCAGAAACAATGAATGAAAAATACTCGTTATTAAACGTAGTAGTAGGGCTGGTCACTTTAGCCATGATCTTTTCCTCTAGTAAGTAGGGATACGTTTTATTGAACTGTAATCACTTTAGCGCATCTGAGTTATTTCATAAGTAACATACTGGATACTGTTACTCCTTCGTTACCCCGTTGGATGTCCTATTCAATAATATTCAGGCATAAAAAAAGCCGCTCTATAAAGAGCGGCTTTACAAAAGCTATTTAAAAATCAGCGATTAAGCTTGACCTTTAACTTCTTTAAGACCGTTGTAAGGTGCTTTTTCACCTAGAGCTTCTTCGATACGAATTAGCTGGTTGTACTTAGCAACACGGTCAGAACGGCTCATAGAACCAGTTTTGATTTGACCTGCAGCAGTACCTACCGCTAGATCAGCGATAGTTGCATCTTCAGTTTCGCCAGAACGGTGAGAGATTACAGCTGTGTAACCTGCGTCTTTAGCCATCTTGATAGCAGCTAGAGTCTCAGTTAGAGAACCGATTTGGTTGAACTTGATAAGGATAGAGTTAGCAACGCCTTTCTCGATACCTTCAGCAAGGATCTTAGTGTTAGTAACGAATAGATCGTCACCTACTAGTTGAAGCTTGTCACCTAGTAGTTCAGTTTGGTGCTTGAAGCCATCCCAGTCAGACTCGTCTAGACCGTCTTCGATAGAAACGATTGGGAATTGGTTAGCTAGCTCAGCTAGGTAGTGGTTGAACTCTTCAGAAGAGAAAGTCTTACCTTCGCCTTTCATGTTGTAGATGCCAGCTTCTTTGTCGAAGAACTCAGATGCTGCACAGTCCATAGCTAGAGTAACGTCTTTGCCTAGTTCGTAACCAGCAGCTGCAACAGCTTCTGCGATAACTTCTAGAGCTTCAGCGTTAGACTTAAGGTTAGGAGCGAAACCACCTTCGTCACCAACTGCAGTGCTGTAGCCTTTAGACTTAAGAACTTTAGCTAGGTTGTGGAATACTTCCGCACCGATACGTAGACCTTCTTTAAGAGTCTTAGCACCAACTGGTTGGATCATGAACTCTTGGATGTCAACGTTGTTGTCTGCGTGCTCACCACCGTTGATGATGTTCATCATTGGAAGAGGCATAGAGAATACGCCAGCAGTGCCGTTAAGCTCAGCGATGTGCTCAAATAGAGGCATGCCTTTAGCAGCAGCTGCTGCTTTAGCGTTTGCTAGAGAAACTGCTAGGATAGCGTTCGCGCCGAACTTAGACTTGTTTTCAGTACCGTCAAGGTCGATCATCACTTGGTCGATCTCAGCTTGAGCTTTAGCGTCTTTACCAACTAGAGCTTCAGCGATTGCACCGTTAACAGCTTCAACAGCTTTAAGAACACCTTTACCTAGGAAACGTGCTTTGTCACCGTCACGTAGCTCAAGAGCTTCACGAGAACCAGTAGATGCGCCAGATGGAGCTGCCGCCATACCTACGAAACCGCCTTCTAGGTGTACTTCAGCTTCTACAGTTGGGTTACCACGTGAGTCGATGATTTCACGACCTAGAACTTTAACGATCTTAGACATTAATGTTTCCTCTCATTGAATATAAATGTCAAAATTAAGGGCAGCCGCACAACCTTCGCAACCGCCCGTATCCTTTTACTTTTCTTCAGTACCGCGCTGGAATTCGCCCGCCGCTTTCACAAAGCCTGTAAATAACGGGTGACCATCGCGAGGCGTTGAAGTGAACTCTGGGTGGAACTGCGCAGCTACAAACCATGGGTGAGCTGGGTTCTCAATCACTTCAACTAGTTTCTTGTCTGCTGACAGACCAGAAACTTTAAGACCTGCTTTTTCAATCTGTGGACGAAGTACGTTGTTCACTTCGTAACGGTGACGGTGACGTTCATGGATCTTAGCGTTGCCATATAGTTCGTACGCTTTTGTCCCTTTTTCTAGGTGACATAGCTGAGAACCAAGGCGCATTGTACCGCCAAGATCAGACGTTTCGGTACGTTCTTCAACTTTACCTTCACCATCTACCCACTCTGTGATCAAGCCTACCACAGGGTATTTAGTCTCTTTGTTAAATTCTGTTGAATGTGCACCTTCCATACCCGCAACGTTACGCGCGTATTCGATAAGTGCCACTTGCATACCTAGACAGATGCCTAGATAAGGTACTTTGTTTTCACGAGCGTATTTTGCAGCAAGGATCTTACCTTCAACACCACGGTCACCGAAGCCACCAGGTACAAGGATTGCGTCTAGACCAGCTAGCGCTTCTTCGCCTTTTGTTTCCACGTCTTGTGAATCAACGTACTTAATCTTCACACTCAGGCGGTTTTTAAGGCCTGCATGTTTTAGCGCTTCGTTTACAGACTTATAAGCATCTGGTAGTTCGATGTATTTACCTACCATACCGATAACTACTTCAGCCGTTGGGTTAGCTTCTTCGTAAATTACCTGTTCCCACTCAGAAAGATCAGCTTCTGGAGCAGAGATACCAAAGCGTGAACATACTAGGTCGTCTAGACCTTGCGCTTTAATTAGTTGAGGGATCTTGTAGATAGAATCTACGTCCTTCATTGAGATTACCGCTTTTTCTTGAACGTTACAGAAAAGCGCAATCTTCTTACGCTCGTTTGCAGGGATCATACGATCACTACGGCAAACAAGAATGTCTGGTTGGATACCGATAGACAGTAGCTCTTTTACAGAGTGCTGAGTCGGCTTGGTTTTCACTTCACCAGCTGCTGCTAGGTAAGGAACCAAAGTTAGGTGCATAAACATTGCACGCTCACGACCAAGCTCAACGGCTAACTGACGAATGGCTTCCATAAACGGTAGTGATTCGATATCACCTACTGTACCACCAACTTCAACGATAGCGACATCGTGGCCTTCAGAGCCAGCGATCACGCGATCTTTAATAGCATTAGTAATGTGAGGGATTACCTGAATAGTTGCACCTAGGTAGTCACCACGACGCTCTTTGCGAAGAACATCAGCGTAAACACGACCAGCAGTGAAGTTGTTGCGTTTTGTCATCTTGGTACGGATGAAACGCTCGTAGTGACCAAGGTCAAGGTCAGTTTCAGCGCCATCTTCCGTGACGAACACTTCACCGTGCTGAGTTGGGCTCATTGTGCCCGGGTCAACGTTGATGTAAGGGTCAAGCTTCATCATGGTCACTTTAAGACCACGTGCTTCTAAAATTGCTGCAAGAGATGCTGCTGCAATACCTTTACCTAGAGAGGATACTACCCCGCCAGTAACAAAAATATAATTTGTCGTCATGTTTAACCTGAAGTTGGTTGAATGAGGGAAAATGGATTTCTTCTGGACGGGATGCAAATATACCAGAAGCCCTTTACCGCCACAACGTGAAACTTATCACATTCAAAATTTTTATTTTTTGCTTCAAATCAATTGTAGAAACTTACACCAATGAGAAGCGGTTCACAAATCCGAGGACTTTTCTTGTTTTTTTACGTCATTCCAAAACTGGTCAAGCTCTTGAAGGCTAAAGTCTGTAAGGGATTTACCATCTTCGCCAGCCCTTGCCTCAACACCTTTAAAGCGACGAGAAAATTTATTGTTCGCTTTTCTCAGCGCAACCTCAGGATCTTTTTTCAAATGTCGAGAAAGATTCACTACGGCAAACAATAGATCTCCGACCTCTTCTTCCAGCTTCTCTTCATCAACATCAACCTGAATCGCTTCCTGAACCACCTCTTCAACTTCTTCCTGAACCTTGTCAACGACAGGTCCTAACGCATCCCAATCAAAGCCATATTTAGCGCAACGTTTCTGGATTTTATTGGCCTTTGAAAGTGCAGGTAACGATTGTGGTATTGAGTCTAGAATACTTTCTTCGTTTTTGCCTACCTCAGCCTTTTCCTTCTTTTTCTCAGCTTCCCAATTGGCATTGATAGCGGCTTCATCTGCAAATTCCACATCAGAAAAAACGTGCGGATGACGTCTAGTGAGCTTGTCATTCAATCCCTCAACAACCTCGTTGAAGTCAAATAACCCTTGCTCTTTTGCCATCTGGCTATAGAAAATCACTTGAAACAACAAATCGCCCAGCTCTTCTTTCAGATTTTGCCAGTCTTGGTTATGAATAGCGTCGACCACTTCAAACGTTTCTTCGATGGTGTGCGGTACGATGGTTTCGAAGGTCTGTTTGCGATCCCATGGACAGCCATGCTGCTCATCCCGAAGCTGAGCCATAATAGTGAGAAGTTGTTCAATGGGTTGAGACATAGTTAGATTCCTAAACAAAAAGGTTGGAAAACCAACCTTTTATTATTGTTCAACATGATGTGATTACGTCAGTATAACGCCCACTTGAGTCTTGCTTAACCCAAGCGCTTCACACTCATGACGTCTTTAATTTGTTCAATACGCTTAGTCACGCGTGACAGCACTTCGATATTCGTCAGCTCTAGGTCAAAATCCATAATCGATAACTGACGCTTGTAATCACTGCGACTCTTCATAGTGGTCACCTTGATCTTTTCGTTAGTAAGCAGTGTGGTGATGTCTTTTAGTAATCCGCCACGTTCCATAGCTTCAACGCGAATAGTCAAAATATAAGAGCCAACAAAGCCACTACCCCAAACGGTATCAATAATACGCTCTGGTGCGTGATGGCTGAGTTCTTCTAACTGCTCACAATCAGCTCGGTGAACCGAAATACCACGACCTTGAGTAATATAACCTTTGATTTGATCGCCCGGAATTGGCTGACAGCAGCGTGCCAAATGCGTCATCAAGTTATCGACACCTTCCACGACAACTGCGTCTTTATGCGGTCGGCTTTGAGCTGGTGCTTTGCCTTCTGACTCTTGAAGTTTCTCAAGTGCTTGTTGATCTTCTTCTTCGGCCGTTGGCTTATTAACCAATGCGTTGATGTGATTAATGATTTGGTTTATTCGTAAATCACCACTACCAATACCAACATACAGCTCATCTGGAGTGTTAACGTTAAAACGCTTCAAGGCATATTGTTCAGCGTCTTTGATCGTTGCACCGATTTTGGCTAATTCATCTTCAAGAATTTCACGGCCAGCTTCTAAGTTCTTCTCACGACTTTGCTTTCTAAACCAAGCGTTAATTTTGGCGCGCGCACGACCAGAGTGAACAAAGCCAAGCGATGGGTTTAACCAGTCACGAGACGGGTTTGGCTCTTTGGCAGTAATGATCTCAACCTGATCACCCATAGATAGCTTATGAGTAAATGGAACAATGCGACCTGCCACTTTGGCACCGATACAGCGGTGTCCCACTTCGGAGTGAATGTGGTAAGCAAAATCCAGTGGTGTTGCCCCCATAGGCAAATCAACCACATCGCCACGAGGCGTAAAGGCATACACACGGTCATCAAATACTTGGCTACGAAGTTCATCCAGCATTTCGCCAGAGTCTGACATCTCTTCCTGCCAATCCAGTAGCTTACGCAACCAGGTAATTTTCTCGTCGTATCCGCTACGGCCGCCACTACCACCTTCTTTGTATTTCCAGTGTGCAGCAACACCTAGCTCCGAATCCTCATGCATTTGCTTAGTTCGGATTTGGATCTCTATCGTTTTACCTTCAGGACCAAGAATAACGGTATGAATAGACTGATAACCATTGGGCTTAGGGTTCGCCACATAGTCATCAAATTCACTAGGAAGGTGCTTGTATTTGGTGTGAACAACACCGAGTGCCGCATAACAATCTTGCAGTCGCTCAGCGATGATGCGTACAGCGCGCACGTCAAAAAGCTCATCAAAATCGAGGCTTTTCTTCTGCATTTTTCGCCAAATGCTGTAGATATGCTTAGGGCGACCACTGACTTCAGCAAGGATGTTCGACACCTTCATTTCAGCCGTCAAATCATCCACAAAGTCTTTGATATATTGCTCACGAACAATGCGGCGCTCAGACAATTGTTTAGCAATCTGTTTATAAGTATCTGGTTGCTGATAACGGAAAGCGTAATCTTCGATTTCCCATTTTAGCTGACCAATCCCTAAACGGTTGGCAAGAGGAGCATATATGTTGGCGCATTCTTTAGCGGCGGCTCGGCGAACTTCGTCAGACTCATCTTTGACTTCACGAAGGTTACAAATACGCTCAGCCAGCTTGATGACCACACAACGGAAATCATCCACCATCGCCAGCAACATTCTGCGGACATTATCGACTTGACCCGACGCCTCTGAGCCTTCTAGCGTCACGTTAAGTTGACCAATAGCCGCCATCTCTTCGACGCCATCAATCAGCTTAATGGTTTCTTTGCCATAGTTTTCTTCTAGCTGCTCTCTATCGTAGATGCCACTAGAAACAACAGGGTACAACTGAGCAGCCACCAGCGTGGCTTTATCCATCGAAAGGGTAATGAGGATCTCAATCATCTCTCTGCCGCGCCACAACAACAAGGACCCCTGTTCACTGCCAGCGACAATATCTTCGCACTGACGGTAAACTTCTTTAAGCCTTTTCGAGGTGTTCTTGTCTTGCTTTAGAGAAGCAATCCATTTGTCTAGCTCGAACTGTTCGTTAGGGTTCAAATGCGCGCTTCTTACCGCAACCATTTCTTTTTTCTTCCTAGTTTTATTGGTTAACTAACCTATCCCAGTTAGCTTGTTCTCATTTTAATTCAGCTACTTCTCAAACAGCGCCATGGATTCTAGATGACTGGTGTGAGGGAACATATCCATCATACCCAATCGAACCAACTTATAGCCCTGCTCAATCAAGCTTTGAGTATCTCTGGCAAGGGTAGCAGGATTGCAAGAAACATAAAGCACTCGCGTTGCTCCTAGTGCAGAAACTTGATCTATCACGCCGCTTGCGCCTGCTCTGGCAGGGTCAAGCAGGATTTTATCAAACTGTTGTTTTGCCCATGACATCTCAGAGAGATCTTGCTCGAGATTTGCTTGATAAAATTCAACATTCGTTAGGTGATTAAGCGCGGCATTTTGCTGCGCCCAATCCACCATATCTTGAATACCTTCAACACCTACGACACGTTGACATAGTTTCGCCAAAGGTAAAGTGAAGTTACCCAAGCCGCAAAAAAGATCGAGTACATTGTCACTGGATTTAGGCGCTAGCCACTCCAGTGCTTGAGCGACCATTTTGCTATTTATCTCGCGGTTCACTTGAATAAAGTGTGTCGGCAGGAAGGGTAATTCAACCCCTACTTCCGAATAATAAGGCTGTTCACCCGTTATTAGTTGTAACTGCCCTGACTCTGGCATCAGGTAAAGCGTGAGTGCCTGACTGTCAGCAAAATCGACCAAGCGTTTTTGATCGTGATTAGTCAAAGGTTTGATGTGCCTAACAACAACCACAGGTCCATTATCACCCATGACCAATTCAAGGTGGCCAAGTGACTGTTGCTGTTTAAAGCCTGCGAATATGTCTCGTAATGGCGGTATCAATGCGTTTAATTGCGCATTCAATACCGGACAGTGGTCAATCTCAACAATGTGATTGCTCTGCTTACGGCGAAACCCCATGACTAAGTTGCGCTGCTTATCGAGGTGAATACTCAAACGAGCACGACGGCGATAACCAAGACCTTCTCCAGTAATAGAGGGAGCTAACGGCACAGATTGGCCCGCTAACTTATTCATCAATTGTGATAAGGCTACTTGTTTGTTTTCAATCTGCTGCTGACGTTCTACATGCTGCTGATTGCAGCCGCCACACTCATGGTAATGAGGACAAAATGGCTTCACGCGTTGCTCAGAAGCTTCTAGCACTTTGATCAAGGTAGCCTTAGCAAACTTTGCTTTGCTTTCCGTTAACTGCACCAACACCTTCTCATCTGTGAGCGCACCTTCAACAAATACCGGTTTGTTATTTAAGTAACCAATACCTGCACCATGATGGTCCATGCGTTCAATGTTCACCTCTTGGTGCTTTTTTGAGAATGAAGATTTCTTTGTTGGTTTAAAAAAACGTGCCATTACTGTACCCAGTGAGCAGAGCGTAATGCGCTGCTTCGATAAAAATTTGTTAGAGTTTCACTATTCTTTATTTGAATGATTGTCGAACAGCGCTGCTTTGATTAAGCTTACGTCATCTTGAGGATGCAATACTGGCTATTGTCCCATATCCACCCAGCAGATGTAACTCTGTTGGCAAATAATGACTTCGAATTAAAATGACAAGATACGGCCTGCGCGCTCGCGTAATCACATTGACTTTGGCACCGACCTTAATTATCGGTCTCCTTTTGAGTGCCTTCTTCTCTTACAATCGCTACCACGACCTAGAATCACAAGTACTTAACGCCGGCTCTAGCATTATTGAACCGCTGGCGATTGCCAGTGAACAAGGTCTTATCAACCAAAGTCGTGAATCAGTTAGACGCCTGATTAGTTACGCCCACCGTAAGAATTCTAAATTCGTTCGCAGTATTGCGGTATTCGATGCTTCTCATGAGCTGTTTGTAACCTCAAACTTTCATCCCAACTTTGATACGTTAACCTACCCGAAAGATCAGCCGATTCCTTTTTTAAGCTCCTACGAAATTCACGACAATACGTTAATTTTGAGAGCCCCTATTCTAGCTGAAAGTCAGCTGGTATCAGATACGCGAGAATTAACCTCAACCAATAAGACGCTCGGTTATATCGCTGTAGAGCTCGACCTTTCTTCACTGCGTTTACAACAATATCAGGAAGTCTTCTCTGCGATTCTAGTCCTTGTTCTTGGTCTTATCCTATCGGGAATCTTTGCCTACCGTTTGATGTACGATGTGACGCGTCCAATTTCTCACATGAAAAACATGGTAGACCGTATTCGTCGTGGTCACTTGGATGTTCGTATCGAAGGCAAAATGCACGGCGAGCTGGACTCGTTGAAAAATGGTATCAATGCCATGGCAGTCTCGCTGTCCGAATATCATGTGGAAATGCAGCACAGTATCGACCAAGCAACGTCCGATCTACGTGAGACATTAGAACAGCTTGAAATTCAAAACGTTGAATTGGATATCGCCAAAAAGCGTGCGCAAGAGGCGGCACGAGTGAAGTCAGAGTTCCTTGCTAACATGTCTCATGAGCTAAGAACCCCACTTAATGGTGTAATTGGTTTTACTCGTCAGATGCTGAAAACTCAGCTGACCAACAGTCAAACAGACTATCTACAGACCATTGAGAAATCGGCAAATAACCTGCTTAACATCATCAATGACATTTTAGACTTCTCCAAACTCGAAGCCGGTAAACTGGCACTTGAGAATATTCCATTTGAATTCCAAGACAGTCTTGAGGAAGTTGTCGCCCTTCAAGCAACCAGTGCCCATGAAAAAGGCTTGGAACTAACCTTAAAAGTTGACTCGAAAATTCCAAGCGGCCTTGTTGGTGACCCACTTCGTATTCAACAGATTTTGACCAACCTTGTGGGTAACTCCATCAAGTTTACTGAGCGTGGCAACATTGATATCAGCGTTGAACTCAAATCTCAGAAAGAAGACCGTGTTGAACTGCAGTTTATGGTTCGCGATACAGGTATTGGTATCTCAGAGCGACAACAAGCGCAGTTATTCCAAGCCTTCAGTCAAGCGGACGCCAGTATCTCTCGACGTTATGGCGGTACTGGACTTGGTTTGGTTATTACCCAAAAGCTAGTTGGACAAATGGGCGGTGAAATTAGCTTAACCAGTCGCCTGCACCAAGGTTCAACATTCTGGTTTACGGTTAAACTGAACTCTACAGATATTCCAATGATCGACCTTATCGATCCTGCGGTCATCCATAACAAGCGACTACTACTGATTGAACCAAATATGCAAGCGGCATCGGTATTACAACAGACCCTTACTAATGAAGGGGTTATGGTGACCTATCGCTCAACGTTGCCAGATAAAGTGGAAGCGTTCGACTACATCATTTTGTGTTTGCCTACCAATGAAGAAGTGCCATTGACCGTGATTGAAAGTTGGATCACCCGATGTCAGGAAGCTACATCAAACATCATCATCGGTACTGCCAGCACCCAGCTCGCCCTATCTGACTACTTGATGCAAACCCATCAAGTGCAGTGCTTAACCAAACCATTATCACGTAAGAAGTTGCTGCAATCGCTAGTGGAAAAACAGCCAGCAATACTCGCACCTGTTATGGAAGTTGAGTCTACCGAGAAGCGCGCACTTACCGTAATGGCAGTGGATGATAACCCTGCCAACCTCAAGCTCATTACAGCATTATTGTCGGAGCGTGTTGAGAGCGTGGTCTCTTGCACCAACGGCCAAGTATCGGTTGAGAAAGCCCAAGAGCAGCACTTTGATATGGTATTTATGGACATTCAAATGCCTCACATGGATGGGGTTACTGCCTGCAAACTAATTAAAGAGACCCAACAGAACAGCCAGACGCCTGTTGTCGCCGTCACTGCCCACGCAATGACGGGTGAACGAGACCGACTTTTATCTGAAGGAATGGACGATTACCTCACCAAACCTATCGATGAAAAAATGTTGTTGCAAGTACTCAACAAATGGGTACCAGTTCGCAATCATGACACTGATGCCAGCTTGGACTTCGTTGCTCCAAATGACGTGGACATAACACCTGATGAGCCAAGCACTCAGCCTAAAACGGAAACGGAAACCAATTTGGTGATCGATTGGGGAGCGGCACTCAAACAAGCCGCTAACAAAGAAGACTTAGCCGTCGATATGCTGCAAATGTTAGTCGACTTTATCCCTGAAGTGTATGCACTTTCAGAGCAAGTGTTGGACACCGATTTCGATGATAAGGAACAGGTTATCCACCTAATCCACAAATTGCATGGCAGTTGCTCTTATTGCGGCGTGCCGAGACTTAAGTCTATCTGCGCGACCATAGAGAAAGCCTTGCGCGCTGGCGACAGCTTAGAAGATATCGAGCCAGAGCTCTTTGAACTGCAAGATGAAATGGAAAAAGTGCTAAAAACGTCTGAGCTTTACTTGAAAGGAAATAGAGAACCTAACGATTAGGTTAGGTTCTATCGTTTAGCTTTCGAAGATGACGGTAGCGACAGCGTAGTGACGCTCGTCAGAGATAGACAAATGATTGGACGTCACACCCATTGAAGCCGCAATTTCTGCGGCTTTTTTTGTCAGAGTGAGTATTGGCTTGCCGTTTTCGTCATTAGAAACTTCAAAATCTTGGAAAGTCACACCATGAGCAATCCCAGTCCCCAACGCCTTTGATGCCGCCTCTTTTACAGCAAAACGCTTAGCAAGAAAGCGACCCTGCTGTTTCAATTGCTGAAACTGAACCAACTCATTATCGGTCAAAATACGCTGCGCAAACGCCTCGCCTGAACGCGCTAAGGCTTTCTCAACACGTTCTATTTCTGCGATATCGGTACCTAGACCTTGAATTGCCACGATTCATTAACCTCGACGAGCCGATTCCATGACCGCTTTCATATCTGCAACGGCTTTATGTAGGCCATCGAATACCGCGCGGCCAATGATAGAGTGACCAATGTTTAATTCATAAATCTCAGGTAATGCCGCAATAGGTGCGACGTTGTGGTAAGTCAAACCATGACCAGCATTTACTGTGATACCGATATCTGCAGCGTAGCTTGCGCCTGCCGCGATTTTTTTCAGCTCGTCTTGCTGATCTTCTTCAGTTTCTGCATCCGCATAATGACCAGTATGCAGTTCAATGAATGGTGCACCAGCTGCTTTAGCGGCATCAATCTGCTCACGATCGGCATCAATAAATAGCGACACTTTAATGCCTGCTGCAGACAACTTCTCCGTTGCCGCTTTGATTTTTTCAAGCTGACCTTTTACATCTAACCCACCCTCAGTCGTCAGCTCTTCACGTTTTTCAGGTACTAAGCAAACAAACTCAGGTTGAGTTTTTAGGGCAATATCGATCATCTCATCGGTGACCGCCATCTCTAGGTTCATACGAGTCTGTAGTGTTTCGCGCAAAATGCGTACATCACGATCTAAGATGTGGCGACGGTCTTCACGAAGGTGAATGGTAATACCGTCAGCGCCGGCACGCTCTGCAATCTCTGCTGCATGAACTGGATCTGGATACTTAGTACCGCGCGCATTACGTAGCGTAGCGATATGGTCAATATTGATACCTAAAAGGATAGAACTCATCGATGTTTACTCCATGGTCAGAGCTGTTTCAGTCTCGGAAGAAACAACTCCCTGCTTTTTAATGGTTTCCCGCCAAGATACGGCTTTAATGCTATGCGTGTAAAGCGTTTTGCCGCTTGTAACTGTGTTTTACTGTTAAAACGACGCTCACTGATGGCAATCAATTCCTCACCGAGAAAGGTGAGATTGTCTTTACGCACACTGGCAATGAACCCCTTTTGCTCTCGATAACGATAAGTCATCGTTGGGTCAATAGGTTCACCTGTTCCGGCACAGTGAAGGAAGTCTACACCGTATCCCATTGCAGAAAGGAGAGCGAGTTCAAATCGCCGTAAAGCGGGCTCAGGATTGGTATTGTGAGCCAGTTCTGTTAAAGCTTGAAGATAGTCATGAAATAAAGCGGGAAACGGGATTTCACTGGCGAGAACACGGGCAATGAGTTCGTTCACATACATAGCTGAGTAAAGGTTGATACCAGATAAAGGTAACCCAAGGCTGATGGCTTCAGCTTGACGAAGGGTCTTCATGGAACCGCCGCCGGACCATTTTAACAGGAGAGGGGTAAAAGGTTGCAGCGCCCCTTTAAGGTTGGAGCGCTTACTTCTAGCACCTTTAGACAAAAGCGTAACTCGACCATACTCTTCACTGAATACGTCAAGAATAAGACTCGACTCACTGTAGGGTCTTCGATGCAAAACAAAACAGCGTTGTAATCCATCCATAACTTTATCTTGTCTAAGGTCTCGGAGCAGGACGCTCAGCGTCCTCGCTACCTAATAGTATTATTTGTTTTCGATATCGTCGATATAGCCCAATGAACGCAGAGCACGCTCATCATCAGCCCAGCCCGATTTCACTTTTACCCAAGTCTCAAGGTAAACCTTACGATCGAACAGCTCTTCCATATCTAGACGAGCCTCACGACCAATCGTCTTGATCTTTTCGCCGCCTTTACCAATAACCATTTTCTTCTGGCCGTTACGCTCAACAAGAATCAAAGCATTGATATGGAAGCCATCAGTGTCTGGGTTGTAATCAAAACGCTCAATCTCAACCGTCACTGAATAAGGCAGTTCATCACCCGTAAAACGCATGAGTTTCTCACGCAGGATTTCTGACGCCATGAAACGCTGAGAACGGTCCGTGACATACTCTTCAGGGAAATGATGTACCGCTTCAGGTAGATGTTCGCGTACATGCTTACGAAGCACATCTGTGTTCTTACCATGTTTGGCAGAAATAGGCACTACATCCACGAAGTCCATCTTCTTCGACAGCTCATGCATATGCAGCATTACGTCGTTACGATCTTTCACGTTATCGACTTTGTTCATACATAGGATGACTGGGAAGTCTGACTTACGCAGCTTATTCAGTACCATTTCGTCATCATCAGTCCAGTGAGTGCCATCAACTAGGAATAACACTAGGTTCACATCACTCAATGAGCTATTAGCTGCACGATTCATCAAACGGTTAATCGCTCGCTTCTCTTCAATATGTAGCCCTGGCGTATCCACATAAATCGCTTGGTAATCCCCATCGGTATCGACACCCATAATACGGTGACGAGTGGTTTGCGGTTTACGCGATGTGATGGAAATCTTTTGCCCTAAAATATGATTTAGCAGCGTTGATTTACCTACATTTGGACGACCAACAATCGCAACAAAACCACAGTGTTGGTTTTCTGCGCTGGTTGTCGCTTCGCCAGATGATGCAAAGTATGCATCAATATCGAATTCTTGTTCAGACTCAGGTTTATCAGACATTGGTCACTTTCTCTAAAGCCAGTTCCGCAGCCGCTTGTTCTGCCTTGCGGCGACTGGTGCCTCGACCGATAACAGGTTCATCCACACCTGCCACTTCACAGGAAACGGTAAACTCTTGGTTATGCGCTTCCCCTTTAATATTAGTCACTGTATAGACTGGTAGTGGTTTTCTTCGACCTTGTAAGAACTCTTGTAAGCGAGTTTTTGGATCTTTTTGGGAAACACCTGGCTTAATTGCTTCTAAGCGAGTCATATACCAGCTCAATACAATTTTACGAACCATCTCTACATCGCTGTCGAGATAAATCGCGCCAATGATCGCTTCAACGGCATCCGCTAAAATTGAGTCACGACGGAAACCACCGCTCTTCAATTCGCCTGGACCTAATTTTAAGTAATCTCCCAAGACAAACTCGCGCCCTAGCTCAGCCAGAGTATTCCCTCTCACTAAGGTGGCACGCATTCGACTCATATCCCCTTCATTCACTTTAGGAAAGCGGTGATAAAGATCGTCAGCGATGACAAAACTTAAAATTGAATCGCCCAGAAATTCTAGTCGTTCATTATGGTTACCATTGGCGCTGCGGTGAGTCAGCGCCAACATGAGCAGCTCGCTATCATTGAAATGATAGCCGAGCTTTTTTTCTAATCGTTCAATAGAAGAATTCATGCTCTCTCGTTCAGTCTATTCCACCGATGCGATTAAATCTTACACCGGTTGGGATCCATGTAGGCAGAATGCTATCTGCGCCACGTTCAAATTCAAAACTAATCCAGATACCAACAGCTTTGCCCACTAAGTTACCTTCTGGCACAAATCCCCAGTAGCGGCTGTCAGCACTGTTATCGCGGTTGTCACCCATTACAAAGTAATGACCTTCTGGAACCACCCATTCATTCACACCGTTACGTGGTTGATATTGGTCAACACGGTCACGACGCAAAGGGTTAACTAAGATTTGGTGTTCCACTTTACCCAGCTTTTCATCCATCTGAATCAGAGGGATACCATTTTGTACAAATGGGCTATCTTCCACATTGGATAGCTTCACAGGTTTACACGTCGATGTACCTTTGGTTTGGATGCAAATATCCTTACGCGCGCTATATCGAACAGTATCACCTGGTAAGCCAACAACACGCTTGATGTAGTCGATGCTTGGCTGAGGTGGGTATTTAAATACCACAATATCGCCACGCTCTGGTTTACCGGTTTCAACTAGCTGAGTACGCCATACTGGATCTTTTAGACCATAAGCATATTTCTCAACCAAGATGAAGTCGCCAACCAAAAGCGTCGGCATCATCGAACCAGATGGAATTTGGAATGGTTCATAAATGAATGAACGCAATACCAAAACAAAGGCGATAACAGGGAAAATAGAAACACTGTTCTCAACAAACCATGATGGGGCAACAGCTTTGTTTGCGGTTGCTTCATCGATTTGGGTAGCTTGAGCTTGGATATCCGCGAGCTTTTGCTCACGTTTTTTTCTCAATACGAGCTTATCCAGCACCCAAACGACACCTGTCACTAACGTCACGATGACGAGGATCAATGAGAAGGTATTTGCCATTTCATTCCCTTAATTTTCGTATCTATAAAAATAACGAAAGTGAAAGCACCACAACGGCACTTTCACTTCAAACTTAAATTATGTCGTCGTAAAACAAAGAATTAGTCTTTGCCAACGTGCAGAATTGCAAGGAACGCTTCTTGTGGCAGCTCGACGTTACCGATCTGCTTCATGCGTTTCTTACCTTCTTTCTGTTTCTTCAACAGCTTCTTCTTACGACTCACGTCACCACCGTAACACTTTGCAATTACGTTTTTACGTAGCTGCTTAACGGTAGAGCGCGCGATGATGTGGTTACCAATTGCCGCTTGAATCGCAATATCAAACATCTGGCGAGGGATAAACTCTTTCATCTTCTCAACAAGCTGACGACCACGACTTTGTGATTGGTCTTTGTGAGTGATGATCGCCAATGCATCAACTGTGTCACCGTTCAGCAACACATCAACACGAACCATGTTTGACGCTTCAAAACGTTGGAAGTTGTAGTCCAGTGATGCATAACCACGAGACGTTGATTTTAGACGGTCAAAGAAGTCCAATACCACTTCTGCCATCGGAATATCGTAAGTCACCGCAACTTGGTTTCCGTGATAAACCATATCAACCTGAGTACCACGTTTCTCAACGCATAATGTAATCACATTACCTAGGTAGTCAGACGGCACTAAGATATTACAGCGTGCGATTGGCTCACGAATCTCTTCAATATCATTGGTAGCAGGTAGCTTAGCTGGGCTATCCACGTAGTGAAGTGAACCGTCGGTTTTCTCTACTTCGTAGACTACGGTTGGAGCTGTTGTAATCAGATCCAGATCGTATTCACGCTCTAGACGTTCTTGGATGATTTCCATGTGAAGCATACCCAAGAAGCCACAACGGAAACCAAAACCAAGTGCTGCAGAGCTCTCTGGCTCGTAGAATAGAGATGCGTCGTTTAGACTTAGCTTACCAAGTGCATCACGGAAGTTCTCATAATCGTCAGAGGAGACTGGGAACAGACCTGCATAAACCTGTGGTTTCACTTTTTGGAAACCAGGCAACGCTTGTTCACAACCGTTTTTCGCGGTAGTCAGCGTATCACCAACTGGCGCACCTAAAATGTCTTTAATACCACAAACAACCCAGCCTACTTCACCGGTGTTGAGCTCTGTCGTATCAATCTGTTTTGGTGTGAAGATACCTAAACGGTCTACACCCCAAACTTGACCAGTACTCATCACTTTGATCTTGTCGTTTTTCTTCAGTTTACCGTTTTTAATACGAACCAAAGAAACTACGCCAAGGTAGTTATCGAACCAAGAGTCAATAATCAGTGCTTGAAGTGGCGCTTCTGGATCGCCTTCTGGCGCAGGAATCGCTTTGACGATTTCTTCTAGAACATCGTCAACACCAAGGCCTGTTTTTGCTGAACAACGCACTGCTTCCATTGCGTCGATACCAACAATTTCTTCGATCTCTTCAGCGACACGCTCTGGTTCCGCAGCTGGTAAGTCGATTTTGTTCAATACTGGAACAACTTCCAGCTCCATTTCAATGGCTGTGTAGCAGTTCGCCAGTGTTTGTGCTTCCACACCCTGGCCCGCATCAACAACAAGAAGCGCACCTTCACAAGCCGCTAGAGAACGAGATACTTCATACGAGAAGTCTACGTGCCCTGGAGTATCGATAAAGTTTAGCTGATAGGTTTCCCCATCTTTCGCCGTGTAATCCAGAGTAACACTCTGAGCTTTGATGGTAATACCGCGCTCACGCTCTAGGTCCATAGAATCAAGAACCTGGGCCGCCATTTCACGGTCGCTTAAGCCGCCGCAAACCTGGATCAAACGGTCCGACAAGGTTGATTTACCATGGTCGATGTGGGCGATAATCGAAAAGTTACGAATGTGCTTCATAGATTTGATGTAGCTAAACTCTTAAACAAAAAGGAATAGAAAATGCGGAAAAAACGCGCATTTCAATTAAGTTGGCAGATTCTACCCAATTTCGATGCGGTTCGCACCTTATTTAGACAATGGGCTAGAGAATCGACTCACCAAGCACTCTGACCAACTTCACTTGCTGGAAAGAAGCTCGCTCCATTGGGGTAACCCACTTTTTGGCTAACCTAAAGCCAATAAAAGCAAAACACGCTGAAGTCAGTATGACCACCAGCTCGCCAGCACCTAATAATGGCGCTAACCACAATTGACCCACAATAGCTCCAATGAACAAAAACAGTAGCGGTAGTAGGTAAATCAACGCTGCGGATTGAAGTAAGCTCTTTTCCGGAAACGCAATTTCAACCACATCGCCTGCCTTTACAGGTTTAGACGTAGCAAGCTGCCAATGAAGTTGCTTCTTACCCACTGCTTTACTAACAATACCAGTTCCACAACTACTCTTTGACTGGCAGGAGCTACAACTGGTTTGCTGATCACAGCTTAGTTCAACGTGGAGCTGGTGACCCTGGGGTTCAACCGAGGTCACCGTCGCGAGTGCGGTCATCATGGGGTAATGCCTTCATCTGCCTTATTTACTTTGTTAAGTGTAACAGATTGTGCAATACGCTGCGCTGTGGCAGGAGGGATATCACCAACGACTGAAATTTGTTTGTCATTAAGAACAATGCTATGAACCGTACGTCGGCCTTGGCGGATCAACTGACCTTTTAGAGAATTACTATCACGATCAGAGATATAGACCGAAAAGCTGAACAAACCATCAGTGAACATTTGGCTCTCAACCACATCTTCAGTTGCTAGCATACGGTAGCGATTAAGATCTTTAGGTTGAAAACCATTGGGAACCCAACCCACATGCCAAAATGTTTGCTCAATATTACCTTTCGGTAGTGATAGAACCGCCGGAAGCTGCACGTCATCAAGCGAGCTCAACATTGTGGCAATATGATCATTCACCGCATATGAGATCACACGGTACTGCTCTAAGATTTCACCGTCACGATCCAATAGATCAGCACGTAACGGAAGCTTGCTCTTTTCATCCACCCACAATACATAAGAGTAACGCAGTCCATCTTTTGGAACGACTCTAAATACTTGTGTTGGCGCTCCCGCTTCACGAGCACGACCTACTCGAACGTAATCATAGTATTCACTCAGCTGCTTTACATCACTGTTGAGTAAAGGCATCAACGGAGCCACCATCTTGCCAGATTCAATCGTGAACGGATCGACACCCGGTTCGATGTAACTGACTTCATTACCGCGTCGAATCACTTCTCTTACTGGACCACTTAGATAAACAAGATGGGCTAATTGTTGAGTATCGCTTTTCGCGTGTCGGTAAAGTAACGGCTCTATGCTGTTCTTTTTGATAAGGATGTAGGACAGTTCATAATTCAATTGCTGGCTGGCATCGTTCATTTGATGCAACAAAGCCTCCGCAGAAGACTCTTCTTCTGCAAAGGCTTGGGTACCAAATAAACTGAACAGCAATAATGAACTGGTCAGAAATTTTTTCATTCAATTACCGATTCTGTATCAGCAGAGTGCGAAGCATTATCTTCGCTGTTTAGTCTTAGCTGTAACTCGTAATCTTGCAGTAATGCGTTGATACGACGACGCTGTTCTTGCACGTTGACACTTTCATTCGAGCTTTTTGCAACCGAATCACGTGTCAAGCTGACTGGCTCAGCACTGCCCGCAAACGGAATAGTCTGCAAAACAGGTAATTGCTCAGCTTCAGGCTGTGCTGGATCTTGGCCAGAGTACTGCTGTACTCCTAAAATAACTGCCAAAGACACACACGCCGCTACCGCTACTTGACCAAACTGTGTTATCCAAGCTGGTAATAAGCGCTTCGCTTGTGAAGGCGTAGGTTGTGACTCGATAGGCATTACGATATCACTCGTATGCGCTGGCTCATTTTCGAGCGCAGACGCCACACTTTCAGCAATATTCCAATCTAAACTTTGTGGCTCATCACCACGCATGACATCACCAATAAGATGATAATTATGCCAAGTTTCTTTGCTCTCCTGATCTTTTTCCAACGCTTCAATAAGCGCGTCATCGATCAGGTCTCCATCCATGAATGCTGAAAGCTTCTGTTTGTCAGCCATTATATTCACCATAGTTGTAACTAGTTTTAGCGTTGAAGAAGAGGCTTAATCTTCTTCTCTACCGCTTCACGAGCACGGAAGATACGCGAACGTACCGTTCCTACTGGGCAATCCATTACTTCTGCAATTTCTTCGTAGCTCAAACCATCAAGCTCTCGAAGCGTCATTGCAGTCTTCAAATCTTCAGGTAACGCTTCAATTGCAGCGAAAACAGTTCGCTTCAATTCATTCGACAACGTTAAGTTCTCTGGGTTCGAAATTTCTTTCAAAGCGTTACCGGCTTCAAAAAATTCGGCATCTTCTGCATCAACATCGCTGGCTGGCGGCCTACGGCTCTGAGCCACAATGTGATTCTTTGCGGTGTTCACTGCTATGCGATACAACCAAGTATAGAAGGCACTCTCACCTCTAAACGTCGGGATCGCACGATACGCCTTTATAAACGCTTCTTGGGCGATATCCGCTACATCACCCGAATTGCTCACGTATCTTGATATGAGATTGCAAACCTTGTTTTGATAGCGCAAAACCAATAGGTTAAATGCTTGTTTATCTCCACTTTGAACGCGCTCAATCAACACCTGATCGGTCGGCTGCTCGTTCATGCGAGCGTTCACTCCTATTCGTTATTACCCTTACCTTCACAGATATGAGTATTAATTATGCATATTGTAGTCTTGACACCACCGCTAACATGAGCACTATTGTGACTCTAGGCAGATAGGAAAGTTCAAAACTTTCTCAGTTTTTTTGTCATTAATCATTCACAATGTGATTTGGCGTCAACTACAATGTTGTCAATTTACAAGAATGGATTACTTAGCTCCTTAACACAATCGATTTTTCAACGTGTTATCTCAGGTAGGTAATCCTTGATGCAAGTGCCCTTCGCCAGCTGTCTATGCAGCTTCCTATCGCGCACTTTTATCTAGGTAGAGTGATTTTACTCTACGATAGGTCAGGATTTTAAAGTAATTATGAACACAAACCGAGAGCATCTTTGTGATGTTTTAGTCATAGGAAGTGGCGCCGCAGGTTTATCGTTGGCTTTACGAGTCGCCGAACGCGCTAAAGTTATCGTATTAAGTAAAGGCCCAAGAAGTGAAGGGGCGACCTACTACGCCCAGGGTGGCATTGCTGCGGTATTCGATGAGACAGACAGCATCGAGTCTCACGTTAACGATACCAATATCGCTGGAGCCGGGCTTTGTGAACAAGACACCGTTCAGTTTATCGCAGAAAATGCGAAAGAGTGCGTGCAATGGTTAATCGATGGTGGTGTTCCTTTTGACCAAGTAGAAACCGCCAAAGACGAAGAACCTCGTTATCACCTGACTCGTGAAGGTGGTCATAGCCATCGTAGGATTCTGCATGCCGCCGATGCCACAGGCATGGCAATGCAAACCACTCTGCAAGATAACGTTAATAGCCATCCTAATATCGAAATCTTCGAACGCTACAACGCACTAGACCTTATTACTGAAGACAAGGTTGGCGGTGATAAAGACAAAGTGGTTGGCGCCTATATTTGGAACCGCAATAAAGAGCACGTTGAAACGGTACGCGCTAAGTTTGTTGTCTTAGCCACAGGTGGTGCATCAAAAGTGTATCAGTACACATCTAACCCTGATGTCTCTTCTGGTGACGGTATCGCTATGGCTTGGCGCTCAGGCTGTCGTGTTGCTAACTTAGAATTCAACCAATTCCACCCAACTTGTCTATTCCACCCTGACGCACGAAACTTCCTTTTGACGGAAGCCTTACGCGGTGAAGGCGCTTACTTAAAACGCCCTGATGGAACGCGTTTTATGCCCGATTTCGATGAGCGTGAAGAACTTGCTCCTCGTGATGTTGTTGCTCGCGCTATCGACTTCGAAATGAAGCGTCTCGGTGCAGATTGCATGTATTTGGATATCAGCCATAAACCTGAAGAGTTTATTATTAAACACTTCCCAACCATCCATATGCGCCTTCAAGACCTTGGCATCGATATGACGAAGGAGCCAATTCCAATCGTTCCGGCCGCTCACTATACCTGCGGCGGTGTCATGGTGGATAAGTCTGGTAAAACAGACCTTGAACAGTTGTACGCCATCGGTGAAGTAAGTTATACCGGACTTCACGGTGCGAACCGTATGGCATCAAACTCTCTACTTGAATGTGTGGTCTATGCTTGGGCTGCAGCCAATGACATTCTAGAGAAATTCGACGATGCAGCTCTGGTTGATGGTCTTCCAGCTTGGGATGAAAGCCAAGTTAGCTGTTCTGATGAAGAAGTCATTATTCAACATAATTGGCACGAGTTACGCCTATTTATGTGGGATTACATGGGTATCGTACGCACAGACAAGCGACTAGAGCGAGCACTTCGCCGTATTCAAATGTTGCAACAAGAAACACATGAGTACTACAGCAATTTCAAAGTGTCGAATAACTTACTTGAACTGCGTAACTTACTGCAAGTTGCCGAATTGATGGTGAGATGCGCAATGCAGCGTAAAGAAAGTCGCGGACTGCACTATACTCTCGACTACCCTGATATGTTAGAAAATAGCGGACCAACGATACTATCGCCTCAAGACCAAGCTCCAACGGTCTGATCTGGGGACCTATCTCGTCACCATGATATCGAAGCAGTCACTGATGTGACTGCTTTTTTATTACCAAAATCAAACGACGATACGCCGACTCATCACAACTATCCCGCCAGATTAAGCGCCAGCCATTGTCTTGATCATAAATTCCTATAAGCCAGTAGCGAAAAGCAAGAAAGTAACGGGGGGAGTTAAGCTCGATATTATTTAATGTGACCAAAGATGACTTCAAAATTAATTGGCCATTTAAGGCAGGATGCAACCAATAAGTCCGACCGAATATAGCGATGACGTAAAGTGTGAGTAAAAGCGGGGCGGACGACGCGATGCAAGTTGCCAATACTAGAATAGTAAGTGAACTATTAATAATCGCAGCGAGACATGAGGGATGAATCTGCAGGTAGGCATTATCGAGCGCAGCCTTACCTGCATGACTTGAAAAGAGCTTAGCGGACCTTGCTGAGGTTATGAGCAACGATTTTATCAACCATAGAGGCGTGTCCTAAGTTTTCACTACGACCATGGCCCATTACCCAAGTAAATAAATCTGGATCGTCACACTCTAACAGAGAGACAAAGTCTTTCTGTTCTTGATCGTTGAGAGTGTCAAAGCATTCCTCAAAGAACGGCATAATCACTACGTCCAGTTCTAACATACCCCGACGACATGCCCACTTAATTCGAGCTTTTTCTTCACTAGAGTACATTCCATTCTCCATCTACAACTAATATCGGCCGAGTGTAACAAGCAAGTTTATCGCTCACCACTGTCTGCATCACACAAACTCTACTTTCATCACAAGATTTCGTGCAACAACATTCAGCTGACAAAATCCATCCTGAAGATTAACATGGGTGATATGTTTACCAACGAGACCAAGAACTATGGATTGGCAACCAAACACACAGGCAATTGAAATAACACCTACCACAGAACTACCCGATTTGTTGTTTACCAAACTGAATCGTTGGGGTGCTCTCGAAATGACCGGCGACGATCGTAAGTCTTACCTTCAAGGTCAGGTTACCTGTGATGTGGTTTCGCTGGAGCAGAATCAATCCACCTTTGGAGCGCATTGTGACGCTAAAGGTAAAGTGTGGAGTGCTTTTAGACTGTGTCACATTGAGAACGGATACGCCATGATTCAACCTCAATCGGCACTAGAGAAAGAACTGACGGAACTCAAGAAATATGCCGTTTTTTCTAAGGTAGAACTCATTATTAGCACCAAAGCACTTATAGGTGTGATGGGAAAAAGCGCTCAACAATGGGTTGATCAACAATTCCCAACCTCTGGTGCTGTGCGCCAAAACAAGGGCAGCACCGCTATTCAAATTAATGATGAGCGTTGGATGCTGTTAGTTGATGATGACCTGCAATCATTACTTTCTTCTGATTCTGAGTTACTTTGGGTCGCGGAATCACTATGGACCAAGTTCGATATTGAGCAAGGGCTACCTATCTTAGAAGCAGAGCAGCAAAATCAACACATACCTCAAGCCTTGAATTTACAAGCACTAGATGGCATTAGCTTCAATAAAGGCTGCTACACAGGTCAAGAGACCGTCGCAAGAGCGAAATATCGTGGCATCAACAAACGCATGCTGGCAAATGTGAGAGGTCTACTCGATTCTCCACTTAGCGATGACGACATTATTGACATCGAGCGTTCAGTGGGAGAGAACTGGCGTAAGGCCGGAGAGGTACTGGCACATTACCAGTACAGCAATGGCGAATTCGTTGCCGCTATGGTTATTGCCAACAATCTCGATGAAGATTCTCAGTTCCGTTTAGCTTCTCAACCAAACAGTCGTTTGAGCCTAGAACTGCCACCTTACCCACTCGACCAAGAGTAAGGGATGATTGATACACGCATAACTGCCTATCTGGATGAACGTGATATTCCCTATAGAGTCTTGATGCAATCCCGTGAGGCAGTGTCCATTGAGGATGCTGCCAAATTACGTGGTATCGAAACTCACAAAATGGTCAAAACCTTGTTACTGCGAGATATGGATAACCAACTTGTCCTTGCCTGCTGTCAGGGCAACAAACAAGTGGATCCGAAAAAAGTACGCGCTTTATTGAATACTCGTCGAATGACCTGTGTTTCCAGTGAACAAGTTGAAGCTCTTACAGGTTTTGCTATTGGCACAGTCACTCCCTTGCTGTTAAAAAACCCCATGCCTATCATTTTTGATAATGAATTAAAGCAAAATACCTTAGTCACCATCAGCAGTGGGCAACGCATTGCGGGTCTTGAGATCGCGCTCAGTGATCTCGTTGCTCACTGTTCTCCTCAATGGTCGGATATCACTCGGTAGCGGTTTCCGTAACCAATCGATGCAAATTAATGTCGTCTTAGATCATAGAAGCGTGAAATGGATCTAATTTAACACTTAGACACAATGAGATTTTATACATTTTTTAAGCATAAATAGTCATTGGTGTTTTTTTGGGGTATTGTACACATTGTCACCAGTTAGCACTTCAAGGCTACTGGTGGCAACACTAGAGTGAATCTCTGCTCAGGCAGTAACTCCACTTTTGTGTAATGCATCTGTGACATTTGGCCCGCTATGCGGGCTTTTTTTTCGAGTTCCCTTGCTACCTTTCACACGATCTCTCCCCTTTATGTCTAGGTTTTGTAAAAGAGTGTGTCCTCATGACAACTTTTTCTGATTTGGTCGGTCTACATATACGTACCTATTAATAATAGCCAATGGAACAAACAGGTTGATGATTGCAGGGCGACTAAAAAGCTCGATTCATACCAGTGTCATACTAAGCTATTCAAATAGAGCAAAAATTGAGAATGGAAGACCCCAATCGAGGCTTTTGTGCTAAATATCACGGAGATATCGTGACATCGCAATGGAATTGCAAAACGCTCCACAAAACGCTCACTTGGTTGTATCAGCACGCTCGTAAAGCCCGTGCTATCACACATTTAGATTAGGGTTTTAACTATAATTCGTTCGCTAGGTAACATTATAAGGAAGGCTAAATGAGACTGTTTAAGCGCTATACACCAGGTATGATTGCTAAACATGTGAGTCGACTATTCAGAGGCAGAATCTATATTTATGGTTTAGGCGGATTTGAGTTTGACAATGGTAAATTGATCATTCCTGAACGCGCCGAAAAGCGTCATTTCCAAGCGGTAAAAGAGATAAACCAAGAGGTTATGAAACTTCGCTGCGCATACGCTTAAAGAACATTACAATCGAATAACGATAACAACCCTACGCTAAACTTAAGCCCACCAAGATGGGCAACAACTACAACCATCCAAAAGGGGCAGCCACGCTGCCCATTTTTAGTTTTTAAATTTAACTCAGTGGTTAACTCTGACTGACTTCTGTCTTTGCTAGTTCTGGTAGGTGCCCCCTCATTCCCAAAGCACGGCTCATAATTTCTTGCTTCGCACCAGGCAACTGTCCTACCAAGCTCATACCGATACCGCGAATAAGTTTCTTCGCAGGGTTATCTCCTTCAAACAGGTCTTTAAAGCCTTGCATAGCAGCGATCATTTTAGCCGCCTCCGCTTTGCGCCAACGTTCATATTCACGCAGGTTACGCTTGCGACCAATATCTTTTCCTGCGCGCCATAACTTAAATATTTCTTGTGACAGACTGGCAGCATCAAGCAATCCTAGGTTAACACCTTGCCCTGCGAGTGGATGGATGGTGTGTGCAGCATCACCAACAAGTGCAACTCGCTCGGTAACAAAGTCACGCGCATAACGCATCTTCAAAGGGAAAACTCGTCGTTCAGACTTCACATGGCAGAGACCTAAGCGGCTATCAAATTCAGCGGTCAGCGCTTTGTTGAACTCCGCTTCCGACATTTTGGCAAGTTTTTCTGCTCGTTGTGGTTCGGTTGACCAAACGATAGAACATAGACTGCGGTCATCTAATGGTAGAAATGCAAGCGGCCCTTGCGGTGTAAACACTTGTCTCGCAACACAATCATGAAAGTCATCAACCGAGATATTCGCAACTAGGGCACTGTGTCCATAATCCCAATGAGTAAGTGGGATATCTTGCTGCTTTCTCACCCATGAGTTGGCACCGTCTGCACCCACTACCAATTTGCTAGTAAATGACTGCCCATTATCTAACGTCATCCACACTTCACTTTCACCTACGGCCATTGACTGGCAACGATGCGGCATAAAGAGCGTCACGTTATTTTGTCCTTCAACTTGCTCTAACAAGGCCAACTGAATGACACGATTTTCAACGATATGGCCAAGGTCTGGTTGAGACATCTGACTAGCAGAGAACTCAATACGAGCAAAGCTGTCCTGCTCCCAAACTTCCATAGCGTAATAAGGAGCACAGCGATGTTTCTGAATTGCATCCCATGCCCCGAGGTTTTTCAATATGGTCTCACTGGCACGGCTTAAAGCTGAGACACGAATATCAGGGTCTCCTGAAATATCTTTGTCTGGAGTATTCCCTTCTACGACTGCGATTCGCAGATCGGTGTCTTTCAATGCGCGGGCGAGAGCAAGGCCCACCATTCCGCCACCTATGATGGCTAAGTCAAAACTTTGCATATCTCTGTACTACCTATTCACAACCCCAAGTGCTCGATTAAAAATCGGCGACTTAAGCTGTGGAAAATTATCCATTAGCCCTAAACCTACATTTCGGCCTAATCGAAGGGCAAAAAAGTCATTTGAAAATATGTGTACTAACCCAGACGTCATGGTGATCGTCAGCTCTCGATCTTGCTGGCGATTGCTTTGGAATCTATTTAGATTAGCGTATTCACCTACATCTTGAAGGCTTTCAAGCAACGAATCGACCAAAGTCGCAATATCGCGAATCCCAAGGTTAAAGCCTTGCCCTGCAATAGGGTGTAGCGTCTGAGCTGCATTACCGACAGCAGCGACTCGATGTTTAACAATTTGTGGTCGATGACGTAGCAAAAGTGGATAACTGGCAACCGCCCCTACCTTAGTAAAACGACCTAAGCGCCAGCCGAATTCTTGTTGAAGAAGGGACAAGAAGTCAGTGTCAGGAAGGTTCACGACTTGCTGTGCACGCTCCGGAGTCATACACCATACTAAAGAACTTCGCTCATCAGACATAGGCAACAAGGCTAACGGACCATGTTCAGTGAAACGCTCGAAGGCGCGACCATTAGGATCTTCACTGGTTTTGACGTTAGCAATGATCGCAACTTGTCCGAAATCATGACTCAGCTGCTCTAAACCTACAGCTTGACAGCTCTTTGAGTCTGCTCCATCAGCAGCCACAAGAAGTTTTGCTTCAAGTAGGCTGACGCTGCCAGACTCATCTTTGACTGAGACGGCAACATGATGCTGGTGTTGAGCCACATCCTCTACCGAGCAAGGGCAAAGTAAATCAATGTTCGAGCTATTGGTGAGTCTTTGATTAAATCGGCGCCCTAGCTCCGCAAGTTCGACCACATACCCCATTGCCTTTAACCCTTCTTTCGCCGCGTAGAAGTCAGTCATGGCGGCGTGACCGCGATCTGAGACATGAATATGAGTAATAGGTGTGGCATGGTCTTGAATCAAAGACCACAACTTATACTGCTTGAGAATCTCTACGGTCCCATGGGAAAGAGCGATCGAACGAGCGTCAAAGCCAGGGTGCGATTGGCTGTCCGAAAGAAATGGTTCGATAACAGCAATCTTCAATGCATGATTACTGCAGTAGTCGAGAGCCATAGCTAGAGTCGCCCCTGCCATTGCTCCTCCTGCAATTACAACATCATACTTATTTGACACTGCCTTTCTCCTTGATAAGACGGACGAACTAATTAGTGAATGGTCGGTGTTTCTGACGGTTTACTTAGTTTTACGCCAAACTCAGCATGAATGGTCAATGCACACGCTTTTACGTGCTCGATTACCTGCTCTAAAAGCTGAGCTTGTTCTTCTAGATCATCATCTTCATCGATGCCCAGTCTTGCGATTTCTTCCAAATCAGCAAGCGCTTCTTTGGCATCAGCAGATGCCTTTTTTAGAGGCGCATTAATTAAGCCCAGTCCGGAAATAAAGTGGTTTACCCATTCACTCAAACCATCGGCAATTTCAAAGACACTTGCTTCAACCTCTTCTCCAGGGATAAGCAATGAAAGCTCAAAACCCTGTTCTGCCGTTAGTTCTTTGATTGAAAAAGCGAGTAGAGATTTCGCCGTAGCCAAATTGGATTGCGGCCAACCCATACCATCATTGGTGTAATCGAAAATAAGTGGCTGCCAGCTGTCATCGCTCAGCCCTAATCCACCACTTACCATACCCACAAGCAAGCCATGAAGTTCCGCTGGCGATACTGCCAACCCCGCCTGCTGCAGCTCAGTAGCAATCGTAATGTAATTAGGTAGTGTTGTTTCACTCATAGCAATACTCGTTTCAATGAATTAGCACCATGTTTATGAATAAGCTCGCTATTCATAACATAGATTTTTGAATCTGACCTGCAATGCTATCACTTCCCACCTCTGGCGAAAACGCCATCCCACACGTTTCTGAGTAGCTTTTGTGCGAATTGTCGATTTCGTGTGTTGTTAGCCACGCAATTGGCACCGACACTACAGAAAAGCTTGAATCTTAATGCTCGTTTACCTATAGTTTCTTCCTCAACATTACCTAATGTGGTGATACTTAAAAGAGTTCTTGTCATTATGGAAAATCAAGCTGTCGAAGTCGAAATCTTGGGAAAACTGACACGGGTGAATTGCCCCCCAGATCAGAGAGAAACCCTGATTAAAGCAGCCCAAGACCTAGATAATCGATTGCAAGAAATGTCCCAAAGGACTAAAGTAACCAACGAGCTTAAACTGCTTACCATTGCTGCATTGAACATGTCGTATGAACTCAATAATCGTAGCGATGAGTCACAACAAGAAGTGGCACAAATGAACGAGCGTATGGAACAGCTCGCCGCATCTCTAGAAGATGCAATTAGTAAAGTAAAGCAAGGACAGCAAACCTAATTTTACCCTGGGGTGTACGTCAGTGGATTTAAGTCCCTGAGCCGATAAGCAATACCAAAGGGTTAGTATTTGATAACTATTGAGCAAGCTCGGCTCGTACCGAGAAGCCTACGGTTAACATTGCTGATCCGCCTTGAACCAGCTGGTTCAAGGGCCACAATCCTCAACGGCACTCTGGGGTATTCCTAATGTCTCTTTCTACAAGACAACAAATACGTACTCTTGTACGCTCTCGTCGCCAATCGATAAACCAAGATCTACAAGCCATCTACGCCAATAACTTAATGACAAGAGTTGGCGAATTGAGCGTCCTTAGTACTGCCAGAAAAGTCGCTTTGTACCTAGCCACAGATGGTGAACTGGATACGTTACCGACCATTCAATGGTTTTGGCAACAGGGTATCGAAACCTATTTGCCAGTGATTCATCCCTTCTCAAAAGGTCAGTTACTTTTCCTACGCTACGCTCAAGATACGCCTTTAGTCCTCAATCAATATAAGATTTTAGAGCCCAAGCTTGATCAGCGAGCTATTTGTCCTGTGTCCGAGTTGGATATTATCTTTACTCCTTTGGTCGCCTTTGATGATTCAGGTCAACGCTTAGGCATGGGAGGTGGATACTATGATCGAACGTTAGCTCCTTGGGAAAACACTGATTTAGGGCCGACTGCTATTGGCCTTGCGCATGATTGCCAACGAGTAGACACACTGCCTAGCGAGTCATGGGACATTCCACTAGCCACCATAGTCACACCAAGTAAGATCTGGCACTGGAACAAATAGCTTCCTACTTCACCTCCAAAGAGAAATAGAGCAATCGATTGCTGTTTTTCGCAGTTTTTTGTCATATCACTATTTTTTCAGCGCATTTGTCGTCGAAATTGATATATAATTCGCCCGCATTTTCACCTTAAATCAAAACTGGGATTCAACCATGACTCAAGACGAGATGAAGAAAGCTGCTGGTTGGGCGGCGCTAAAGTATGTCGAAAAAGATAGCATTGTTGGTGTTGGCACAGGCTCAACTGTAAACCACTTCATTGATGCACTAGGCACAATCAAAGAAGATATCAAAGGTGCAGTATCCAGTTCGATTGCTTCAACAGAGAAGCTAGAAGCGCTAGGCATTGAAGTCTTCGACTGCAACGATGTGGCTTATCTTGATGTTTACGTTGATGGCGCAGATGAAATCAACCCAACTCGTGACATGATCAAGGGCGGTGGTGCAGCACTAACACGTGAGAAGATCGTAGCCGCTATCTCAGACAAGTTTGTATGTATCGTTGATGGTACTAAGGCCGTTGATGTTCTTGGCCAGTTCCCACTACCTGTAGAAGTTATTCCAATGGCACGTTCTTACGTGGCTCGCGAACTAGTGAAACTTGGTGGTGACCCGGTTTACCGTGAAGGCGTGATTACAGACAACGGTAACGTCATTTTAGACGTACACGGTATGCAAATCACTGATGCTAAAGATATGGAAGACAAGATCAACGCTCTAGCAGGCGTGGTAACGGTAGGTTTATTTGCACACCGTGGCGCTGATGTGATCATTACTGGCACTCCAGAAGGTGCAAAAATCGAAGAATAAAGACTAAACGGGTTCTAAACGGGTTCTAATAGTACCTAGCAAAGCTGGTCAATATATTAAACGCGATTACGTCATTAGACTACAAACGGCACCTTGGGTGCCGTTTTTTCGTTTTTCTATAAGAAAATTATGCCTTATTCCGTAATTTTCTTACCCAACGTACAACTTTTTTGTTACTTTATTGGTCACAAGACGCACAAGGAAAACGTTTGCCTCAAGCAGTTGGAAGCTCCCTCCTCGATATTCTCACTGTCAAATGTGCGCTAATTAAGCCCGAATTTCCCATGTTAAGGATGAGTTAAATGGCCAAAGTTTCACTGGAAAAAGATAAGATAAAGATTCTGCTACTTGAAGGTTTACATCCATCTTCAGTAGAAGTTTTGCAAGCGGCTGGATACACCAATATCACCTATCATAAAGGCTCCTTACCAGAAGAAGAGCTGATTGAAGCCGTTAAAGACGTTCACTTTATCGGGATTCGTTCACGAACTAACCTGACTGAAGAAGTGATTAATGCCGCAGACAAATTAGTCGCAATCGGCTGTTTCTGTATTGGTACCAACCAGGTTAACCTTGATGCTGCTGCGAAACGTGGCGTCCCTGTTTTCAACGCACCATTTTCTAACACGCGAAGTGTTGCAGAATTGGTTCTTGGTCAAATCCTGTTACTACTGCGCGGTATCCCTGAGAAAAATGCCCTTGCCCATCGTGGAATCTGGAAGAAGAGTGCCGATAACTCATACGAAGCGCGTGGTAAGCGACTCGGTATCATTGGCTACGGTCACATCGGTACCCAGCTTGGCATTATTGCTGAAAACTTAGGTATGCGTGTGTACTTCTACGATATTGAGAACAAACTATCACTAGGTAATGCAACTCAGGTTCATACCATGACTGAGCTACTAAATAAGTGTGATGTTATCTCTCTGCATGTACCAGAGACCCCAGGAACCAAGAATATGATGGGAGCCGCTGAGTTTGAAAGAATGAAGCCGGGCGCCATCTTCATTAACGCTGCCCGTGGCACCGTGGTGGATATCCCTGCTCTCTGCGATTCCCTCGAAGCAGGTCACCTTGCAGGAGCTGCAATTGACGTATTCCCTGAAGAACCAAAGACCAATGCAGACCCATTTGAGTCTCCATTGATGAAATTCGACAATGTGATCCTAACACCGCACGTCGGTGGCTCTACGCAAGAAGCTCAAGAGAACATCGGTGTAGAAGTGGCTGGAAAACTGGCGAAATATTCTGATAACGGCTCAACGCTTTCAAGTGTGAACTTCCCAGAAGTATCACTGCCAGAGCACACCGAGTGTTCACGACTATTGCACATTCACAAAAACCGCCCTGGTATTCTAACTCAGATAAACACCATCTTTGCGGATGAAGGTATCAACATCGCAGGTCAATATTTGCAGACAGCTTCAGATATCGGTTATGTGGTTATTGATGTCGAAACAGCACGCTCTGAAGAAGCGCTGGCTAAGCTAAAGTTGATTGAAGGCACACTACGAGCTCGTATTCTGCACTAAGCGAACAACAGCTAAAAAAAAGCCCTGACTAGTCAGGGCATTTTTTTATTTTCCAATTTGATAGGTAACATCCACTCGATCACGAATGGTAATTACCGAGTCTTGATAGCTATTAGACTCCATTTTACTATCCATCGCCATGCTGCGCATCACTACGGGTTGGTTCATCGGTTGACGATATTCAATGCGCCATACTTTGCCAAGGTTTTGATCAAATCCTTTCGCTAGCGAAGCAGCTTTGCTTTGCGCATCTTTAATGGCCGCCATGCGTGCCGCTTCTTGGTATTGACCTTGGTCTTTCACTTTAAGTTGAATGTTGTCAACTTGGTTAATCCCTGACTCAAGCGCAAGATCGAGATAGTTATTAAGATTCTCTAAGTCCATCACCTGAACGGTCACTGTACGCGATGCACGATAGCCAACCAACTCAGGTTTACCTTTTTCTGGATAATGATACTGAGGCGATAAGTACAGGTTTGAGCTCTGAATATCTTTCTTTTCAATGCCTTCAGACATCAAGCCAGAAAGAAACTTGTCTACCACAGAGTCAACACCTTGTTTCGCTTGGTCAGCATTCATTTGAGACTGTACAACTCGCACCGAAAACTCTGCCATATCTGGTGTTGCCTCTATCTCACCATAACCCGTGGTCGAGATATGGGGGAAATCTGGTTGGCTTGCAAAAACTGGCGTAGCAAACAGGGCAACGACTAATGTACCTAGTGCAAATGAGCGTTTCATTGAAGAATCCTCGTTCTGTTTTTAACCTTTATACTCAAGATTAGGCATAAGTTGAGAATATAGGTTCCCTAAAAAGTAAACACTGACACAAACATGACGTTCCACTACTGAGGCAAATACTGTCTCGCGTGACTAATAATGGCGTCTGAAACCTCACCAAGCACCCCACTTTCAAGTTGCCAGTGGTGCCAATAAATTTGATGAGACAGCAAAATATTAGGCGTAAGCTCAATTAACGCCCCCGATGCCAGTTCATCTTGAATTTGTAACTTGGGGATAAGACAGTAAGCCACACCCGCGACCGCAAGCTTCACAAAGGCTTCTGAGCTGCGCACCGTATGTTTGAGTATGCTACCCGGCATAATATTAAAGTGTTGATTAACAAATCGCTGATGCATCTTATCATGTTGGTCAAAAGCCACTGCTGGCGCTTTAATTAAACTTTCTCGGTTCACTCCTTGGCTGAAGTAGCGTTTAATAAAGCTTGGGCTTGCCACACAAAGATAATCGACTCGCCCTAAATAGTCAGCCACACACCCAGGGATAGATTGCGACTCTAAACTTATTGCGCCGACTACTTCACCGTTTTTGAGCTTTTCGATGGTGCGACCTTCATCATCAACAATGAGATTGAGCTCAACTCGTTTCGCTTCCAAAAGCGGAAACAAACTCGGAAGCAGCCACGTCGCTAAGCTATCAGCGTTGGTTGCTAATGACACTGAAAGCGGTTTATCCCCCAAGTCAGCCGCGAGTTCTGGCACCAGTTCTTGCTCAAGTAGCCGCACTCGACGATATAAACCTAAGAGCTTTTTCCCTACAGCGGTCGGTCTTGGTGGTTGCTCTCGAACAAGGACAGGCTGAGCCAGCCATTTTTCTAATTGCTTAACTCGTTGAGACACGGCAGACTGAGAAATATACAGGTGCTCTGCCGCCTTATCGAAGCTTCGTTGCTCAACAATTGCGTCCAACGCTTCGATCCATTTGTAATCTAATCCGCGCATAAATCGCCCTCTTTTTCATCGCTTTGATTACAAATCACACATCATAAGTATGACTTATTTCTCATTAATATTATTAACTATCCTAATCATAAACGAATCGCTATTCTCACGCTCTCTTTTATGCTGCGGTGAGGAAATTAAAGTGAATTTTTGGGTGCTTCTTCAAGGTTTCGGATTGGGCGCGACAATGATTATCCCAATTGGCGCTCAGAACGCTTACGTTTTAAATCAAGGAATTAAGCGTAATCATCATCTTACGACGGCAACGGTTTGTAGCCTGCTAGATATGACGTTTATCTCTTTGGGGATCTTCGGTGGCGGTGCGATATTATCGCAAAATGAACTGTTGCTTACTGGGGTAACGCTAGGCGGCATTGCATTTTTAACTGGCTATGGTCTGCTCTCTCTAAAGAGCGCTTTTAAAAAGCCATCGGCTCAAGAGTCTTCAGGTGAAGTCTTAGCTCGCGGTCGCCGCACTGTCGTTCTAGGAGCATTAGCGGTTACGGTATTAAATCCTCACCTGTATCTGGATACCGTGGTCATTCTCGGCTCCATTGGTGGTCAGTTTGAAGGAAACGATCGTATCGCTTTTGCGATTGGCACAGTACTCGCATCGTTTGTTTGGTTTTATTCCTTATCGCTTGGAGCCGCAAAACTGGGACCAACCTTGTCTAAACCAAGGGTGAAGAAAGGTATCGACTTGGCAGTAGCCGCTATGATGTTTACTATCGCCTTGCTACTGACTAAAGGATTGATGGCCTAACGATGGATAATACCCAGCAGATATATTTGACCAATGTTGCCCTACTCAATGAGCATGCTATTTCATTTAACCAGTGGCAACACGAGCCTATTCTTGACTTTGCCACTGATGAACGAATTGCCAAAGAGTTAGGATGGACAGGCACTCATAGTAAGAGTTTATTTTTGAAGAAGAAAGGAGGCGGGTTTGCACTCTTTCTCACCGATAAAGATACCCGACTCGACAAAGCTCTATTGAAGCAAGCGGTTGGAAAGCGCACTTCAATTTGCAGCAACGAAGATATGACTGAACAAATAGGTTGTGTACCAGGAGCGGTTTGTCCTATTGGGTTACCAGAAGAGATAATGATTGTCGTCGATAAGGCTCTGTTTTCAGCTCAGGAAGTCTTATACACACCAGGTTTACCTGAATGGACTTTCGGTTTGTCAGGAGCAGATTTACAACGAGTACTGTTTCTGCTGCCAAATGACATCATTGAACTAGACATGAAAAAAGGTGAAGCATAATGCTTCACCTTTTGCTTTATTGACAGTAAAACGCGGATTAGCTTTCAACTTTGTTCAAATGAACATCCATTTGAGGGAATGGAATTTCGATGCCTTCTGCGTCTAATGCTTCTTTGATCGCTTGGAGCGAGTCAAAATATACATCCCAGTACTGCTCGGTACGAACCCAAGGACGCACAACAAAGTTCACTGAAGAATCTGCAAGGGCGACGACACCAATTGTAGTGCCTGGCTCTTTTAGAATGCGCTCATCCGCTTCAAGGGTTTTGCGAATCACTTCTTGAGTCTTCTTCAGATCTGCACCGTAAGAGACACCGATAACATGGTCGATACGACGCGTGGCATGGCGAGAGTAGTTCGTGATCGGTGAGCCAATAACCGAGGCATTAGGCACAACAACCATCTTATTGTCTGGAGTAGTTAGAATCGTTTGGAATATTTGAATAGAGTCCACTGAACCAGCCACTCCACCGATCTCAACATAGTCACCTGATTTGAAAGGACGGAAACCCACAATCAAGACACCTGCTGCAAAGTTTGATAGTGAACCTTGCAGTGCTAGACCGATGGCTAAACCAGCGGCACCAATTACCGCTACCACTGACGCAGTTTGAACACCAATTCGGCTTAATGCGGCAATTAAAACAATAACGAATAATGTGTAGCGAACAATACCGTGGATAAACTCAACAACGGCCTTATCCATTTTCTTCTTATGCAGCAATTTAGAAACGCTATTAGCCACCGCTTTTACAACGATATTACCAATAAACAGAATCAGAATAGCTGAAATGATATTCACGCCATATTGAACAAGTAAATCGGAGTTGTTGGTTAACCACTGCTCCGCTTTCGACAATCCATCCACAATAGGTGCTTGGATATCAACTGACTCATTGGCCATATTGTTTACCTCTTGAAAATATAAATAGTGCGTAGCGAACCTTAGCTAATACCACTGTACTATTAGCAAAGGTGCACTTGGTGAGATGTATTGAGAGTATGAATACCAATACACATTACTTAACAAAAGGTTACGCAAACATATACGTTTATGCCAGTTTTTTTAAGCACAATCACATAATTTTCATCAGACACAAAAAAAGCCGCTCTAAAGAGCGACTTTTTTAATCTGACTATCAGTTAAATCTTATACGATTTAATCTTATAGTACGTCGATAGCGTTTAGGTCAGCGAATGCTTTCTCTAGACGAGCAACCATTGAAGATTGACCAGCACGTAGCCATACGCGTGGGTCGTAGTACTTCTTGTTTGGCGCATCTTCACCAGTTGGGTTACCGATTTGACCTTGTAGGTAATCGTGGTTCTCAGCTTCGTAAGAACGGACACCATCCCAAGTTGCCCACTGTGTATCAGTATCGATGTTCATTTTGATAACACCGTAGCCGATAGACTCTTGGATTTCTGCTTCAGTAGAACCAGAACCACCGTGGAATACGAAGTTTAGAGCGTTAGGTGCAATACCGAACTTCTCTGCACAGTATGCTTGAGAGTCACGTAGGATAGTTGGAGTTAGAACAACGTTACCTGGCTTGTATACACCGTGTACGTTACCGAAAGAAGCAGCGATAGTGAAACGTGGGCTAACAGCGTGTAGTTTCTCGTATGCGTATGCTACGTCTTCTGGAGAAGTGTAAAGCTCAGATGCGTCCATGTGAGAGTTATCAACGCCATCTTCTTCACCACCAGTACAACCTAGTTCGATCTCAAGAGTCATACCCATTTTCGCCATGCGAGCTAGGTACTTAGCAGAGATTTCGATGTTCTCTTCTAGAGACTCTTCAGAAAGGTCGATCATGTGAGAAGAGAATAGTGGCTTACCAGTTTGAGCGAAGAACTCTTCACCCGCATCTAGAAGACCGTCGATCCAAGGTAGAAGTTTCTTAGCAGCGTGGTCAGTGTGAAGGATTACTGGGATACCGTAAGATTCAGCAACTGCGTGAACGTATTTTGCACCAGCAACTGCACCTAGGATTTGCGCGCCTTGACCTTCAAGCTTAACGCCTTTACCAGCGAAGAAGCCAGCACCGCCGTTAGAGAACTGAACAACAACTGGAGCTTTAACTTTAGCTGCTGCTTCAAGAACACCGTTGATAGAGTCAGTGTTAACTACGTTTACTGCAGGAAGAGCGAAGTTGTTCTCTTTAGCAACTTCAAATACTTTTTGAACGTCATCGCCAGAGATAACACCTGGTTTTACGAAGTCGAAGATCTTAGACATGGAATAAGTCCTATTTTCTGTCGTTTTAAATAAAAATTGGCAATCGTTTGCTCACAATGGGCGGCATTGTATCAAAGTTAATCACCCATTGCAGCATAGATAAAAGCGGACCAATAAGCCCGCTCTATAAAGATGATTATGCTTTAGCACGCTCTTCAAGCATTGCTACTGCTGGTAGTACTTTACCTTCAACGAACTCAAGGAATGCACCGCCACCTGTAGAGATGTAAGAAACGTCAGCTTTGATACCGAACTTGTCGATAGCCGCTAGCGTGTCACCACCACCTGCTACAGAGAAACCGTCTGATTCAGCGATCGCTTTAGAAATGCCTTCAGTACCTGCTTCGAAGTTCTTGAACTCGAATACACCTACAGGGCCGTTCCATAGGATAGTTTTAGCATCTTTTAGGATTTTCGCTAGTTCAGCTGTTGAATCTGGACCTAGGTCGAAAATCATATCGTCGTCTTGAACTTCAGAAACGTGTTTGATTTCTGCTTCAGCGTTCTCGTCGAATGCTTTTGCACATGCAACGTCAGTTGCCACTGGAATTGCACACTCATCCATTAGCTTCTTAGCCGTGTCTACTAGGTCTGCTTCGTAAAGAGACTTACCTACGTTGTGACCCGCAGCGGCGATGAACGTGTTCGCAATACCACCACCAACAACAAGTTGGTCAGCGATTTTAGATAGAGATTCAAGAACCGTTAGCTTAGTAGAAACTTTAGAACCACCTACGATAGCAACCATTGGACGAGCTGGCTTATCCATTGCTTTACCTAGCGCTTCTAGTTCGTTAGCTAGCAGAGGACCTGCACACGCAACTGGTGCGTTCATGCCAACGCCGTGAGTAGATGCTTGTGCACGGTGAGCTGTACCGAATGCATCCATAACGAAGATGTCACATAGTGCTGCGTATTTCTTAGATAGCTCTTCTTCGTTCTTCTTCTCGCCTTTGTTGAAGCGAACGTTTTCAAGAACAACAAGTTCACCTGTGTTCAGCTCAAGACCTTCTAGGTAGTCTTTTGCTAGCTTAACTTCGCAATCAAGAGCGTCGTTTAGGTAGTTTACAACTGGTTGTAGAGAGAACTCTTCTGCGTACTCGCCTTCAGTAGGACGACCTAGGTGAGACGTAACCATTACTTTAGCGCCAGCTTCTAGACAGTGCTTAATGGTTGGTAGAGACGCTAGGATACGCGCGTCAGAAGTTACTTTACCGTCTTTCACAGGTACGTTCAGATCCGCACGGATAAATACGCGTTTACCTGCTAGTTCCAGGTCAGTCATCTTGATTACAGACATGTTTAGTCCTCTCAACTAAAAAATAAATAAAGTTTTTGAAAACCCGGCTTCTTGCCAAGTTTTGGAATTCATCAACTGCTTACTTATATTGGGCTTATGAATATTAATTTCAAGCATCAAAATTAATATTTCCCCAAATTGCGCCCTTGATACTACTTGGACGCCTGCATCGCTAAAGCAGTGTCTAACATACGATTAGCAAAGCCCCACTCGTTGTCACACCAAACCAACATCTTGACCAAGCGACCATCGCTTACTCGGGTCTGTGTCCCATCGACAATGGCACTGTGTGGGTCATGGTTAAAGTCTATCGAAACCAGCGGTGCTTCAGTATAGTCAACAATGCCGTCTAATGTACACCGAGATGCGTTAATAATGACTTGATTTACGTCATTAACTTTCACATTCGTATTTATAGTTACACTTAAATCCATAGCGGTGACATTAATTGTTGGCACTCTGACAGAAATTGCTTCAAATTTGTTAGAAAATTTCGGAAAAATGCGTTCAATACCTTTATGCAACTTAGTATCAACTGGAATGATAGAATGGCTTGCTGAACGCGTTCTTCGTAAGTCACTGTGATAGGCATCAATAACTTGTTGGTCATTCATCGCCGAGTGAATAGTGGTAATGGTACCGGAATCGATGCCGAAGGCTTCATCTAACGCTTGAATGACAGGAACAATACAGTTAGTGGTACAAGAGCCGTTAGAAACAATAACCTGCTCTTGTGTCAAGGAGTCATGATTCACACCATAAATAATAGTGTTATCAAGATCGTGTGAACCAGGGTGAGAAAATAGCACTTTTTTAGCACCCGCAGCGATATGTTCTAGGCCATCGGCACGACAACCAAATACCCCGGTGCAATCCAAGACGATATCAACGTCCAAATTACGCCAAGGCAGCAAATTTATCTCAGCAGAGTGTAAAATTCGAATCGTATCGAACTTGCCATCGCAGTGATTAACATACAGGTGCTCTTGATCGTGAGAGATCTTCTTGGCAAATCGACCATGACTAGTATCGTATTGAAGCAAATGTGCCATTGCTTCAGGTTGAGCAAGCTCGTTGACCGCGACGACTTGTATTTTATCGTTTTTGCCGCTTTCATAGATTGCTCGAAGTACATTTCGTCCAATGCGACCAAAGCCATTAATAGCCACTTTTAACATCGCACTACATCCTTAGTTCACGTTATGAAGGTGTGCATAGTAACCGATCAACTGTCATTTCGCATTAACAGTTGCGAGGCAAGTCTCCAAAACACGCCATCCGCTAAAAGTTCACTCTGCTACCATGGTTAAAGGGTTCATCTCTCGTGCCATTTAACGACCTCGTTTTCACTGCACAGGAGGTGCCCCATGTTTACTGGTCAGCATTGCTGCCAATCATGTAATAAAGAAACTGTTCATAACGAAGTCTTGACACGTAAACCAAGTCGCTATGACAAAGACCCAAAGATCCTTGGTCGAATTAAGTTATTGCTGCACGCGTTTATCAATGGCGGGCACTACTATGATATGGACCGCTATGTCACTTGCCAAACCTGTGGCAGACGCGAGTTGGATAACAAAGGTAGTGAATTTGAATAGTCATAAAAAAGCCGAGCTCTAGGGCTCGGCTTTTCATGTACTAACGATGCTTATTGAGTCTTCTAAATTAAGCAAGTAGCTCTTTTGCTGTGTTTACAACGTTTTCAGTTGTGAAGCCAAACATCTTAAACAGCTCACCCGCTGGCGCAGATTCACCGAATGTTGTCATGCCGATAATCTTGCCACCGAAGCC